>JAYTNO010000173.1:0-43555 GCA_043748275.1 Flavobacterium sp. | reverse complement strand
TAGTATGACTGCAGCACAAACAGGTAGATATTCAAAATATATTAGACCAATAAGTATTGTTTTTGACTTATTGGTTATTACCTCTTTGAGCTTATTTTTCTTCAAAGAATTAAATCTAAATTGTTTGTATTACCTTGTATATCAAACCATTGTATGGGGTTTAACCGCTTTTTTTATTAAATTTTATGAAATATATCGATTTACAACACCAGTAGAAATTGTTTCTAAAATTGTAAAACAAGGCGTTTTATTTTTACTGTTAATTATTGCATTTTTCCCGTTTTCAAAAGAAGTAATTTTTAGCGGAACAGCCATTGCTTATTTTATGGTTTCAAGTTTTGTATTGATTACAATTTTTAAATATTTGTTTTTTTATTACCTAAAAAAATATCGAATAGTTACAGGAAGCAATTTTAGAAATGCTGTTATTATTGGATATACTCCAGAATCTATAAGGTTAAAAGAACTTTTTGAAAACCGAAACGATTATGGTTATCGTTTTATGGGTTATTTCTCAGACAAAAAATCAAACGCCAATATAAAAGGTAAAGTTGAAGATATTAAAGAATTTGTTTTAGATAATAAAATTGATGAAATATATTGCTCTTTAAACGAAATTACCAATGACCAACTTAAAGATTTAGTTGATTTTGCTGACGAAAATAACAAGGCAATTAAATTTATACCAGACACCAAAGAAATTTTTTCTAAAAACCTTAGAATTGATTACTATGAATTTTTTCCGGTATTGTCTCTTCAAAAAACAATGCTTCATGAGCCAATAACCAAAGCTTTCAAAAGAGGTTTTGATATCTTTTTCTCATTATTTGTAATAGTTTTTCTTTTATCTTGGTTGGTACCAATATTAGCAATTTTGATAAAATTGGAATCAAGAGGCCCAATTTTTTTCAAACAAGGAAGACCAGGAATTGATGAAAAAGAATTTTTCTGTTACAAGTTTAGATCAATGCAAATCAATAAAACGACAGAAAGAGAAGCTTCAAAAAACGACCCTAGAGTTACTAAGATAGGGCGTTTTATGCGAAAAACAAGTATTGACGAAATGCCACAATTCTTGAACGTATTATTAGGAGATATGTCTGTTGTAGGTCCAAGACCACATCTTTGGTCACAAAATAAAGCCTATGGAAACAAAATCAAGAAATATATGGTTCGTCATTATGTAAAACCAGGAATTACAGGATTGGCTCAAGTAAGAGGTTTTAGAGGTGAGATTGAAACTGATGAAGATATGGTAAACAGAATAAAATTTGACGTTTTCTATATTGAGAATTGGTCACTCATTTTAGATTTAAAAATAATAGCACAAACGGTTATCAATATTTTTAAAGGAGAAGAAAAAGCGTATTAAAAAACCTCTTTTTGAATAAGATTTATTATTTGTTCATTCAAATCAAAACGAGTTTTAGAAACAGTATAAATGGTTTTTTTCATTTGATTTAATTCTGTTTTTTTCAATTTAGAAATAACTTTCAAAACAGCATTCAAGGAGTCAAAATTCCCAACTTCTGCAACCCATCCCAAATTGTTTTCATGCACAATTGTTTCTCCTTCACCACCACCAAAATACAATATCGGAAATCCTAAAGAGCCGTATTCAAATATCTTGGATGGAACTGAACCAAAAATTCTTTTTGTTAGAGGTACAATAGCAATGTCATATAGCTTAATTTTTTCTAGAAGAACAGAACGATCTATCATTCCGTAAAAGAAAATTTTAGAATTTGAATTTTTTATAAAATTTTCGATTTTCGATTTTTCTGCTCCATCGCCAAAAATATGTAGTTCGATATTCAAATTTTCTAATTCAATTTTTTGACACAACTCAAAAACACCTTGTGCAACTCCCAATAAACCAGCATAAAATAGTTTTATAGGTTCATTTTCATTTGACAATACATTTATTTCAGTATCTAAATGGTCAGGAAAATTACGATACAAATAGCATACTTTTTTAGGAGAAATAGTTTTGATATGTGCAATAATTTCGTTTGATTGCCCAAGAATTAAAGTTGCTTTGGAATAAATATATCGCTCAAAAAACAAAGAAACTTTATGAGAAAAACTTCCAGATTTCAATGCATTTAATTCAATTGCAGCCAAAGGCCATAAGTCAGAAACATTAAGAATGATTTTTTTATTTTTCAAAGAAAGTACAAAAACAGAAATGAAAGACAATAATAATGGTGGCGATTGCACAATAACTTTTTGAGGTGTTTTTTTGAATAGTAAGTAAAAAAACAAACTAGTTGAAAAAGATACTACCGAAAGTAATCTAACAATAATATTTTTACTAATACTTGGATAAATCCACAGCCTTTTTACGGTAATATTTTGTATTTTTTCTGTAACCGAAAATTTACCAGCATATTCAGGAAAAACTTTGCCTTTTGGATAATTTGCCAAAGGACAAATAACAGAAACAGAATACTTGTTTTGGTCTAATTTCAAAGCTAACTGTTCTATTCTATTGGCAGCAGCGCCTTTTTCTGGCGGATAATAATTAGATATAATAAGGATTTCTTCCATTTTTATTTAGACCAAGGATTTAAATTGTTTTAGTTTTCCGCTTTTAGCTCTATCAATAGCTGTTTTTCGATTAAAAATAAAATTTAGATTGGGCTCTAAAAAAGTAGTGAAAACAGATTTTATTTTAGAAATTTCACTTTCTGTCAATTCAACTTCACTAGTATATTCTATTTCAAAAGTGTCTTTTTTAGTTTGAATAATAACAAATTCTTTCACGTTTCCATCATCATCAAATAATTTTTTTGTGATAGAATAAAAAGTCATTCCTGGAGATTTTTTTCCGCTTGGCAATATAGCCACGTCATTGGTTCTACCAATTAATTTTTTTAAAATTGGGTTTTTAGGCGTGCTTTTTTCATCTAAAATTCCGATATCGCCAACTTCATATCGAATCATTGGATGTGCTTTGTTATAAAATGAAGTCACCACAATTCGACCTTCTTTTCCGTAAGGTTGCACAATATTATTTTCATCTAAGATTTCTACAAATAATGTTTCAGAATTTATTTTCCAAATTCCATCAGGATTTTCAAAAGCAATGATATCCAATTCGGCCGAGCCATATTCGTTTATAATCGGAATTCTAAAGCGCTCTTCTAGCAATCGTTTATCTTCTTCAAAAAGCATTTCAGAAGTCACAACACATAATTTAAGTGAAGGACAAATCGTGTCTAAAAAAAGATTATTTCGTTTTAAATAATGTGCCAACAGAACAATAGAACTTGTATAGCCGTTGATATAATCGAATTTGGTTGATTTGAATTTTTTTATCATTTTTTGAATTCCTTTATCCGAAAAATCAAAAATATTAAAACGATATCGATTACTAAAAAAGTCTTTTAAACGCAATTTTTTGTTAGAAATAAAATCCAAAGGCATTCCATAAAACCGAGCTTGAAAGGAATGGTTAAAATCGATACCATACCAATTAAATCGTCTCATAATGTTGGCCCAAATCAAAGCATGACAAAATTTGTCTTTTGCAAAAACAAAAGGATCTCCACTAGAACCAGATGTTTTATTGACATACACATTTTTTAGTATATATCCTTTTGAAAGCCTTTGTTGTAATGGTTTTTGAAAATTTGCCTTTTTCATAATGGGTAAATCTTCCCAATTTTCGACTGCATCTTTACCTACAAATTCTCTGTAATTTGGATTGTTTTGCAAATGAAAGGCAACAATTTCTTTCTTTTTTTGTTCAAGAAAAAGGAGGTATTCTTGTTCGTTATATTTCAATATTTTAGACAATTCTTTATTGGCTTTCTCAATAGGAAAACCATTTAATCGTAGCGCTAAATTGAATATTTTAAACACAGAAGTTTATTTTTCATCAAAAATAATATTTACAAATCACTATCAACTATGGAAAGACATTTTTTTAAAAATTAATTATTTATTCCCTTCAAAACAAACTATTTTTGCAACACAACAAACACAATCACAACATGACTATTTTACTACTTGGTTCTGGAGGCAGAGAACATGCTTTGGCTTGGAAAATGCTTCAATCTCATTTATGCACACAACTTTTTGTAGCACCAGGAAATGCTGGTACAGGAAGCATTGCAACAAATATAAATATCACTCCAACTGATTTTGAAAGTATTAAAAAATTTGTACTTCAAGAAAATGTTGCAATGGTAGTGGTTGGTCCAGAAGATCCATTGGTGTTAGGTATTTTTGATTTTTTTGCAAATGATAATCAGCTAAAAAGCATTCCCGTAATTGGACCTTCAAAAAAAGGAGCTCAATTGGAAGGTAGTAAAGAATTTGCAAAAGAATTTTTAGTAAAGCATCAAATTCCAACTGCAGCATATGATAGTTTTACCAAAGAAACGGTTGAAGAAGGTTATTTGTTTCTAGAAACCTTACAACCGCCTTATGTTTTGAAAGCAGATGGATTGGCAGCAGGAAAAGGAGTTTTGATTATTCAAGATTTAGCAGAAGCGAAAGCAGAATTAAAAAACATGTTGGTTAACCAAAAATTTGGTGAAGCAAGTTCAAAAGTTGTTATTGAAGAATTTCTTGACGGAATAGAACTTAGTTGTTTTGTTTTGACCGACGGAAAAAATTATAAAATTTTACCAACTGCCAAAGATTATAAAAGAATAGGTGAAGGAGACACTGGGTTAAACACAGGTGGAATGGGTGCAATATCTCCAGTGCCTTTTGCAGATAAAGTTTTATTAGAAAAAATTGAAAATAGAATAGTAAAACCTACCATTGACGGTTTACAAAAAGATGGAATTGTATATAAAGGATTTGTATTTATAGGATTAATCAATGTAAAAGGCGAACCTATTGTTATTGAATATAATGTGCGAATGGGTGATCCAGAAACTGAAGTTGTAATTCCGAGACTAAAAACAGATTTAGTTGCCTTATTTCAAGCAGTGGCAAATGAAAAATTGAATGAGATTTCGTTAGAAATTGATTCTAGAAGCGCAACAACAATTATGCTTGTATCAGGTGGTTACCCAGAAGAATATCAGAAAGGAAAAATTATTTCGGGCATTGAAACCATTTCCGATTCGATTGTTTTTCATGCTGGCACAAAAATCGAAAATGATAAAATAGTTAGCAATGGCGGAAGAGTTCTTGCGGTAACTTCGTTTGGAAATGATTTTCAGGAAGCTATAAAAAAATCGTATCAAAATATAGTAAAACTACATTTTGATACGATGTATTATAGAAAAGATATAGGTTTCGACTTACTTAGTTAAGAAAGAATGAGCCGTAGTATCTTGATTTTCTTCTCCGTTTGCTTTGTGCAATTTTAATTGCTTAATCCAGTAAACCATAAAATAAACACAGACTCCCATTAAAATCCAATTTATGATATTTGCACCAAACCAGCTTGTTAACTCTAATTTTCTCAAAAAGTTTTGAGGTATAAAAAAGATCTTTTCAAATAACCATTGTATTCCTTCAAAAAATGCTCTCATAATATTTTAGTGTTGTTTTTTAAACAAGTATTATATTTACAGACACAAAAGTATAAAATATCCTTATGATAACAAGTCTTTTTAGAAAATCTACACCATTAAATTATTCAATTGTAATAATTGGGGTACTTTTTTTCTTTTTTTTATACCAAATCAAGCACGTTACGAGTGATAATTCGTTGCAAAATCTTATTCAAAAATGTATTATTTTAGGTGCAATCTTTGCCTCACTTTTTGTTACAAATTTCATTATTAAAAAAAACGGATTGAGCAAAGACAGTGCCTACACCGTTTTATTTTATTTATTGTTTCTTTTGTTTTTTCCTTCGGTTTTAGATAATTTCAATTTGATAATTTCAAATTTTTGTATTCTTTTGGCCTTACGAAGATTATTATCATTACAATCTTTAAAATTACCTAAAGAAAAAATATTTGATGCCTCATTATGGGTTTTTATAGCGTCATTATTTCATTTTTGGAGCATCCTTTTTATAATAGTAGTTTTTATTTCGATACTTTTTCACGTTGCAAGAGATTACAGAAACTGGTTTTTGCCATTTATTGCCTTTTTCACAACAGCCATTATTTTTGTTTCGGCTTCATTATTTTTTAATAAAAGTTGGATTGGGCTACTTCTCAATCAAATCAAAATAAATTTGAAATTAGATTATTTTACAAATAATTATCAAAATTTAGCGCTTTCTATTTATGCCACTATTTCGTTATTTTTTATAGCTTCCTTGTTATTATCAATGTCAAACAGACCTTTAATTTTGCATCCCACATACAAAAAGATTATTTCAGCTTTTGTTATCGGAGTATTAATATATATTGTTTCGCCAAATAAAAGCAATGATCTATTGTTATTTACAATTGCGCCATTAGCGATAATAACCACGAGTCACATAGAAATGGCACAAGTAAAATGGCAACAAGAAGTGGTGTTGTCTTTTTTAATACTAAGTAGTTTTTTTGTTTACTTCTTTCAATTATAATTTACTACCATAAGCAAGATCACCAGCATCACCAAGACCAGGAACAATATAATTTTTTTCGTTCAGTTTTTCGTCAAGTGCCGCAACCCAAAGATGACAATTAGGCGGAAGATTTTTCTCAAGAAATTCAATACCTTCTGGAGCAGCAATAACAACCGCAATATGAATTTCTTTTGGTTTTTGTTCTAAGTGTAATTTATGTAAAACCGCAACAATAGATTGCCCTGTTGCCAACATAGGATCAATTAAAATCAAATTTTTATTTTCAAAAGATGGAGCTGCTTGATATTCGACCAAAATTTCGAAGAATTCATCATTATTTGGATGATGTCTATAAGCAGACACAAAACCGTTTTCTGCATTATCAAAAATATTCATAAAACCTGTATGCAAAGCCAATCCAGCACGAAGAATAGAGCACAAAACAACATTGTCTGCAATTGTAGTAGTGTGTTTGACACCCAATGGTGTTTGAACATCAATAGCTTTATATTCTAATGTTTTACTTAATTCATATGCCATAATTTCGCCAATACGTTCTATATTTTTACGAAATCGCATGCTGTCTTTCTGAATAGTCACATCACGAATTTGTGCAAGAAAATGATTGAGTATACTGTTGTTTTCTGATATATAATGAATGTCCATAATAGTGTGTTGTGATTTTAGAATAATAATATAAAAAACTTTACCCATCTAAAGTTTTTCAAAAGTAATAAAAGTATATTTGTGTTTTTAAAATATATAGAGATGTTTTCAAAATTAGCTTATTCTGTTTTCGAACAAAGTATCAAAGATTATCACAAATATGATAATGTTGATCAACCAATAAACAACCCATATCCTAAAGATAAATTCGAACATTTGTTATATCATAAAAACTGGATTGATACAGTTCAATGGCATTTTGAAGATATCATTCGTGACCCAAATATTGATCCTGTTGCGGCACTTACTTTAAAAAGAAGAATCGACGCATCAAATCAAGAACGTACCGATATGGTTGAATATACAGACAGTTATTTTCTTCAAAAATACAGCAATGTCAAAGTAAAAGACAATGCAAAAATCAACTCCGAAAGTCCTGCTTGGGCTTTTGATAGATTGTCTATACTTGCTCTAAAAATTTATCACATGCAAGAAGAAGCTACTCGTGCTGAAGCTTCGCAAGACCACAGAGATAAATGTCAAGCAAAACTAAATATCCTTCTAGAACAAAGAACAGATTTGTCTACCGCAATTGATGATTTACTGAAAGACATAGAAAATGGTGACAAGTTCATGAAAGTATACAAACAAATGAAAATGTATAATGATGACGAACTGAATCCAGTTTTGTATCAGAATAAGAAATAATTTTCGACAAGTTAATTTTGTCAAAACCAATCCAACATATAGCCGTTATTCGACTCTCTGCAATGGGAGATGTCGCAATGACGGTTCCTGTTTTAAGAGCATTTGCAAATCAGTTTCCTGACGTAAAAATCACAATGGTTTCTAGACCATTTTTCAAACCTTTTTTTGAAGGAATTCCCAATCTTACTTTTTTTGAATTTGATGACAAGAAAAGGCATAAAGGTTTTTTAGGATTGTTGCGGTTGTTTCTTGATTTACAAAAACTTAACGTAGATGCTTTTGCAGATTTGCATAATGTATTACGTTCAAAAGTCATCAGAAATCTGTTTGTCATAAGTGGAAAAAAAACAGCGTTTACCGATAAAGGAAGAGCCGAAAAAAGAGCTTTAACTCGTTCAGAAAATAAAATTTTCAAACCATTACAAGCAATGGTAGAAAGGCATTTAGAGACTTTTGAAAAGCTAGGTTTTTCTATTGATTTATCTACACCAAATTTTCCTGAAAAAGCAGGTTTATCCGATGAAATTTTAAAGATTTCAGGTAAAAAAGAATATTATCATTGGATTGGAATTGCTCCATTTGCACAATATCAAAGCAAAGTATATCCAGCAGATTTAATGCAAGAAGTAATTAAAGAATTAGCTAAAAATAACCATTTTAAAATCTTGCTTTTTGGCGGTGGCAAAGATGAAATTACACTTTTAAACACTTTTGCAAAAGGTTTCGAAAATGTAATTACAATTGCCGGAAAGCTGAAATTTTATGAGGAAATTCAATTCATTTCAAATCTTGATGTTATGCTTTCTATGGATTCTGGAAATGCACATATTGCAGCAATGTTGGGAGTAAAAACCATCACACTTTGGGGCGCAACTCATCCTTTTGCAGGATTTGCTCCATTTCATCAACCTTTAGAAAATTGTTTAGTTTCAGACAGAACATTATTCCCAAAACTACCAACTTCCATTTATGGAAATAAAAAAGTAGAAGGTTATGAAGATGTGATGCGAACAATATCGGTTGATAGTATTCTATCGGCTATAAACAGCAACTTATAAACTATACATCATCATAATCAACAAATATTTCTGTTGAAGTTGGATGTGCTTGACAGGTTAGTATTAATCCTTGTTTAATTTCTCCATCAGTAAGAATTGAATTTTTCTTCATTTCGGCAGTTCCAGATTTTATTCTAGCCAAACACGAACTACAAATACCACCTTGACAAGAATATGGCGCATCAATTCCTTGTTTCAACGCTGCTTCAAGGATTGTTTGTTTTTGGCTCATTTCAAAAATAGTTTCTTCATCATCAACCAAAACAGTTATTTTGGTATGACCTTCATGAGAAGTCGATGCTGAGTTTTCTTTTGTTGAGGTTGAGAAAAGTTCAAATTTTATATTTTTATCAGCAACATTATGTTCTTTCAAAACATTCGAAACTACTGTAATCATTTCTTCAGGACCGCATAAATAGAATTTATCGAAATCTTTTTCTTTGTGTTTGTTATTCAACACAAAATTCACTGTCGATTTTTCTATTCTACCAAATAATTCTCCTTCAACTTTGGTTTTGCTAAATACATAATGAATAAAAAAACGGCCAACATTTTTTAGATGTAAATCATGAAGTTGTTGATGAAATATTGTGTCTTCGGGAGATTTGTTGCCGTAAACTAAAACAAAAGTGCTTTTAGGTTCACTATTCAAAACATTTTGAATTATAGAAAAAACAGGAGTAATACCGCTACCAGCAACAAAAGCTACATAATTTTTTAATCTATTTGCATCAGGCTCAAATGTAAATTTCCCTTCAGGAGTTCCTACTTCTATTGTGTCGCCAGCTTTAAGTTTTGAGTTTGCAAACTGAGAGAAAGTACCACTAGAAACCGCTTTTATTGCAATTCGCAATTCGCCGCTTTCTGGAGATGAACAAATAGAATAAGCACGTCGAATTTCTATTCCATCAAGAGTTAATTTCAAATTTACATATTGACCAGCTAGAAAAGAATAAAAATCTTTAAATTCTAAAGGCACATTAAACAAAACAGAAACTGCATCTTTGGTTTCTCTACGTACTTCTTTTATATTTAATTTATAGAACGATGACATACTTTTTATTTTTTACAAAAGTAGAAAAAACATTTAAGATGGACGAATTCTAGACCAACTCAAAAAAGTAAAATTCTTGAAACTGTTTACAAACTTAATTTATTACAAACTTTTAGACTATAATTTTCGCTATATCAAAAAGAAACGTATTTTTACCAGTCAGTACAATAAAATTGACTTTTAAAAGTTTAAGAATAAAACCGTTTACTTTGAAAACTACTTTACATAAATATAGTGCAATACTGGGTGTTTTTCTAATTTTGATAGCTTGTTCTACCAAAAGAAACTCCTTTTTGGCCAGAAACTCCCACGCATTGAGTACAGAATATAATATTTTGTATAACGGCGAAGTTGCTTTAAATAAGGGAATACTTGATTTAAAAACACAATACAAAGATAATTTTTGGGAAAGATTACCTATTGAAAGAATGCAAGTCAATAAAGAAGATATTCTTCCTGGTCAGAACACCAAAAACCCAAATTTTGAGCGTGCTGAAACAAAAGCAGCAAAAGCAATTCAAAAACATTCAATGAATATTGCTGGTTCTGAAAAAAACCCTCAAATGGATGAAGCACATTTAATTCTAGGAAAAGCAAGATATTATGACCAACGATTTGTGCCGGCTTTAGAAGCATTCAACTACATTTTATATAAATACCCGAATAGCAGTAAGATTTATGAAGCAAAAATTTGGCGTGAAAAAACCAATATGCGCATGGATAATGACGCTTTGGCGATAGATAATTTGAGAAAATTATTAAAAGAAATAAAATTTAAAGACCAGATTTATGCAGATGCAAACGCAACATTGTCTCAAGCTTTTTTAAACTTAGAACAAAAAGATAGTGCCGTTGCAAAACTCAAACTAGCAAGAGATTTTACAAAATCTAAAGAAGAAAAAGCACGTTATCATTTTATATTAGGTCAGATTTATGAAGAATTAGGGTATAAAGACAGTGCTTTTGCCTCTTTTCAATCAGTAATTGATATGAAAAGAAAAGCAGCAAGACAGTATGTTATTCAATCACATATCAAACAAGCCAACCAATTTGATGTAGAAAAAGGAGATACAATTGTTTTTCTAAAAAAGTTTAACGATTTATTAAAAGATAGAGAAAATCGTCCTTTTTTGGATGTTTTAAATCACCAAATGGCATTGTTTTATGATAAAAAAAATAAAAATGTGGTTGCCGAAAAGTATTATAACATTTCATTAAAAACCAAATCAACCAATCAATATCTGCTTGCTTCAAATTATAGAAATATAGCTGATATATATTTTAATAGAGCAAAATATATTACCGCTGGGAAATATTATGATAGTACTTTGGTGCAATTAAATGCTAGATCTCGAGAACATAAACAAATCGAAAAGAAAAGATTGAATCTTAATGATGTTATAAAATATGAAGGTATTGCAACCATAAATGATAGCATTATTAATGTTTTTAAAATGTCTGAACCAGACAAAGTGGCTTATTATGAAAATTATATTGCAAAATTAAAAAAGGAAGAAGAAGCCAAAAAACTATTATTAGAAAAACAAGCTAAAGAAGCCGAAAACAATCCTTCAAGTACAGATAATCTACAAACAGAAGACCGTACTAATCAAGAAATGTCTAATAAAAAAGCGGGCAAAGATGCTTCAATGGATACAAAAAAAGCAGCAGTTCAACCTTCTAGCCCAAATAATGCTCCACCAATAGCATCTTCATCATCTGTAGGACAAAGTAATTTTTATTTTTATAATTCAAAAACTGTTGCTTTCGGAAAAATAGAATTTGAGAAAAAATGGGGCAAGCGAGAGTATAAAAACAACTGGAGACTTTCTTCAAGTAAGTCAAATACAAGTATTGAAGGAGATGATGACACGGCTGTAAAAGAAGATGACAAAGACAATACAAAAGAAAATAAAACAGGCAAAGAAGAGAAATTAGGAGATCCATATACCGCCGATTTCTATATTAAACAATTACCAACCAAACAAACTGAAATAGACAGTATTGCTAAAGAACGCAACTTTGCTTATTATCAATTAGGAGTTATTTATAAAGAAAAATTCAAAGAATATAAATTAGCAGCAAATAAGTTAGAGACGTTACTAACAAATAACCCAGAAGAAAGATTGGTGCTTCCTTCAATGTATAATCTTTTTAAAATTTATGAGATTATAGATAAAGACAAAGCATTGGCAATGCGAGAGAGAATTATCAATCAATATCCAGATTCTCGCTATGCACAAATTTTAAGCGCCAAAAATTCAACGGATGCAATTGCCATAGAAACACCAGAAACAAGTTACAATAAACTGTATAAAGTATATGAATCTGGAGATTATAAAAAAGCTTTGATTGACTCTGGAATTGCAATTGACCAATATACAGGTGAAGAAATTGTACCTAAATTTGAATTATTGAAAGCGAATATTGTAGGAAAATTAAAAGGAATTATTGAATACAAAAAAGCTTTAAACTATGTAGCTTTAAGTTATCCAAATAGTGATGAAGGTAAACAAGCCGAAAGTTTATTAGGCACAGATGTGCCAAAACTAGAAGCATTAAAGTTTTATCAAGACAAACCATTAAGCTGGAAAATTCTATACAAATCAGATAATCCAGAAGATAAAAACACTAAAAAATTACAAGAAAAAATCAAGAAATTCATTTCAGATAGAAGTCTTGACAAGCTTACCACATCGTATGATATTTATACAATGGACAAAAACTTTGTAGTTATTCATGGTATGAAAACAGAAGAATATGCCAAAGGAATTGCTTCAATATTGAAAGAATTAAAAGAATACAAAATTCAAGATATTGCTTATGTAATATCAAATGAGAATTATAAAATCGTACAAATCAATAAAAATTTCGAAGAGTATTTAACGACCAAACCTTCAGCACCAATTGAGCGACCTATAAATACAAATCCAACTGAATTTAAACCAATAAAAGGAGAAAAAGGGGTTACGCCAGTTCAACCTACAAGAGAACAATTGTATAAAGAAAAAGAGGAGCAACTTAACCAAATGCCACCTCAAATGCCAACAGGATTTGGTACACCACCACAAGACTCTCCAGAAACAAAAAAAGAAAAACGATAAATGATGTTTGACAAAAAACCAAAATCATATACAGATCTTTTAGGAAAGACAAATAGAATCGTTGAAGGAACAATCATTCAGGGCAATATTCTTTCGCATGCAGATTTTAGGTTAGATGGCGAACTAGTTGGCAATTTTCAATCAAACGGAAAAATTGTATTAGGACCAGCCGGAAGTGTCAAAGGCGATATCGTATGTAAAAATGCAGACATTGAAGGAAAGTTTGAAGGCAAAATTCAAGTAACAGAAATCCTGAATATTAAAGCAAAAGCAAGTATTCATGGAGAAGTTATTTGCGGAAAACTTGCCGTTGAACCTGGTGCAGATTTTAGCGCAACTTGCGTTATGAAACCAAACGTAAAAAATGTAATTCAAATTGAAGGACAATCAAAACCCCAAGAAACGAACCAATAATAAATGGTTGGCATTAATAAATATTCCTATTCAAATGGGAGTAATCGTGTTTGTTTTTTCCTATTTAGGAAATTGGTTAGATGCAAAATATCCCAATCCACATAGGATTTATGTTAAAGTTCTAACTTTAGTTGGTGTCGCAATTGCTTTTTATAACATCAATAGACAACTCAAGGAAATCAATAAATCTTCAGAAGAATAAAGAATGAATATTAGAAAATACCAACCCATTCTGGAAACTTTAGGAATTTCTTTACTTGCCTTTATACTTCACAAAGCTTTTTTTTATTTAAATCAAAATAATCCAAAATACACCAATTTTATTTATCCAAATGAAGTATTGTATGCTTTTTTCGGAATCTGCTCAATACTTATCATTCTATTACTAATAAAGGTTAAAAACAAAAACATTGACAGTGTTGGACATACATTTCTGTTGGTTACTTGCATAAAAATGGTTCTTTCTTATGCATTATTATATCCAATTTTGAATTCGACCAGAGAAAATATTGCAATAGAAAAAATAAATTTTTTTATAGTTTTTGCCTTATTTTTAGCAATTGAAACCGTTGTAACCATACGAATTTTAAATAATAATCAATAAATAGGTTTTAAATCAACAATTTCATCAAAAAAAATAGTTTATATTCTTGGAATATTAAGAAAAGATGTACCTTTGCACCAAATTTCAGAAAGTAAAAATCAAGTTAAATAACAGATATGGTGTTTTCCAATAAATCACTCCAATTTATAATAGCAACTTTAGTAGTTTGTCTTCCAGTATTTGGTTTTGCAAACACTTCAATTGATTCACTAAAAGTACAAACTGAAACAACAGCAACTTCAGAAGAACACACTTCTCACGAAGCTCACGCTGAACCTACAGATATAAAATCTAAAATTGATGCTTTCAAAAATCATCACGTTTTAGATGCACACGAATTCTCATTATTTGAAGACGAAGCAACAGGACAACATTACGGATTTCCACTACCTATTATATTATGGGATAATGGCGTTCAATTTTTTTCTTCATCAAAATTCGAACATGGTCACGCTGTAGCAGAATCTAACGGTAATTATTACAAATTAGGTCACGACGAAAAAATATACAAAACCGATGCTGCTGGAACTCTAATAGGAGACGAACATCATCCAACAAACATCAAACCATTAGATTTCTCAATAACAAAAGGAGTTTTGACAATTATGGTTGTAGCTTTATTAATGTTTTTTGTTTTTGCAGGATTAGCAAAATCATATGCAAAAAACGGAAGTATTGCCTCAGGAGCAGGACGTTTTTTCGAACCAATTGTATTGTATGTACGTGACGAAATCGCTATTCCAAACATTGGTGAAAAACATTATAAAAAGTACATGAGTTTCTTATTGACGGTATTTTTCTTTATTTGGTTTCTAAATATTTTTGGTTTAACACCACTAGGAATCAATGTTACAGGAAACATTGCTGTAACAGCAGGATTGGCTATTATAACATTTATCATTACAACATTAACAGCTAATAAAAATTATTGGGGACACATATTCTGGATGCCAGGCGTTCCAACACCAATGAAAGTGATTTTAGCTCCAATAGAATTATTGGGAATATTTATCAAGCCATTTGCATTAATGATACGTTTGTATGCTAACATGATTGCTGGTCATATCGTAATTATGAGTTTACTAGCTTTGATATTCATTTACAAAAGTATCGGAATGGGAGCATTATCATTTACATTAACGTTTATAATATCAGTTATTGAAATATTAGTTGCAGCATTACAAGCTTATATATTTACAATGTTAGCTGCTTTGTATTTTGGTTCTGCTGTAGAAGAGCATCACCACGACGAAGCTCACGATGAAGCACATCATTAATAAAGAATGGCTTTTGCCTTTTGGCTAATGCCTTAAAAGAGAATGTTTAATTTTTAATACATATTTTTATGGAAATTCCTAGAATTGTTGGAGCAGGATTAGTAGTTATCGGAGCAGGTATTGGTATTGGTAGAATCGGTGGTTCTGCAATGGATGCAATTGCACGTCAACCAGAAGCTACTGGAAAAATCCAAACAGCTATGCTTATTGCTGCTGCACTTATTGAAGGTATTGGTTTCGCTGCAATTTTCGCAACGTAATTAAAAAAAAATCAGAAGTTGTAACGGTTGGTTATAACTTCTGATTCAATTAAATATTAAGATTATAATAAAGATAGATATACTATGGAAAAGTTAGTAAATGATTTTTCGTTTGGATTGTTTTTTTGGCAAACAATAATTTTTGTTGGATTAATTCTATTATTGAAAAAATTCGCTTGGAAACCAATTCTTGACGCTGTAAACGAAAGAGAAGAAGGAATCAAAAACGCATTACTTTCTGCAGAAAATGCTAGAAAAGAAATGCAAAATTTGCAATCAGACAACCAACGTATTTTGCAAGAAGCAAGAATGGAACGTGACACGATGCTAAAAGAAGCTCGTGAAATGAAAGAGAAAATGATTGCAGATTCAAAAAACGAAGCGCAAGCTCAAGGTTTGAAAATGATTGAGCAAGCAAAAGTGGCTATCGAAAGCGAAAAAAATGCAGCTATGGCTGAATTGAAAGCTCAGGTTTCTACATTGTCAATAGAAATAGCAGAAAAATTATTGAAAGACGAATTATCTAACAAAGATGCCCAAGTAAAATTGGTAGAAAAAATGTTAGGCGATTCTAAACTAAACTAATATGTCAAGTACAAGAGCAGCAATTCGTTATGCAAAAGCAATCCTTGATATCGCAAATGATAAAGGTGTCGCTCAAGCAGTTAATAATGATATGACTACTATTGCTTCAACAATAAACGGGAATAAGGAATTGAGTACTTTTATTCAAAACCCAACCACAAAAGTTGAAGTAAAAGAAAGCGCATTACAAGAAATTTTTACAGATACCAACTCAGTAACTAAAAGTCTTTTCAGATTATTATTTGAAAACAAAAGATTTGAAATTCTAGACGCTATAGCTTTAGAATACAACAAACTTTTTGATGATATGAATGGTGTAGAAATTGCTAAAGTAACCACTGCTATTGCTATGGATGCGTCATTAGAAGCAAAAGTTTTGGCAAAAATTTCTACTTTTTCAAACAAGAAAATTACAATAGAAAATACAGTAGATCCTAGTTTAATAGGAGGATTTATATTAAGAATAGGCGACAAGCAATACAATGCTTCAGTAGCCAACAGATTGCAAGTATTAAAAAGAGAATTAAGTAACTAGTTATTTATAAATAATTATGGCGGATATTAAACCTGCTGAAATTTCAGCAATATTAAAAAAGCAAGTAGAAGGTTTTGAATCAGGTGCAACTTTAGAAGAAGTTGGATCAGTCCTTCAAGTTGGAGATGGTATCGCTCGTGTTTACGGGTTATCAAATGTTCAATATGGTGAGTTAGTTGAATTTGAAAACGGTTTAGAAGGAATCGTTTTGAATCTTGAAGAAGACAATGTAGGTGTGGTACTTTTAGGACCATCTACAGGAATCAAAGAAGGATCTACAGCAAAAAGAACACAACGTATTGCTTCTTTAAAAGCAGGTGAACAAATGGTTGGACGTGTAGTAAACACACTTGGTTTTCCTATTGATGGAAAAGGACCAATTGGTGGAGATTTATACGAAATGCCATTAGAAAGAAAAGCTCCTGGAGTTATTTTCCGTCAACCCGTTACTGAGCCATTACAAACAGGAGTAAAAGCAGTAGATGCAATGATACCTGTTGGTCGTGGACAAAGAGAATTAGTTATTGGTGACCGTCAAACTGGTAAATCTACCGTTTGTTTGGATACCATTCTAAACCAAAAAGAATTTTATGATGCAGGAAAACCAGTATTCTGTATCTATGTTGCAATTGGACAAAAAGCGTCAACTGTAGCAGGAATTGCAAAAATGTTAGAAGAAAAAGGTGCAATGGCATATACTGTTATTGTTGCTGCAAACGCTTCTGATCCAGCTCCGATGCAAGTTTATGCTCCTTTTGCAGGTGCTGCTATTGGAGAATATTTTAGAGATTCAGGTCGTCCAGCTTTAATTGTTTATGATGATTTATCAAAACAAGCAGTTGCATACCGTGAAGTTTCACTTTTATTAAGAAGACCACCAGGTCGTGAAGCTTATCCTGGAGACGTTTTTTACTTACACTCTCGTTTATTAGAAAGAGCTTGTAAAGTTATTGCGAATGATGAGATTGCAAAAAACATGAATGATTTACCAGATTCATTAAAAAGTATCGTAAAAGGTGGTGGTTCTTTGACCGCATTGCCAATTATCGAAACACAAGCTGGTGACGTATCTGCTTATATTCCAACAAACGTAATTTCGATTACTGACGGTCAGATTTTCTTAGATGGAGATTTATTTAATTCTGGAGTTCGTCCAGCGATTAACGTAGGTATTTCAGTTTCTCGTGTTGGAGGAAATGCTCAGATTAAGTCAATGAAAAAAGTATCAGGAACATTAAAATTAGACCAAGCACAATTCCGTGAATTAGAAGCTTTTGCTAAATTTGGTTCTGACCTTGATGCTGTAACATTGAACGTTATTGAAAAAGGAAAAAGAAATGTTGAAATCTTGAAACAAGGTTTGAACGATCCGTATACTGTTGAAAATCAAGTTGCAATAATCTATGCAGGTTCAAAAAACTTGTTGAGAAATGTGCCAGTAAATAAAGTAAAAGAATTCGAAAAAGATTTCTTAGACTATATGAACAACAAACACAGAGCTACGCTTGATGCTTTGAAAGCTGGAAAATTAGATGACACCATTACTGATGTTATCGAAAATGCAGCAAAAGAAATTTCAGCGAAATATAACTAAAAAGTATTAAGTGTTAAGTATCAAGAATTAAGACGTCTTGATACTTAATACTTCAATCTTAATACAATCTTAAATGGCAAACTTAAAGGAAATCCGTAATAGAATTACTTCCGTTTCATCAACGATGCAGATTACTTCTGCGATGAAAATGGTTTCTGCTGCAAAGCTAAAAAAAGCACAAGATGCTATTACAGCTATGCGACCTTATGCCGAAAAACTAACGGAATTATTACAAAATCTTTCTGCAACTCTTGATGGAGATGCTGGTGGTGAGTTTACAACACAACGTGAAGTAAAGAAAGTATTACTTGTTGCTATTACCTCAAATAGAGGGTTGTGTGGTGCTTTTAATTCAAACATCATTAAAGAAGCAAAAAACCGTTCAGATTATTACGCAGGAAAACAAGTAGATATTTTTGCAATTGGTAAAAAAGGAAATGATGTTTTAAAGAAAACATTTGCAATAAACGATAATCAAAGTACTGTTTTTGATAACTTAACATTTGAAAATGTGGGTGTTATTGCAGATGCTATTACAGAAAAATTTGTTTCAGGAGAATATGACAAAGTAGAATTGATCTACAATCAGTTCAAGAATGCTGCCACTCAAATCATTCAAACAGAACAATATTTGCCATTAGCTCCAATAAAATCAGATATTCCAGTAGCCACAGGAGATTATATCTTTGAACCTTCAAAAGAAGAAATTGTGTTAACCTTGATTCCAAAATCATTAAAAACACAATTATACAAAGCCATCAGAGATTCATTTGCTTCAGAACACGGAGCACGTATGACGGCAATGCACAAAGCAACAGACAACGCAACCGAGTTGAGAAATCAATTAAAATTAACCTACAACAAAGCGCGTCAAGCAGCAATTACAAACGAAATCCTTGAAATCGTTGGTGGCGCGGAAGCTTTGAAGGGATAAGAAAAAATTTTAATTTTTTCAAATTTCAAGAAAAGAAGCTTTGAAAAAGATAATTTTATTATAAATATTAAAAAAGCCAACAATTTAGTTGGCTTTTTTTATCCTCTCAAATGAAACAACAAAAAGCTATAAAAATTGGCTTTTTCTTCAAAGTAATTATTAAAGTTAGATACTTTCCCATAATGACCAGAATTATCTAGTGTTTTTAGATAAACAGGGTTTTTTTGAGCGGCTCTATTCTGTAATCGTGCAGCAAATTTATAAGAATGAAAAGGTGGCACTCGATCATCATTTTCTGAGGTAATGAGCAAAGTTATAGGATAATTAACGTCTTCTTTTATGTTGTGAT
Source organism: Flavobacterium sp. (assembly GCA_043748275.1). Lineage (GTDB taxonomy): Bacteria > Bacteroidota > Bacteroidia > Flavobacteriales > Flavobacteriaceae > Flavobacterium. The sequence continues at coordinate 23,938 of JAYTNO010000173.1, read as the reverse complement.
AAGGTGAATAAGACAACAAATTCTCAAAATCTTGTTTGTTTTCAGGATTACCATATTCATCAAACCAATATTTTCCTGTGGTATAATTCTGGAAGTTTACCATGTCAAAAAGCCCCACTTTTGGTATCACTACTTTAAACAACTCAGGTCTTTGTGTCATAGCAACTCCAACTAATAATCCGCCATTTGAGCCACCTGAAATGGCAAGTTTTTTTGGATTTGTATATTTTTCTTTAATCAAATATTCAGCAGCATCTATAAAATCGTTGTAGGAATTCTGTTTTTTCAAACCTTTTCCATCTTTATGCCAATTTATTCCTTTTTCTCCACCACCACGAATTTCAGCATAAGCATAAACACCACCTTTTTCTAAGAAGTAGAGTAAGGCTGCATCATAATGTTGTTCAGAGATTACTCCAAAACCACCGTAAGCTTCTAATAAAGTTGGATTGTTACCATCGAGAACAGTTCCTTTTTTATATAAAATTGTTATCGGAACATCTTCGGCATCTCGACTTTTATAAGTAATCGTTTTTGTAATAAAATGATCTAATGGGAATAAGGTAGTTTTTGGAACTAAATAATCATTATAGAAATGATTTACGTCGCCAGTTTCTATATTTAATTTAAAATTTTGCGGAGATAAAGTCTTTGAAAAGACACTTATATACAAACATTTGGACTTCGCATCGTAGAACTTCACATCAAAATCAGTTCCTACGGGCGAATCAATTTTTCTGATAAAATTTCCGTTTTCGTCATAAGCAACAATATAATTTTTGCCAACAGTTTTATATTTACAAAAAATGTTGCCTTCTAGAAAATATGAATCAATCAGTAAATTATTATAAATTTGAGGGATTAACACTTTTTCATCAGTTTTATCAGAAATAGAAAAAGTTCGAATATCACCCCAATTAGAATCTTTATTAGAAAAATAGACAGTGTTGTTGTTGTAATTTAAAAAATCAAATGAAGAATTATCAGCATCTATAAATTTTTCTAAAGCATAATCCTCATCACTCAATAAAGCATAATAATAGTTTTTTGAGTCTTGATGTTTGTTTATCTCAATAATAAAAAGGCGATCGTTTTTGGTAAAATAAGCAAAACTATTGCCGTTTTTTGAGCCATCAAACACCAATTTGTCTGTTTCTTGATTGGTGCCTAATTTGTGATAAAATAATTGAAAGGTTGAATCTTTTGCAAATGTATTTTGGTTGATATTTCGTTTGTAAAAAACACCAGAATCTCGATTCCAAACCATTCTTGAAAATTTGACATTAGAAATAATGTCATCAAGGTTTTTGATTTTTTCGATATCCACAAATCGAATCTCGTTTCTATCACTTCCGTCCAAACTCACCTTGCATGCAACATATTTTGAGTTTTTAGAAGGGCTATAATCTGCAATTACAGAATTGGTGTTTTTGTAAATTTTAAAAGGATTAAAAAGTTCGGTTGAAACGTCATTTAACTCTTTTCTGTAACACAAATTACTTGGTTTGCCTTTGTCTTTATAATATATAGAATAATAATATGCTCCTTTTTTTGAAGGTAAACTATTAGAAGAATAATAGCTGAAGTCTTTTATTTTATTTACAATATCATACTCTTTTTTAATTTCTTCAAAATGCAAATTAGCAACTTCATTTTGTGCATTTGCCCAATTCTTCACTTCGTCAGACTTCATGTTTTCTAGCCAAGTATAATCATCTTCAATCGTAATATTATGTTTGGTAACAGTTGATGTTGTTTTCTTAGAAACAGGAAACTTTTGACAAAAAGCACTAAAAGACAAAACAAAACAAAACAGGAGAATAGATTTTCTTATCATAATATTAATAGCTTATCAAACAAATATAATTGTTTTCTAAAACATTGTCCACTTTTAAACCAAACAAATCCTTATTTTTGCTCATTAAATAATTATACCTTGAGTCTATATAAAAATCTTTTCAAACAAACAGCCATCTATGGCTTGGCAACTGTTTTGCCTAGAATGATAAGTTTTTTACTCAACCCGTTATATGTTTATTATTTACCAAACAAAAGCGAAATGGGAGAAGTCTCCATAATTTTTGCTTATTTGGTCTTTTTCAACGTAGTACTTTCCTACGGAATGGAAACTTCTTTTTTTAGATTTTTTAATTCAGAAACCGACAAGAAAAAAGTCATTGCCACAGCAACACTTTCTATTTTCTGGACTTCTTTACTCTTTTTAGCATTAGGAATTTTGTATCGAAAAACTTTATCCAATTGGGCCAATATCAATACAGAATATATTACCTATACCATTTGGATTCTAGTTCTAGATGCATTAGCAATTATACCTTTTTCTAAACTTCGAGCCAACAAAAGACCAATGTTTTATGCCGCTATCAAGATTGGAAACGTAATGGTAAACTTGTGTTTAAATGTTTTCTTTTTGGCTTTTTTACCTAAAATTGTTGCACAAAACACCACTGGATTTTGGAGCACCATTTATTATGAGAATTTTCAAATTGGGTATATTTTTATTTCCAATCTAATAGCGAGTTTACTAACCTTTATTATCCTTTCGCCAGATTATTTCAGTCTAAAAGGCAAATTTGATTATGCTCTTTGGAAAAGAATGATGACTTACGGATTACCAATACTCATTGCCGGAATTGCATTTGCCATAAACGAACATTTTGATAAAATATTGCTAGAAAAACTCCATGTTAGCAAGTCAGATATCGGAGCATATTCTGCCTGTTATAAACTCGGTTTGTTTATGGTTCTTTTCAGGACAGCATATACACTAGGCATCGAGCCGTTTTTCTTCAGCCATTCTAGTAATGAAAACGCACAACAAACCTATGCCACAACAACAAAATATTTTGTCATTTTCGGTTCATTCATTTGTTTGTTTGTAATAGTTTTTGCCGATTTACTCAAACATTTTCTAGTGCCAAATCCCGAATATTGGGATGCTATGAAAGTAGTACCACTAATAGTATTAGCCAATTTTTTCTTAGGGATATATACCAATCTCTCTATTTGGTACAAACTGATAGACAAAACCAGTATTGGCGCCTACATATCCATCGTTGGCGCAATCGTCACACTAGGATTAAACTTTTTATTAATACCCACAATGAGCTATTATGGTTCAGCAATTGCCACCATTGCCGCCTACGGAAGCATGATGATAATTTCATACCAAATGGGTCAAAAAAAATACCCAATACCGTATGACATCAATAAAATCTTTAGTTATTTAGGACTCACAATAGTACTTTCAGGAATTTCTTTTTACATACCCTATGTACGAGAAAACTACTTTCTAAAAATAGTATTGCTAAGTCTCTTTTTATATTTTATTTATAAAAACGAAAAAGAAACTTTGACAAGAATTTTAAAAAGAAAATAGTATTTTTGGAGCTATTCCTGCTATCCGTTGCAATCTTTTGATTTTTAAAGAAAAAATCAAAAGGATTTCCACTACTATCAGGGCTAAAACAAATCTATAGCACAAAACGATGACCATAAAAATCATTAACAAATCGCAGCATCCATTGCCTAATTATGAAACCATTGCCTCAGCAGGAATGGATCTAAGAGCCAATTTGGAAACTGCGGTAACATTAAACCCATTAGAAAGAGCCATAATCAAAACCGGACTTTTTATAGAATTGCCCATAGGTTACGAAGCACAAGTGCGTCCTCGTAGCGGATTGGCAGCCAAAAAAGGCATAACCGTTCTCAATTCGCCAGGAACAGTAGACGCAGATTATCGCGGTGAAATAGGAGTAATTTTAGTAAATTTATCCAACGAAACTTTTATTGTCGAAAACGGAGAACGAATAGCACAACTCATCATCGCCAAACATGAAAGAGCAGATTGGTTAGAAGTACAAGAATTAACCGAAACATCAAGAGGAGAAGGTGGTTTTGGAAGCACAGGAGTAAAGTAAAAATAGAAAAAGCATTATGAAAAAATTAATTTTTTTAGGTTTGATATTATGTTTTTCATCTTTTGTGCATTCACAACAAAAAGAGATAAGCAAAGAAATTCTTGAGGAGTCTTGTAATTGTATAAAAAAAATAAAATACAATATAGATAAAGAAATAAAGAATGATTCAATAAAATCATGCATTACAACGAGTATTATAAACAATCAGACAAAAAAATTAATTGACGAAATGTCAAAAATGAAAGATACTTTGTTGGCATATAAGAAAGACACTGTTATTGGAAATAATAAAACGTATAAGATTTTTGTAGATGAGGGATATGAAGAAATTCAAAAGAAACTATTAGAAGATTGCCCGTCTTTAAAATCTTTGTTAATGGTAAATAACAAAGAAAGCAAAAATTCTTATTCAGATAAAGAAAAAGCAATGCAGTTCTATAAAACCGGAGAACGATACTATAATGAAGAAAAATATGATTTAGCCCTTGTAGAATATAACAAAGCAATTAAAAAAGATTCTAAATTTGCTTTTGCTTGGGACAATATGGGAATTTGTTATAGAAAATTAAAAAGGTATCAAGAAGCAATAAATTGTTATAAAAAATCTTTAGAAATAGACCCAAAAGGAAGTATGCCCTTGATGAATATGGCTGTAGCATACGAATATCTAAAAGAATATAAAAATGGAGCTTTAACATATTTAAAATATATTGAATATTATCCAGAAGATCCAGAAGGATATTACGGCGCAGGAAGAGCCTATTTTTATGATGAAGATTATGAAAAAGGATTAGACAATATCTTTCAAGCATTTCTAATTTACAAAAAAACCAACTCACCATATGTTCATGATGCAGAATCAAACATTTCTGCATTTTATAATGATTTAAAAGAAAAACAAAAATTAGATATTTTTAATAAAATAGCAAAAAAGTATAATATTGAAATCAAATAGATTATGAAAATAATAGTACCAATGGCTGGACGTGGTTCCAGATTAAGACCGCATACATTAACAGTGCCAAAACCATTAATTCCTATAGCTGGCAAACCAATCGTGCATAGACTTGTAGAAGATATTGCTGGAGTTATCAATCAAGAAATCGAAGAAATTGCCTTTATCATTCATAAAGATTTTGGTACAAAAGTCGAAGAAGATTTGATTGCAATTGCTGAGAAACTTGGTTCACGAGGAACAATTTATTATCAAAACGAAGCTTTAGGAACAGCGCATGCCATTATGTGCGCCAAAGAAAGTATGTCTGGCCCAATTGTTGTTGCCTATGCAGATACACTTTTCCGAGCCGATTTTACTCTTGATACCACAGCAGATTCTGTGATTTGGGTAAAACAAGTAGAAGACCCAAGTGCTTTTGGTGTAGTTCAACTTAATGCCAACAATCAAATTATAGATTTTGTAGAAAAACCAAAAGATTTTGTGTCTGATTTAGCTATAATTGGTATTTATTATTTCAAATCTGGAGAAGCTTTACGAGCAGAATTGCAATATTTATTAGACAACAACGTTGTAAAAGGTGGCGAATATCAACTCACCGACGGTTTAGAAAACATGAAAGTAAAAGGAATGAAATTTGTTCCTGGAAAAGTTGATGAATGGATGGATTGTGGTAATAAAAATGTTACTGTCGAGACCAATTCTCGATTATTAGGATTTTTACATAATGATGGGGAGCACTTAGTTGCTTTTGATGTTAAATTAGACAATTCAACAATTATCCCACCGTGTTATATTGGCGAAGATGTCTATTTGATAAACACAACTGTTGGCCCAAATGTGTCTTTAGGAAAAGGATGTCATGTAAAAGACAGTACAATAAAAAACAGTTTGGTTCAAACCAATTCGCATATTAGAAATGCCAATTTAGACAATGCAATGATCGGAAGTCATGCTACTTTTGACGGCAATTATACAAGTATAAGTATTGGTGATTATTCTGTATTAGAATAAAGTATAATGAAAAAAATAATTTTTTACTTATTATTATTTGTTTTGCAAAGCAATTCAATACAACTTTTGGCACAAACCGAGCCAGACGATATTGCATTGGCAAATGATGAGTTTCAAAATTATTTTTACGAATCTTTAATGCAAAAAGGAATCGAAAACTATGACAAAGCAATTACAGCACTCGAAAAATGTCAGAAACTAGAACCTAATAACGCCACTGTTTATTTTGAATTAGGGAAAAATTATCTTGCTCAAAAAAACTACACAGACGCCTACAATTCGTTCGAAAAAGCAACACAAATTGACCCAAAAAACAAATGGTTTTGGGTAGGAATGTATGATGTGTGTTATGAAACCAAAGATTATAATCAAGCAATAGAAATTGTTACAAAACTTGTTGAATTCAAAAAAGAGTATAATGAAGATCTAGTTTCATTGTACATGAATACGCAACAATTTGATAAAGCGCTAGGGTTAATTAACGAATTAAATGATACGGTTGGAAAATCAGAAATGAGAGAAAACTATAAGAATCAAATTCTAAAAGTATCAAAATATCAAGGTTCAGAAAAAGACAATTTAATCAATCAAATTAAAAAATTTCCGAAAGAAGAGTCAAATTATATAGCATTAATTTATTTGTATTCAGAAAGCAATCAAGAAGAAAAAGCGTTAGAAGTTGCAAAAAAATTAGAAGAAGAAATTCCAACATCAGATTGGGCTCAAGTAAGTTTGTTTAAATATCATTTAAACAATAATGATGGCGCAAGTGCAGTAAAATCAATGAATTTGGTTTTCAATAGTAGTAAAATTGATAGCAAAATAAAACATCGAATGCTAAATGAGTTTCTAATTTTTGTTAAAGACAAACCTCAATTTGATGCAGATTTAGACAAAGCAATTACTTATTTTGAAAATGATAAAGAAGTTCAAGTTGCCAAAGAAATCGGGAAATTCTATCATAACAAAAGTTTATGGGACAAAGCCATTCATTATTATGAAATGCATTTAAAATCAAATACAGATGAATTAGAAACTAATTTATTATTGCTTCAAGTATATCTAGAGAAACAACAATTTGATATTTTAGCAAAAAAAGCAGAAACGTTATTAGAAATTTTTCCGCTTCAGCCACAGTTATATTATTATGCAGGATTGGCAAATAATCAAACAAAAAATTATAAAAAAGCAAAAGATTTTCTAGAAACAGGTTTAGATTATTTGGTTGATGATTTGGCTTTAGAGATTAATTTCAATATTCAATTAGGAGAAGCTTATTCTGGTTTGGGTGATATTAAAAAGAAAGAAAATTATTTTGCAAAAGCAGAAAAACTATTAAAAACTAAGAAGTAATGTATAAATATTTAGGTTTATTTTTAATTGTTTTTTTAGTTTCCTGCAAATCAAAAGCAATACTTTTAGAAGGTGAAGCAAGCTCAAAACTATCTTCAGATAAAATTATTGCCAATCATTATAATAATAAAAAAGAATTTTCTACGCTTTATATAAAATCGAGTGCACATTATGAAGATGATAAACAATCTCAAAATGTAACCGCCGAAATAAAAATTAAAAAAGACGAAATGATTCTGGTTAGTATTCGTTTTCTTGGCATAACAATGGCAAAAGCTTTGATAACGCCAACCGAAGTAAAGTATTACGAGAAATTAGGAAGCAAATATTTTGAAGGCAATTTTTCTGCATTGAGTCAATGGTTGGGTACAGATTTAGATTATCAAAAAGTACAAAATATGTTAATAGGAGAAGCTTTAGACGATCTAAAAAAAGATAAATTTACAGCTTCAATTGTAGATAAATTATATAAATTAGAAAACAAATCAGATTCAAATATCACGAAGGCATATTTTTTTGAGGCTGATAAATTTCAATTAAAAAAAGAAGTACTCACGCAAATAGATAAAGAAAGGATGATGCAGATAGAGTATCCAAGTTTTATAGAAAACAACATGGTTTTCTTGCCCTCGGGAATTGTGATTAATGCTTTTCAAAAATCAAAAAAAACCAATATCAATATTGAATATAAAACGATTACATTAAACGAAGAATTAACTTTTCCGTATAGTGTTCCAGAAGGATACGATAAAATATCAATTAACTAGATTTGTACAAATTAGCACCTATGCAAAAATTTATAATATGTTTTTTATTAATGCTGTCTTCACTTTCGTGGAGTCAAATATCTCAACAAGAAAAACTTGAACAGAGAAAAGCCCTGATTCTACAAGAAATCCGCGAGAAAGAACAGCAATTGCAAAATGTAAAATCAAAAGAAAAAACGGTAGAAAAACAACTTAATCTGCAAACCGAAAAAATAAAACTAAAAGAAAAACTAATCAATACTACAGAAAAGCAAACCAAACTTTTGAGTAATGATATGTATATCAACCAAATAAACATTAATAGATTAAAAAAAGAATTAGTGATTCTAAAGGAAGATTATGCTAAAATGATTGTAAAATCATACAAAAGCAGGTCTGAACAAAGTAGAGCAATGTTTATTTTATCGTCTAAAAACTTCCTACAAGCTTATAAAAGAGCGCAATATATGAAACAATACACCAGTTTCCGGAAAGTACAAGGGGAAGAAATAAATCAAAAGTCATCAGAATTAGAAAATTATAATCAAAAAATAGGTGTTCAAAAAACAGCTAAACAAAAACTTATAGCAGAAAACGAAAAAGAAAAAGTGGTTCTCGAAAAAGAAAAACTACTACAACAAGAGTTAGCAAAATCTATTAAAAAAGACAAAAAACAGATTATTGCTGAAATCAATAAAAAACAAAAAGAAACAAAAGCTATTGATGCTCAAATTGCAAAATTACTTCGTGCTGCTATTGCTGCAGCAAATAAGAAAACAGCAACAGCAACAGCAAAAGCAAATCCAAAAACAAGTGTTGCCGCTACAAAAGCTACAGAAACATCAACAAAAATTATTCTAACTTCTGAAGGAAAAGTAGTCTCTGATAATTTTAAAGCTAACAAAGGAAAACTACCTTGGCCAGTAGAAAAAGGTTTTGTGTCTTTGGGTTATGGAGATCAACCACACCCAATTTATAAATCATTGATTGTTCATAACAGCGGTATTGAAATCACAACAGATCAAGGTGCAAATGCAAGAGCTGTTTTTGGTGGAGAAGTAATAAGTGTCATGGTACTTTCGCCAGTAAATAAGGCAGTAATGATTCAGCATGGAGATTATTTCACCGTTTATCAAAACTTAAGCAGCGTCAATGTTAGCAAAGGCGACAAAGTTTCTATCAAACAAACAATTGGTAAAATTAGAACCAATGGCGATAGCGGAAAAACAGTCTTAAAGTTTACGATTTCTCAAAACACAACTTATAACAATCCATCGGGTTGGCTTGCAGGAAAATAAAAAAAAGGGTTTCAAAATTTTGAAACCCTTTTTTGTTTTATAAAAACAAAGCTTTTAATTCAGTTGCTTCATGTGGATTCATTTTTCCGGCAAGAACGAGACTCAATTGTTTTCTGCGCAAAGCTGCTTCAAATCGTTCTTTTTCTAAATCGGTTTCAGGAATTACAGGAGGAACTTCAATTGGTCTTCCCATATCATCAACAGCAACAAAAGTATAAATCGCTTCGTTTGCTTTACTTCTTATTCCAGATTCACGATCTTCAACCCAAACATCAAGAAAAATCTCCATTGAACTTCTAAAACTTCTAGAAATTTTCGCTTCAACAGTTACAACACTTCCTAATGGAATGGCACGATTAAATGCGACATGATTTACAGAAGCAGTAACAGTTATTCTGCGTGAATGTCTTCTTGCTGCAATACTTGCTGCACGATCCATTCTAGCAAGCAATTCGCCACCAAAAAGATTGTTTAAAGGATTTGTTTCACTAGGTAAAACCAAATCGGTTAGAATAGTTAAGGATTCTGAAGGATGTTTTGGACTCATCTTTTTTCTGCAAAGATAAATGAGTTCATAAAAAAATCCCGCTGTTAACGGGATTAATTTTATAATTCTTTAACAAGCAACCAAGCTTGAGGATTTACCGTTTGATGAATTTCTGCCAATACTTTTTGTGCCTCAGCATTATTAGGATAACTACCATACAATACAGGAAACAATCCGTGATTGTTGGGTTTGATGCGTCTAGCTTTATATCCAGAAGCAATTAAATCGTTATACGCTTTTTGAGCATTTTCTTCGCTTCTAAAAGCACCAGCTACAATATGGTAAGAGTATTTTTCTTCTTTAAGCGCTAGAGAAACAGTTGGCAATGGATTTTCTATAAAGAAAGTAGCTTCTTGTATCTTGTTTTGAACTTCTTTTTGAACAGTTGTTTCAACCAACAAAGTTTCTTGTTGAACTTTATTTTGCATCATTTGGTATCCAAAAATTCCAACTCCAGTTAAACTAACAGCAAAAATTGCAGCATATTTTAGATAAGAACGACCTTTATTTATAGTTGAATTTAATGCAACAACTTCTTTTTCTTCTTCAATTACAATTTTTTCTTCAACCAGATTTTGAAGTACTTCTCTTTTTATTAAAGGAGAAACATAGGAATTCAAACCAAAAGAACTCGTAAGATAATTTACGTTTTCAGAAGGTATAAAAACAATGTTTTTTTCGGAATTTAAAGTTAAGTCACCAATATTTTTTAAAGCAAATTTATGATTTACCTCTAGAATACTCTTCCAAATAATAACTTCGCTTTCTATCATTGTAACAGCGTTATTATAGGATAATTTCTCCATTTGAGCTAAATGATTGGCTAATAAACCATCATTGTTTTTTAATTGAGAACTAAAAGAAATAACTTTCTTTGGAGGATAAAAAGAATTCGTATTTTCGTGCAAATGTGCCGAATGAATTTCAGTTAAAAAAGCACCAAAACCCGGAACGATGACACATTGGTGTCTATATAATAATTGTGAAATATAGTGTTCGATCTTCATAATAACAAAGTTATACAATGCGAGAGAGTATCAAAATTTTATTCACAATTTTTATTAACAATTCAGGTAAAAAATTTATACTTTTCAATTTCAAAGAGTTACTATGAGTCAAGAAGAATTATTACATGTATTAGCCTTACAAAAAATAGAAGGAGTTGGAGATATTGTTGCCAAAAAACTCCTCTCACATTGCGGAAGTGCTTCCGAAGTATTCAAAACCAAAGCATCAAAACTTTCATTAATTGATGGAATTGGTTCTGTTTTGCTTCAAAATTTGAAAGACAAAACTGTTTTTGAAAAGGCCGAAGAAGAACTTAAATTTATTCAAAAAAACGACATCAACGTTTCTTTTTTTCAAGACGAGAATTATCCAGAACGCTTGAAACATTGTATCGATAGTCCTGTTTTATTATTTTCTGCAGGAAATATCAATCTTAAAAACAGAAAAATTATAAGTATTGTTGGCACCAGACAAATCACCTCTTACGGAACAGAATTTTGCAAAAAACTCATCGCCGATTTAGCACCATTAAATCCTATTATTGTAAGTGGTTTTGCATACGGAGTTGATATTGTTGCGCATCAAGCAGCTTTGGATAATAATTTGCAAACCATTGGCGTTTTAGCTCACGGATTGAACCAAATATATCCCAAAACGCATAAAAAATATATGGCGAAGATGGAAGAAAATGGTGGTTTTATGACCGAGTTTTGGAGTAATTCTAACCCTGATAAAGAAAATTTTGTGAGAAGAAACCGAATTGTGGCAGGTATTTCAGAAGCTACAATTGTTATAGAATCTGCTGACAAAGGTGGTTCGTTAATAACGGCAACTATGGCAAACGATTATAATCGAGATGTATTTGCCGTTCCTGGAAGAATTTCTGATAAATATAGCCAAGGTTGTAATAATTTGATAAAAACCCAGAAAGCAAATTTACTTACTTCTGCTGCCGATTTGGTTTATATTCTCAATTGGGATATTGAAGAATCTAAGTCTAAAAAACCAAACATACAAAAGCAATTGTTTGTTTCTTTAGATAATGACGAGCAAAAAGTATATGATTTTCTGCAAAAAAATGGCAAAGAAATGCTTGATAGTATTGCGCTAGAATGTGATTTTCCTATCTATAGAATTTCGGGATTACTACTCAATATGGAATTGAAAGGCGTGATTAGACCTTTGCCAGGGAAATTGTTTGAGGCGATATAATAAATTTACTCAAACCCCAATTTCTCTCTCACTTTACCCAAAACGCCATTGGCAATTACACGAGCTTTTGTAGCACCTTGTAATAAAGCAGCATCAATTTCGGGAAGATTATTCATATAATAGGTATACTTTTCTCTTTCGGTTTTGAATTTTACGAGAATAAGTTCAAACAACAATTGTTTGGCGTGACCATAACCAAAATCACGATTTTCGTTTTTGTAAAGAGTGGTCATTTTCTCCAATTCAGTTTCAGAAGCCAATAATTTATAGATTGCAAAAATATTACAAGTTGCAATATCTTTTGGTTCTTCAAGTGGTGTACTATCCGTTTCTATAGACATTACTTGTTTGCGCAAAGCTTTATCGTCTAAAAAAATATTGACTATGTTGTTGGCAGATTTACTCATTTTTCCGCCATTGGTTCCAGGAACATATTTTGTATCTTCTTGTATAAATGATTCTGGCAAAACAAAGGTTTCTCCCATCAAATGATTGAACCTTGATGCTACATCGCGAGTAATTTCTATATGTTGCAATTGGTCTTTTCCTACAGGCACAAATTGGGCATCATACAACAAAATATCTGCAGCCATAAGCATAGGATAACTAAACAAACCTGCATTTACATCTTCTAATCGGTCAGCCTTGTCTTTGAAAGAATGCGCCAATGTCAGTCGTTGAAACGGAAAAAAACAACTCAAATACCAAGACAATTCTGCAGTTTGTGGCACATCTGACTGTCGGTAGAAAATAACTTTTTCAATATTTAACCCGCAAGCCAACCAAGCTGCAGCTGTACTATAAGTGTTTTCTCGAAGTGTTTTACCATCTTTTATTTGGGTAACCGAATGCAAATCAGCAATAAAAAGAAAAGATTCGTTTTCTGGTTTGTTCGATAATTCTATTGCAGGAATAATGGCACCTAATAAATTTCCTAGATGTGGTGTGCCTGTACTTTGAATGCCTGTGAGTATTTTTGCCATTATTTTTGGTTTGAGGACAAAGTTAAACACGATTTTCACAATTTTCCATTAAAATTAAATTATTTTTGTCTCTATGAGATTACTTAAAATCATTTTTTGGACACTTTGGCGGATTTGGTTTTATATTTTGATGGCAATTCCCATTATATTGATGTTTCCTTTTTTGGTAGTTTCTATTTTAAAAGAAAAATGGTATCCTTATTTTTTTGTAATGGCAAGAATTTGGGCCAAATTTATCCTTTACGGAAGTGGTTTTTATTACAAAATAGAACGAGAGCAAGAACTTCAACCTCACAAAAGCTATATGTTGGTTGCCAATCATACTTCTATGGCAGACATTATGCTGATGCTTGCCATCACTAAAAACCCTTTTGTTTTTGTTGGAAAAAAAGAATTAGTCAAAATTCCCCTTTTTGGATTTTTCTATAAAAGAACGTGTATTTTGGTTGATAGAAGCTGCGCCAAAAGCAGAATGGAAGTTTTTAAAAGAGCACAAAACAGATTAAATCAAGGATTGAGTATTTGTATTTTTCCCGAAGGAGGCGTTCCTGATGATGAATCTGTATTGCTTGACGAATTTAAAGATGGCGCTTTTAGACTGGCAATAGAACATCAAATACCTATTGTACCCATGACTTTTGCAGATAATAAAAAACGATTTTCATATACTTTTTTTAGCGGAAGTCCAGGATTGATGAGGGTAAAAACACATTCGTTTATTCCTACAATTGGAAAAACAATTGAAAACAAAAAAGATATTAAAGAAGTAAAAGAGATAGTAAGAACAATTATTTTGAACCAACTTATGGTATTTCATAAAAAAAAGAGCACTTAACCAGAGTGCTCTTTTTCGTTATTACCCAAAGGCAACAACAGTACTAATTTAATATTAACCTAACAAATTCTTTAAAAATTATAACTCACACCAGTATAAAAACCAAAAAAATAGGGTTTAAATCCACCAGCATCTTTAGTAAATGTATTTATTTGATATTTAAACATAGGTTCAAAATTGGCTTGAAAATCCTTTAAAAAATTATATTTCAAACCCAAACCAACATTGGTGCTGTAATGAATCTTGCTCAAATTATTTGCCTCACCAACATTTGAAATACTATTGGAAGAAATCATCAAAATTTCGTTTTCATTTAGAAACAAAGTACTGATACCGCCAATAATATTTACACCAAATTTTTTATCAATAACCGCATAAGTCAACTCTAAAGGAATTTCGAGATAACCCATCTTTTGATCTAAATTTCCTTGAAAAGTTTCTGTTTGAAAATCAGCAACTGCAATGCCATTTATTGGAGTAGTTATTGGCTCAGGAGTTTTATTGAGAATAACCATATTTTGACTTTCGCTAGCTAAGTTGATGTTGTTAAGCGAATTATTTTCTAATCCCATATAAAAAGCAACATCATTGGTGTTGTAGCTTAGGCTTACTTTATTTATTCCAGTTCTAATTTTTATTTTTTTATTGACAGCATAACTCACTCCAAGTCCGTAACCAAGATTTGAATTATAGTCTTTTGAATTTCCTGCAAAAGTTGAATCAATTGGCGAACCATTTGAAGTTGAACCAAAATAAATAGGGGCAAAATTTGGAGTAATCTGCCACCTATTTAGTTGAGGTTCTTTGGTAACTAAATTGTTTTCTTTTTCATTTAACAATTCTTCCATCGCATTAGGAACAACAGTAGCAATAGCTGTTGAATCTATTTTTTTAATATTATTTTTATTTTCAGTTTCAACTGTTAAAGTTGCTTTTTCTTGATTACTATTTTTAGAAACAACTACAGATTTTGATTTTTCTGTTGAAACTTCATTTCCATTCAAATTGTCACTTTGAACAATTTTGTTTTCTGTTTTTTGAATCAAATCTGGATTTGAATTTCTTTTTTGAATTTCTTCAGATGCTTTTTCTGTTGTTTTTAAAGCAATTTGCGACTCATTTTTATTAATTTTATTCCAAGAATTAGAGATTGATGTTGTTACAGGATTCTTTTTTTCATACTTTTTTTCTGAATTAGAAATCAGATTTTCAGCAGTATTAGAAACTGATTCATTTGGATCATCTTTAGAAACCATTGCATCGTTCGAATTAGTATTTAATTTCTCTGAAGAAACAATTACATCTGTTTTTGAAGGTAAAATGGTTTTGTTTTCTGAATTTGTTTTCGAATTACTTTCTGATTGATTCTCTAAAACAATTGGATTTTCTGTAAAACTTTTTGTACTCCAAATAGGATAGGTAATTCCTAGTCCTAAAGTAAATATGGCTGCAACTCCAGATAATTTCCACCAAAACGGAATTACTCTGCGTTTCTTTTTTTCTTTCAATTTTTCTTCAATGTTTTGCCATACAATTTCTGATGGTTCTACTTCAAAGTCTTTAAATTTTTCCTGAAAGAGTTTGTCAATATTTTTTCTTTCACTCATTTTATGGATGTATTTTTATGGAAGCATTTTGGGCTTCTATTTTTTCTTTTAATATTAATCGTGCTCTAGACAAGTTCGATTTTGATGTGCCAATACTAATATTGAGCATCGATGCGATTTCTTTATGTGCATAATTATCAATCACATATAAATTAAAAACCAATCGATAACGATCTGGTAATTCTTGAATAATTCCTAATAAATAATCCAAAGAAAGTGCAGTATCATCTATTTCTACTTCTTGTTCCTCGGCAATTGCATCGTTAACTAATTCTAAAAAACTTTCTTTTCTATAATATTTTAGAGCATTGTTTATCATTACTCTTTTTGCCCAACCTTCAAACGAACCTTCAAAAGCAAATTGTTCTATCTTATCAAAAATTATTAAAAAACCATCTTGTAAATTATCTTCTGCTTCTTCATAACTCCGCGAATACTTCAAGCAAACTGCAAATAGTTTAGACGAATAAAGTCTAAATAATTGTTCTTGTGCTTTTATATCTTTTTTTTTACAATCTAATATGAGTTGGTTTATACTCAATGGTTTCAGATTTTTATTTAATTGACAACTGGAATTACTTTTTCTTCAAAAATATCTTCACCTTGCTCGTTTGTTCCTTTATAAAACTTAAATGTATAAGGTTCGTGATAAATGACTTTAAAATCCATAGAAACTTTGATAGAATCTGTAGTTTCTGGATCTAAAGTTTCGCAACCACTTATTCCTCTAACACCACATTGAATTCCTATAATTCTTGTAGCATCAACTCTTTCAAAATAAACACCTTCATAAAAATGGCAAGTAGTTGGTCTTTTGTAATACATATCAATTGGGTAAGTTTCGCCAAAAACAAACGAATCTGGAGCACTATAACTATTTACTGGCAAGACTACATAATGGATATTTGGTTCATTATCATCTACACTACAAGAGTTTAAAATAAAAACTAAAGTCAGTAAAACAAAAATTATTTTTTTCATTTCTAAAAAGCAATTTAATGGTTTGTATATAAGATGCTGTTTTGGTAAAAAGGTTGCGTCATAAAACAAAAAATCCCGAAATATTTTTTCGGGATTTTTATTTAAGCGTTTTTCTCTTTGATAAAAATTTTAATTTTTTGTTCTAATTCATCAGCCAATTCAGGGTTATCTTTAATTAAAGATTTTACAGCATCTCGACCTTGACCTAATTTGGTTTCGCCATAACTAAACCAAGAACCAGCTTTTTTGATGATTTCAAATTCTACTGCCAAATCTAGGATTTCACCGGTTTTAGAAACTCCTTCACCATACATTATATCAAACTCAGCTGTTTTAAAAGGTGGTGCAACTTTGTTTTTTACAACTTTTACTTTGGTGCGATTACCAATTACATTTTCGCCATCTTTTATTTGAGACGAGCGACGAATATCCAATCGAACTGAAGCGTAAAATTTCAGTGCATTACCTCCAGTTGTGGTTTCAGGATTTCCGAACATAACACCAATTTTTTCTCTCAATTGGTTGATGAAAAATACGGTACAATTGGTTTTGCTAATGGTTCCCGTTAATTTTCTTAATGCTTGAGACATTAAACGAGCATGTAAACCCATTTTTGAATCACCCATTTCGCCTTCAATCTCACTTTTAGGAGTCAATGCTGCAACTGAGTCAATCACAACAATATCAATTGCTCCAGAACGAATTAGATTTTCGGCAATTTCTAAAGCTTGTTCTCCATTGTCTGGTTGCGAAATGATTAAATTTTCGATATCAACACCTAATTTTTCTGCATAGTTTCTATCAAAAGCGTGTTCTGCATCTATAAAAGCAGCAATTCCACCTGCTTTTTGAGCTTCGGCAATAGCGTGTAAGGTTAGGGTTGTTTTACCAGAAGATTCTGGACCATATATTTCAATAACACGACCACGAGGATAACCGTTTACGCCTAATGCTAAGTCTAATCCTAACGAACCAGAAGAGATAGTTTCTACTTCTTCAACGGCTTTATCGCCCATTTTCATTACAGTTCCTTTACCGTAGGTTTTGTCTAATTTGTCAAGTGTAAGTTGTAATGCTTTTAATTTTGCTTCTTTTTCTGAACTCATCTTTTCTTTCATTTATAGTGCGCTTTCTTTTTAATTTCAGTAAAAATAGTGCTTTTTTTTGAAGTTGCAAGAGAGTTTTAATAAACTATTTAATTGTTTAAAAACTCTTTTATAATGAGATTTTAGTAACCAAAAAATATTCCCTATTTTTGTTATTATTTATTTCTATGGAAAAAATTATATCCTATCCAATTTCAGCAATAGCAATGCTATTATTCCTGATTACATTGGTTATTTTTCATCCTATTCAATGGTTTTGTTTTAAGGTTTTTGGATATCAAGCCCACAAAAAGAGTGTAGATTATCTTAATTTTTGTTTGTTGAAAATTGGTCATCTTCTAGGAACCTCTTATACATTTGAAAATAGAGCGTTAATTCCAAAAAATGTTCCGCTAATTATTGTTGCCAATCACCAAAGTTTGTATGATATTATTGGAATCATTTGGTATTTGAGAGCTTTTCACCCAAAATTTGTAAGCAAAAAAGAATTAGCAAAAGGCATTCCTAGTATTTCATATAATTTAAGAAACGGCGGTTCGGTTGTCATTGATAGAAAAGATCCAAAACAAGCAATTCCTGAAATAAAAAAACTTTCAGAATATATAGAAAATAACAATCGATCGGCAGTGATTTTTCCTGAAGGAACTAGAAGCAAAACAGGTAAGCCTAAAGAATTTGCTCAAAGCGGATTAAAAATTTTATGCAAATATGCGCCATCAGCTTATGTTGTGCCAATAACCATCAATAATTCTTGGAAATTTGTAAAATTCGGATTTTTCCCTTTTGGTTTAGGAAATCGTCTTATCTTTACAGTTCATAAACCAATGGCTGTAAAAGATTTTCCGTTTGATGAAATTATGGAAAAAACGGAAAAAGCGATTGTTCAAGATATTAAAATTTAAATTTAAAAAAGGGATATACATTACCTTCAATCTAAAATAAAATAAAAATGTCATTACATAATATACGTCTAGAAGTGATGCAATTTCTAGAAAATAAAGTAGATGGTTTTGTAGACCAATATTTGATTCCGGTTGAAAAAATATGGCAACCATCAGATTTTTTGCCCAATTCTGAAAGTGAAAATTTCTTTGAAGAAGTAAAAGAATTACGCGAAATAGCCAAAGATTTACCGTATGATTTTTGGGTAACACTAGTGGGTGATACCATAACAGAAGAAGCACTACCAACCTACGAGTCATGGTTGATGGATGTTGATGGTGTAGGTCAAGTAGAAAAAAATGGTTGGAGCAAATGGGTTCGTCATTGGACAGGAGAAGAAAACCGTCACGGAGATTTATTAAACAAATACCTATATCTTTCTGGTCGTGTCAATATGCGCGAAATAGAAATGACGACACAACATTTGATTGCTGATGGTTTTGATATTGGTACTGGTCGTGATCCTTATAAAAATTTTGTTTATACATCATTTCAGGAACTGGCAACCTATATTTCGCACAACAGAGTTTCACAAATTGCAAAAACGTATGGCGATAATAAATTATCGAAAATTTGCAAAATGATTGCTGGAGACGAAATGCGTCATCATCATGCCTATTCTGAATTTGTAACTCAAATTTTTAAAGTTGACCCAAGCGAAATGCTATTGGCTTTCAACTATATGATGAAACAAAAAATTGTTATGCCAGCACAATTTTTGAGAGAATCTGGCGAAAAAATTAGCTCAGCGTTCGAACATTTTTCAGATTCAGCACAACGAATAGGTGTGTATACAGCTGCAGATTATGTAGACATTATGCAAAAACTGATTGATAAATGGGAAATTGAAAAACTTTCTGGATTGACAGATGAAGCAGAAAAAGCAAGAGATTATTTGATGAAATTGCCAGCAAGAATGGCAAAAGTTTCTGAAAGATTGGTAATTCCTGCAGAATCTCAAATTTTTAAATGGGTTGAACCGGCAGTACTATAAATTTAAAATAGAATAGTAATTAATGTTGATTTTTGAAGGATAACTTTAATAATCAACATTTTTTTATTTCAATAAAATGAAAGAAATAATAAACAACACGATAGTTTTTGTAAAACAAAAGTTAGAAAATGCAGAAGCTGGGCACGATTGGTTTCATATTGAACGTGTCTATAAAAACGCAATGCTTATTTCAAAAAACGAAAATTGCGATACAACAATCGTAGAACTTGGCGCTTTGCTACATGATATTGCAGATAGTAAATTTCACGAAGGTGATGAAACTGTTGGTCCAAAAACAGCAAGAACTTTTCTAGAAAGTCAAAAGGTAGATCAAGATATCATCAATTATGTGATTCAAATTATTGAAAATATATCCTTTAAAGGAGGAAATTTTGAAAAAAAATTCAGCTCAATTGAATTAGAAATAGTTCAAGATGCTGATAGATTAGATGCTATTGGAGCTATTGGAATTGCACGAACCTTTAATTATGGAGGATATAAAAACAGGCAACTTTATAATCCAGAAATTCAACCTAATCTAAAAATGACCGTTGAGGAATATAAAAAATCGGAAGCACCAACAATTAATCATTTTTATGAAAAACTCCTTTTGTTAAAAGACAAAATGAATACAACAACGGGAAAACAAATTGCTCAAGAAAGACATGCTTTTATGGAGAATTTCCTAAAACAATTTCATTCAGAATGGAATGGAGAGAAATAAAAAAGAGAACCAATTTGATTCTCTTTTTTTTCATTTATTTTCCTTTAAACTCCGCTTTTCTTTTTTCTAGAAAAGCAGTTGTACCTTCTTTAAAATCTTCGGTTCCAAAACATTTACCAAAAGCTTTTATTTCGGTTTCGTAACCATTAACACCATTTTTGAAATTAGCATTTACGGCTTTTATTGCTTGAGAAATTGCCATTGGCGAATTTTTTAGAATTCGTTGCGCAATACCTTTTGTAAAATCTAAAAGTTCTGCTTGTGGCACGACATGATTTACCAAACCTGTTCTAAAAGCATCATCGGCAGAAACCATTCCGGCAGTCATAATCATTTCCATAGCTCTGCCTTTACCTATAAGTTGCGGTAGTCTTTGTGTGCCACCATAACCTGGAATTACACCAAGAGAAACCTCGGGCAAACCCATTTTTGCATTATCAGAAGCAATTCTGAAATGACAAGCCATAGCCAACTCTAATCCGCCACCAAGTGCAAAACCATTAATAGCTGCGATAACAGGTTTTTTTAATTTTTCAACAAAATCAAACAATAATTCTTGCCCTTGTGCTGCCAATTGTGCTCCTTCTTCTATAGAAAAATTTGCAAATTCAGAAATATCTGCTCCAGCAACAAAAGCTTTCTCACCACTTCCAGTTAAGATAATGACTTTGGTTTCTGGGTCAAGTTCCAGCGTATTGAATGCAAAATGCAATTCTTGAATGGTAGCACGATTCAAAGCATTTAACTTTGTAGGCCTGTTGATGGTAATGGTTGCGCAATTATTTTCGGTAGTAATAATGATATTTTCAAAAGTCATGATTTGTTTTTTTAGGATTTAATAATTGGCAACAAAACAATAAATGTTGTGCCTTTGTTGCGTGATGTTTCAAAAGTAATAGTTCCTTTATAATTTTCAATAATATTTTTTATAATTCCTAAACCTAATCCCATTCCGCTATTTTTTGTGGTAAATTTTGGTTCAAAAATTCGGTCAATATTTTCTGTTTCAATCCCAACACCATTATCTTTTACACTTATTAGGACATTACCATCTACTCTTTTTACAGCAACTAGAATTGATTTGTTTTCTTGATTTTCTGGTATAGCTTGAATAGCATTTTTTACCAAATTGGTAATAATCCGAATGAGTTGTGTTCGATCTAATTTGGTGATAATTTCTTCTTCTTGACTTTCAAAAACAATGTAGTCTTCATTAAAAATATCTAATGCCAATTCTACTACTTCTACCACATTTAACGTCTCGTTTTGCTGTGCTGGCATTGATGCAAAATTTGAAAAAGCAGAAGCAACAGCACTCATCGTATCAATTTGTTGAATTAAAGTGTCTGAATAATCTTTAAGTTTCTGAATCAGATTTGGATCATTTGGGTCAAATTTTCGTTGAAAACTTTGAACCGTCAAACGCATCGGGGTTAATGGATTTTTAATTTCGTGAGCAACTTGTTTCGCCATTTCTCGCCAAGCTTCTTCTCGTTCGCTTTGGGCCAATTTTAGTGCACTTTGTTCTAATTCATCAACCATTCCGTTATAGGATTTTATCAATAAATTAATTTCTTTACTATTAGCTTCAAGTACAATTTTTTCGTTTTTTTGATTCAAACTCGTTTCGCTTAATTTGTCTGAAATGGTTTTTAAAGATTTGGTAATATAACTCGAAAGAAAATATGCCAAAGCAAAGGCTATCAATAACATAAAGGTGTATACTTGCCCTAATCTGATAAGAAAACTTTGTAATTCTTTTTCATAAAAGCCATCATCTTCTACATAAGGTAAATTCAAAATCCCAAGAGGTTTGAACTTTTCATCCTTAATTTGACTGTAGGAGGATCGGTTTTTTACGCCGTCAATATTTTTAATATCAACATATCTTTTTTCGATAGAGGATTGCACCAATTTTAGTATAAATTTTGGAATTGGAGGCGAAACACTATCAATTGAAAATGAAGCTTTGGATGATTTTAATAATTTACCATCCAAACTATATATATTGATTTCTAGATTGTGAATTTGAGCTAATTCATGAATTTTATCTTTAAAAATAAGCCCTAAATTTCTTGAAGTTAACGGATAAGTTGTTGTTGAAAGCACATAATTGATATGTTCTTTTATGGCTTTTTCTTTTCGCTCTAAGCGTTCTTGGTGATAATCTTTGGCTTCGTTTTTAAATTGAATGATAGATATAGAAGCCATTAAAATAGAAGCAATCAAAACCAATACAATCATCGAAAGGAAAATCCTAATTCGAAGAGAAAGCATTGACATTTTGAAATTTTTTAGCATCCTTATGATTTATTTTCTCTAATTTTTTTATAGAATTTAAAACCTAACATAATAATGATTGAAAAAACAAAAATTCCTAAAACCCCATAAATCCAGTTGATAGCATTTTTTAGAATGACTAAAAAAACGACAGCAAAAAGTATTAATGTTGCACCTTCGTTCCACAAACGCATAAAATTTGAGGTGTGTTTTATTTCGTCTTTTTGCAACTGCATATAAATTTGATGGCATTTTAAATGATACAAATACAATAAAAACACAAATCCTAATTTTACATGCATCCAAGGCATTTTGAGCCAAGCATTCCCTAAATCTGTAAAAAACAACATCCAAAAAGCAAATATACTAGCCAAAATAGCACTTGGCCAAGTAATGATGTACCATAATCGGTAAGTCATTATTTTGTATTGTTTTTGCAAAATTTCTTTTTCGGGCGAAGGTTTGTCGTTGGCTTCAATTTGATATACAAACAAGCGAACAATATAAAACAAGCCTGCAAACCAAGTGATTACAAAGATAAGATGAAGGGATTTAAGGTATTCGTACATTTTACTTGTTTTGGAATTCTTTTATCCAGTTTGCAACTACATCACACCATTCTTCACTTTCATTCAAACAAGGTATTGCCATAAATTCTTCGCCACCATGTTCTTTAAATTGGTGGTTGGCTTCCATAGCAATTTCTTCTAAAGTTTCTAAACAATCAGATACAAAAGCAGGTGTTACAACTGCCAATTTTTTAATTCCTTTTTCTGGCATTTTATTGACTTCAACATCAGTATATGGAGTCAACCATTTGTCTCCAGCTAAACGAGATTGAAAGGTTTGGCTATATTTTCCTTCTGGAATTCCTAATAATTTTACTACTTGTTTGGTGGTTTCATAACATTGATGACGATAACAAAACTCGTGTGCTGGCGAAGGTGTGTTGCAACAAGTTCCGTCTATTGTACAATGCGATTTTGTAATATCTGTTTTGCGAATGTGGCGCTTTGGAATTCCGTGATAAGAAAATAATAAATGATCATAATCAAAATTTGCTAAATGTTTTTGAATACTTTCTGCCAACACTTTTATGTAATCGGGTTTGTTATAAAAAGCAGGAACAATTGTAAACTTCATTTCTGGAAAATGTTTTGCTCGGAGCTCTTCTGCTAGCACCAAAATAGTAGTGGTAGATGCCATTGCATGTTGCGGATATAATGGGAAAAGCATCACTTCATTTACACCTTTATCAGCCAATTCTTGCAAACCTTTCAAGATGGTCATTTTGCCATATCGCATAGCAAGCGCAACAGGAATGGTTACTTTATCTTGAACTTTTTTATGCATTCTTTGCGAAATAACGACAAGTGGTGAGCCTTCTTTCCACCAAATTTTGGCATAAGCTT
>JAYTNO010000172.1:0-3399 GCA_043748275.1 Flavobacterium sp. | reverse complement strand
TTTTTAGTTGAATTAAATTTTCCTAAAAAATTCTTTTGAGCAGTAATCATTGTTTTCATATCGGGCGTGATACTTTCTGCAGTATGAATTCCGTTTGGAGAATAAACAGCAATAAGAATTTCCATACCGTTTACTGTAAAAGTGGTATAGTCTGGTTTGGCATACATAATAGGATTTTCAACCAATTCAGCATATCGACTAGTTGTAAATACGTCATTTGTAGTGCTTGCATCTGTATCTATCATAGAAGTTGCAGCCCAAAGAGTGCTTGGATGTGCAATAGAAATAATATATGGTGTATCTTTTTTATCTTCAAAATAGCCTACAAAAGCATGTGTATTGAGCATAAAATTTTTACCAGCATCAATATTTGAACCTGCTGGCGAAAAAATATCAGCTTTTCCAAATCCTGCTCCAGTTTCTGTTTCAAAAGTATCATTTACTTTATAGGTAATTTTAGTAACCTTTTTGGCATCACGTATAGTCCAAGAATCATCATCTGTTTTTGCAACAGGAATAACATCCCCTTTTTTATCAAATGCTTTTAAGTTGTCTATAAACTTTCCGTAATCATCTTCAGAATAAGCTCCAGGAATAATTTTCGGAAAATGAAATACAACTTCGTCTGTAGTAAATTTTGGTGGCGTAATTGTGACTAAAACCTTATCTTCAGTAACCGAATTTAAATCTATATTTACTTTAATTTGTTCTGTAGTGCTTGATTGTGCATTGGTTTCAACACTCCATAGAGACGTTGAAATCATTAAAGCAAAAAGTATTTTTTTCATTTAATGTTTTTTATTTTTTTAAAAGTCCTCAAAAGTATAAAATTGTAACTAATGAGCATTTTTTTATGAATTGATTAACAGTAATTAATTTGTAGTGAGTAGTGCTATTGATTCTTTTGGGTTGTCAACTTCAACTATTAATTTTTTATAGGCTTCATTCTCGAGCTCAATAATAATAGCATTTGATTTATTTGAAACGTCCCAAAAATTTCTTCCTTTATTATAAAATATCCCAGCAATTATTAAAAAAGGAAAATAAGTTCCTGCAATTCTATAACCACTCCATTTATTTAATTCTTCATTACTTTGATAAACTTTGACAATATTATTTTTTGAAATAATAATTTTACTCTTTAATGTCAAAATTTGATGAAAACCTTTAATGTCGATTATAAATTTATCATTCGTAGGTGTAATTGTTACCATAATTTATTGTTTAATACCATAAAAACAAAAACTCCTATTTTTTAGGAGTTTTATTATTAATCAAATTTATTTTTTATATAATATTTGCCGTCTAAATCTTCATCAAAATCATCTATTTTTATAGGTTTTGGTTTTGGTTTTGCAGCATTTGCTTTCTTTTTCCAAATTTCAAATTTATCAGCAGTTAGTTTCTTTTTCATAATTTCAAGAACATCTTTCTCATCAATTCCTAATTCTTTCTTGATGATTTCAAAAGGATTTCTTTCCTCTAATGCCAATGTTATTAATCTTTCGGATTGCTCCCAATTTAACTCGATGCGTTTACTTTTTTTCATTACTTGAAAATTAATTCAGCTTTGTTTTTTAATGTTAAAATTCTTTATCAATATTAATAAAAAAAATAATTACTTTTTCAAATAAAATTATTTTTTTTTAAAAATACTTTCAGTTATTGAATGACTCTAAAAGTAAGATTGATTCTAGGTGCTACTTTTTTAGCGGTTTTTGGGATTTGATGTTTCCAGAAATGTTGTGTTGAACCTTTCATTATTAACAAACTTCCATGTTCTAGAATGATGCTTTTTTTTAATGATTTATCTGTATTATGTTTCAGTTGAAACACTCTTTCAGCTCCAAAACTTACAGAAGCAATCACAGGATTTTGCCCTAATTCTTTTTCATTATCTGCGTGCCAACCATTGCTATCATTACCATTTCTGTATAAATTGAGTAAGACTGTTGTAAAATTGGTTGCTGCTTGACTTTGTATATGAAACTTTATTTTTTGTAACAATAAAGTCCAATGATGAGGTTGCATTTTGATGTTGGAGTAGGAGTATGGTTTTCCTTCATTGCCATACAAAGCAGTTAATCTTGGTTGTAAATGATTTTTGCCATAAACCGTTATGTTGTCTTGTTGCCAAGGCGTTTTGTTGAGTAATTCTTTAAAAATTATATCTGCTTCATCAGTATCAAAAAAATTAGGATAATAACTAATATCAGCATCTGGCAAATCAAAAAATAGTGGTTCTGATTGAAAAAGTGAATTCATACAACAAAAATAAAGAGAAAAAAGATAAAAACAGATCCTTTTTCTCTTTAAATATAAGATGCTTTTATTTATTGTTTTACGATCTTATAAGCAAGTTTTGAATTTTGTGTTTTGATATTTAAGAAATAAAAACCGCTTTCTAAAGTGCTGATATCTACTTGTTTTTTATTTTCTATAATTCCGTAAGATAATATTTTACCGTTAATGTCTACTAATTCATAACTGCTAGATTCTGTTAGATTACTGTTAATTACAAAAAAGTTATTGGCAGGATTTGGAAATACACTAAAGTTGGCTTTATCAAATTCAGAATTAGATAATGGAGCAATTTGTGTAGTTACAGAATTGGTTGCAATGGGTAAATTATAATCAAAATAAATATCAGCACTTGAAGTTGCAATATTTCCTATAGCAAAAGTACTTTTAGGTTTTATTTTATAAGCAAACCAACCGTTACTTGCTTGCTCGTTTGCCGAACTATTTATTAAATTGATGGCATCAAAAGTTATAGTAACTTGATTTCCGTTTATAATCCGAATTCTATAATTATGGCTTGAACCAATGGGTTCAAAAGTACTCCAATCTAAATCGGCATCAAGTAGTTCTTTTAAAACTACTGTATAAGCTGCAAATGTTCCTGTGTTTTGAAAACGAGTAATATAATGTAAGGGTTTTGCTGCTTGAGCTGCGGTGATAGTAGCACCTTCAAGAACTGTTTTGTCATTTGGGTCAAATGAGTTAACTACCGATTGATTCAATACATAAGTATTGTCAGCTGGATTAGCATCCGTAACAGTAGTAGTACCTACAGTTGAAAAAGTCAGTACATCACCTTGGTTAACTGTTGGCGGTGTTATTACACTAAAAATTATATAAATATCTCGATCTTGATAAGGCAATAAATCTGTAAAATTATAAGTCAAACTATTTGCTGTAGTCGCATCAGGCGTATAGTTTGAATAACTATAACTCAATTTACCGTTGTTATAAGTTAACTGAATTGTTCCATTTAAACTCGTAGTCCCATTATTTTCATAATGCAATCTGTAATTAGAAGTAAAACCTGGTCTTGCGTGATCTGTTGGTATTAATACTACCGATAAATCATTGACATTTGTTACTGAACTTATACAA
>JAYTNO010000171.1:0-3427 GCA_043748275.1 Flavobacterium sp. | reverse complement strand
CAATTTACTTTTTATGCCTGATTCTAATGTTTTAAATTGTTAATTAACTTTTTTTAAACATTAAATTCTATTATGAAAAAAACAGCTTTATATATAATGTTGTGTTTTTCTGTAATTGCTGTTTCTCAAGAAAAACTTAACGAAGTAAAAGTCGAGAAAAAAAGGAAAGCATTGCAAAAATCACTAACAATAACAACCAACACCACAACAGTTTCTAGCAAAGAATTACTTAAAGCCGCTTGTTGCAATCTTGCTGAGAGTTTTGAAACCAATCCATCAATTGATGTCAATTTTTCGGATGCATTAACAGGAACCAAACAAATTAGAATGTTAGGATTGACAAGTCCTTATATTATGATTACCGAAGAAAATATTCCGTCAGTTCGCGGTGCTTCTCAAGCATATGGTTTGTCTTTTACTCCCGGAACTTGGGTAGAAAGTATTCAAATCACAAAAGGAGCAGGAAGTGTTGTAAACGGTTATGAGAGTATTTCAGGACAGATAAATACCGAACTGATAAAACCGTTAAATGATATTCCGTTTTATTTGAATATCTATGGCTCTACTGATTCAAGATTTGAAATCAATACCCATTTTAATAAAAAAATATCAGACGATTGGGCAACTAGTTTGTTTGTACACGGAAATACCCGAATTTCAAAAAACGATATGAATGATGATGGTTTTTTGGATAATCCGCTGGGAAAACAAATAAATATTATGAATCGCTGGCAATATGCTTGTGCAGAAACAGGTTGGGTTTCTTTTATAAATGCAAGGTATATGAAGGATGAAAAGCAAACAGGAGAGATTAATTTCGAACCCAAAAAAGATAAATTAACTACAAATTATTGGGGATCAGAAATCAATACAGAACGATTAGATTTTACATCAAAAGTCGGATATGTTTTCAAAGATATGCCGTTTCAAAGTATTGGATTTCAAAATGCATTTAGTAGTCATAATCAGCAATCATATTTCGGATTGAATCAATATGACATCAAGCAACAAAGTTATTATTCGAATTTAATATTCAATTCAATAATCAATAATACGATGAATAAATTTGTAACAGGAATGAATTTTACTTATGATAATTATTCGGAATTTGTAAACCTTTCAGATGTGAGTAGAGTTGATAATTCATTAGGTGCTTTCTTCGAATATACTTTTGATAATAATGAAAAACTAAGTTATATTCTTGGTGCAAGAGTAGACTATCACAACAGATTAGGATTTTTTCTTACACCGAGATTGCATTTGAAATACAATCCGTGGAAAAAAGGAGTTCTTAAATTCTCTGCAGGAAGAGGAAAAAGGGCAGCCAATATTTTTGCCGAAAATCAAAATCTTTTTGCTTCTTCAAGAACTTTTTCGGTATTAGACACTTCGGGTAAAATTTATGGTCTAAACCCTGAAATTGCGTGGAATTACGGAATGAGTTTTACTCAGAATTTTTTAATACTAGGTAAAAGTGGTGACATAACGGTTGATTTTTATAAAACCGATTTTCAAAACCAAGCGGTTGTTGATCTTATGAATTCGCCACAGCAAGTATTGTTTTATGATTTGAAAGGAAAATCATTTGCCAATAGTTTACAAATTGATTTTAATCTAGAAATAATCAAACATTTGAATTTAAGATCAGCTTACAAATATTTTGACATATCAACCGATTATTTGTCAGGAAGTTATCAAAGACCTTTGCAAGCAAAACATCGTTTTTTTGGAAATCTAGAATTCGAAACACATATTAAAGAAAAAGGACAACAATGGAAATTTGATTATACTCTAAATTGGTTAGGAAAACAACAATTACCTAACACTTCTACAAACCCTTTAGAAGCTAGACTGCCTGAATTTTCACCTTCATTTGCTATAATGAATGCCCAAATTACCAGAACATTCTCAAGTGTTTTTGAAATGTATCTTGGCGGAGAAAATATAGGTAATTATCGTCAAGAAAAAGCAATTTTAGGAAATAAGAACCCATTTGGAGCAACTTTTGATACCGCTATTGTATATGCACCAGTTTTTGGACAAATGTATTATGCAGGATTGCGTTATAAAATAAAGTAGCATTAGAATATAAAATCAATATCAATAAATTAACAATTTAAATAATAATAAAATGAAAAATATATTTTTAGGAATGATGCTGCTTTTTGTAGCATTTTCAACTCAAGCACAAGAGAAAAAGAATAAAAATGCCAAATATACTTTTGAAGTCAATGGCAATTGTGAGCAATGTCAAAAACGTATTCAAAAAGCAGCATACTCTGTAAATGGAGTGAAATCTGCTAATTGGGATATCGAATCCCATCAACTAAGTGTTATTATAAATGAAGAAAAATGTTCGGTTTTGGATGTAAAAAAGGCAATTGCAAAAGTAGGTCACGACACAGATGAAATAAAAGCAACAAATGAAGATTATGAAAAACTACATAGTTGTTGCTTGTATGAAAGAAAGTAGTTAACTGAAGCATTAATGTTATTTATAAATTAAAAGCATTTTGAAACTTTATTTCTTCAAAAATAATGGTTATTTTCACACCCTAGATAAAAGTGCAACATGGCTTTGTAATCTAAATATTTTAATCTATTTTTTTTATGAATAATTTTGACTGGATGCAATTGCTCAACCCAGAGTTTTATATCACTTTGAAAATAGGAGGTGTACAACTTGGTCTTTATATAGTTTTGTTTATCATTTTTGCTGAAACTGGTTTGTTTGCTGGTTTTTTTCTTCCAGGAGATAGTTTACTTTTTCTTTCAGGAATTTATAGTCGCGATTTAATTCAGAATTTTATTCATATAGATAGCGATTTTTTAAATGTCACTTTGTTATCAATTCTTATTGGTGTTGCAGGTATTTTTGGAAATATGGTGGGCTATTGGTTTGGGTCAAAAAGCGGATATTATTTATTCAAAAAAGAAGATACTTTTTGGTTCAAGAAAAAATATTTGTTTCAATCACAAGAGTTTTTCGAACGATATGGCGGTAAAGCCATCATATTTGCTCGTTTTTTACCAATATTTAGAACCTTTGCACCTATAGTTGCAGGAATTGTGACTATGGATAAAAAGAAATTTATGTTCTATAATATCTTGAGTTCCTTCTTATGGTCGTTTCTTTTAGTGTTTTCTGGACATTATCTATATGGATTGTTTTTAGAGAAATTCAATATTGATTTAAAAGAACATATAGAAGTTATTATTATTGGAATTATTTTGATTTCAACCCTTCCAGTTTTAATTAAGGTTTTAAAAAAATCTCCTAAAGATTCAGATTAGAATATTATAAAAATAAAAAATCCGTTTTGAATTTTTAGACTGAACCCAAAAGTTTAGACAAATTTATAATTAATTTGACACTATCCTAAAAAGTGTGTAAGTTTAAAAATATAGGGGTTTGACTTTTTAATTA
>JAYTNO010000170.1:0-21099 GCA_043748275.1 Flavobacterium sp. | reverse complement strand
AGGAGGCGCGATGGGAGGTTATACTACAGCCAAAAAAGAAATCATCGAAATTTTGCGACAAAGATCTCGCCCGTATTTGTTTTCAAATTCCTTAGCGCCATCAATTGTTGGCGCATCGATCAAAGTTTTTGAATTGTTGGAAAAGGAAACTACTTTAAGAGATCAATTAGAATGGAATACCCAATATTTCAAAGAAGGCATTAAAAAAGCAGGTTTTGATATTATTGATGGCGACTCAGCCATTGTACCTGTAATGTTATATGATGCGAAATTGTCACAAAATATGGCAAATGAACTCTTGAAAAAAGGAATTTATGTCATCGGATTCTTTTTCCCAGTGGTTCCAAAAGATAAAGCAAGAATTAGAGTTCAGCTTTCTGCTGCTCACACAAAAGAACATATTGACAAAGCGATTTTAGCCTTTAAAGAAGTAGGGCAAATGTTAAATGTTATATAATTGCCATCTCATTAAGGATTTAGTTGGTTTTTTTTAACATTTCGTTTTGTAGTTAAAAAATTACGCATTACTTTTGCCTTACAAAATATTGTAATCTAACAAAATTTAAGTATGAAACATCTTAACAAATTATTTGCTGCTGTGTTAATGTTGATTGGACTAAGTTCACAAGCACAAGATAGTAACAATCCATGGGCTATTTCCTTTGGAACGAATGCCGTAGACACTAGAGTTAGTGCTGCATCGAAAGTAGAAGACCAATTTTCTCAGTATTTTAATGTAAAAGACAACTGGAATATTCTTCCTTCAGTATCTTACATTACTGTTTCAAGACATGTTGGTGGAAATTTCTCATTTGGTGTAACAGGATCTGTTAACAGAATTAAAAGATGGGTAGAGCCTAGAGTTACTGAGCCAGGAGATTATACAGTAATCAATCCCGGAGACTTAAGCTATTACGCTGCAGATGGAGTAATTAAATACAGCATTGGAAATGCGTTAGGATGGAAAATCATTGATCCTTCAGTGCATATTGGTGGAGGTTATACATCTTTGGGTAAAGCAAGTTATGGAACTGCTAATGGTGGTTTAGGAATAACTTTCTGGTTCACAGAAATGGTAGGTTTGTCTTTCCAATCTACTTACAAATATTCATTTGATACTGATTCTAGAATCCCAGAACAAAATGTTCCTTCTCACATGCAACACTTTGCAGGTTTGACTTTCAAATTTGGAGGAAAAGATACTGACGGTGACGGAATTTATGATAAAGATGATGCGTGTCCTGAAGTTGCAGGTTTAAAACAATTCAAAGGATGTCCTGATACTGACGGAGACGGAATTACAGACGCATCTGATAATTGTCCAAACGAAGCTGGTTCAGCTGAAATGAACGGTTGTCCTGATACTGACGCTGATGGTATTGCTGATAAAGATGATGCTTGTCCAGAAGTTGCTGGTCCAAAAGCATTAAACGGTTGTCCAGATGCTGACGGTGACGGTGTTGCTGACAAATCTGACAAATGTCCTCAAGTTAAAGGACCAAAAGAAAATGCAGGTTGTCCTTGGCCAGATACTGACGGAGACGGTGTATTAGACAGAGATGATAAATGTGTTGATGTTAAAGGTACTGTTGCAAACAATGGTTGTCCTGAAATTTCAGAAGAGCAAATAATGAAATTAAATGCTTACGCTAAAACAATTTTGTTTAACACAAACAAATCTACTTTCCAAGCGCAAACAATGCCAGTTTTACAATCAATCACTGCTATATTAAAAGAATATCCTTCTTCTAATTTCAGTATTGAAGGTCACACTGATAGCGATGGTAAAGATGCTGCTAACCAAACTTTATCTGATAGCAGAGCTGCTGCAGTTAAAAATTACTTAATCGAAAACGGAATTTCTGCTTCTAGATTATCTTCAGTTGGTTACGGAGAAACTAAACCAATCGATTCTAACAAAACTAAAGCTGGTAAAGCTAATAACAGAAGAGTTGAAGTGAAATTAGTAAAATAATTTTCTCAAAATATTTCTTGAAAACGCCTCGATTTATCGGGGCGTTTTTTTTATTTTTATAAAATGACAAATACAACCTTCTTAGATAAAATAGCTCAAGTAATTATTGAAAATTATTCAGATGATTTTTCTAATGTTACAGTAGTTTTACCCAACAAAAGAGCAAAGGTTTTTTTAATAGAGTCATTAAAAAATCAAGTTACTACCAATATACTTTCGCCAGAAATTATAAGCATTGAAGATTTTATTCAAGAGATAGCTGTCATTAGAACAATTGACCCAATTGAATTATTGTTTGAGTTTTACGAAGTATATTTATCTATAACCGAAGTTGCAAATCAACAATCATTTGAATTATTTGCCAATTGGGCCAAAACATTATTACAAGATTTTAATGAAATTGATCGGTATCTTTTAGACCCATTGCATATTTTATCCTATTTGAAAGATATAGAAGATATTAAAAAATGGGGAATTGAAGTTGAAAACAAAACAAAATTACTAGAAAACTATATTGATTTCTGGAAATTATTGCCGCTTTATTATCAAACACTTTATTCGCATTTATTAAAAAATGGTATTGGATACCAAGGGTTAATTTATCGTGAAGCTGTAAATAATTGTTCTCAATTTATTAATCAAGTTAATGATAAGAGATTTCTTTTTGCAGGTTTTAATGCCTTGAATGCTGCTGAAGAAAAAATAATTCAAAAATTAATCACTACAGGCAATACCAAAATATATTGGGATATTGATCAAACTTTTATGAATGATCCTTTTCATGATGCAGGTTTGTTTGTTAGGCGATTTAAAGACAATTGGAAGCATTACAAAACAAATCCTTTTGAGTGGATTACAGATGATTTTTCTCAGCAAAAAAACATTCAAATTATTGGTACTCCAAAATCTATTGGACAAGCTAAAATAGCAGGAAGCATTATAGACAAAACAACTCAAAACAACCCAGATTCTAAATTAAATAATGTAGCAATTGTTCTTGGTGAGGAAAATCTTCTTGTTCCTCTATTATATGCTTTGCCATCTTCTGTTGGTGCTTTAAATATAACTATGGGTTATTCTAGTAAAAACAATCCCGCTCAAATTTTGATTGCCAAATTATTTAAAATGCATACTGCTGCTTTATCAAGAAGCAATTCGAGTTATGTTATGTATTATAAAGATGTTCTAGATATATTAACACATCCTTTAATAGAATCATATGCCAATACAACTGCATTAGTTAATACAATTAATCAAAACAATTATACTTTTATTACTCATAAAAAATTGTTTGAATTGAATGAAAATAAAAGTGAACTATTTTCACTACTTTTTCAGAAATGGGAAAATGGATCTATTGCTGTATTAGAATCAATTTCTATTTTGTTACAAACCCTAAAAAACAATTTGAACAACGATGTTGAAGACGAAAAAATAACCAAAGCCTTTATTTTTGCAATTTATAAAGTCGTTAACAAACTCATTAATTATTATTCTAAACATCAACATATAGATAAAATTGATACGCTTTATGCTATTTACAAACAAGTTATAGATTTGGCAGAGGTTTCTTTTGAAGGTGAACCTTTGAATGGATTACAAATTATGGGAGTTTTAGAAAGTCGTGTGCTTGATTTTGAAACGGTTATTGTTACAGCTATGAATGAAGGTAAATTTCCTGCAGGAAAATCTATGAATTCCTTTATTCCTTATGATGTAAAAAGAGAATTTGGCTTGCCGACGTATAAAGAAAAAGATGCTATATATACTTATCATTTTTATCATTTGATGCAACGCGCCAAAAACATTTATTTGATTTACAATATCGATTCGGAAGGGTTAGATGCAGGAGAAAAATCACGATTTATTACTCAATTAGAATTTGAAAAACAACCCAATCATACCATAACCCACGAAATTTATAATGCTGTTTTACCCGAAACGGCATATACTCCAATTCAAATTCCTAAATCAGAAAGCGTTCTATTGCGATTAAAAGAAATTGCAGAAAAAGGATTTTCTCCATCAGCTTTGACAAGTTATATTAGAAACCCAATAGATTTCTATTTCCAAAAAATTCTTCACATCAGAGAAGTTGAAGAAGTTGAGGAAAACATTGCCCTAAATACTTTAGGAACCATAATTCACGAAACTTTAAAAACGCTATATGAACCATTTATAGGTAAATATATTTCGGAAACGGATATTCAAAAATGTATTTCACTCATAGACGAAACTGTTCTCAATCAATTTAAAATAGTATATAAAGAAGGCGAAATCAAAAAAGGAAGAAATCTTTTGGCCTATGAAGTAGCAAAACGTAATGTTTTGAATTTCTTGAAACTTGAAATAGATTCTATAATTAAGGGCGATGCAATAAAAATTATTGCATTAGAACATACTTACGAACGTATTTTGAATCATTCAAGTTTGCCTTTTCCTATTTTAATAAAAGGAAATGTAGATAGAATTGAAGAACGCAACGGAGTTATTCGAATTATTGATTATAAAACAGGAAAAGTTGACAAAGCAAATGTAACTTTAAAAACATGGAAAGGATTAACAGAAGATATCAAAAACGATAAAATAATTCAAGTTTTGGCTTATGCTTTTATGTATGAAAGTCAAACTAATGGATTTCCGGTTGAAGCAGGAATTATCTCCTTCAAAAATTTGAAATCTGGGTTTTTACCTTTTACTTTCAAAGAAGATAAAGAAGAAACAACAATCATTACAACCGAAATTTTAGAAAAATATATTGCTGAAATTGTCAAATTAATTCAAGAAATTTTAAATAAAGACAAGGACTTTCAAGAAAAAGTATAATTTATATTTTTTTTAAAAAAGTAAGCAAAACAGAAGACAACTCTTCCTTATTCTCAATATGACTCATATGACCATCTGGAAAAGTAATCAATTGTACATTTGTTTTTTCTATTTGATCAATATTTTCATTGTAAATCAAAACAGTGTCTTTTTCCCCTAATACCAATAATTTTGGGTATGGACCAAAATGCAATAAAACCTTACGATCTTTTCTGATTTTCATTCCTTCAAGCGAAGCAACAATACCTTGCAAAGGAGTTTGGAGTGCTTCTTCTTTTACTTTTTCGATTTCATTCGCCAGTCGATCACGATTGTCTTCACTAAATAAATTGGCAATCGAGAGTCTCACAAAAGCAGAATAATCTTTTTTCACCGTTTTAATAGCACGATCACGATTAAGTTTTCGTTCCTCGCTATCTGCTCGAGAAGTAGAATTTAAAAGCACCAAACCTTTCATAAAATCAGGATACAATTCGGCAAAAGCCAAAGCAACATAACCACCCATAGAATGACCAATAAATATAGCTTTTCTGATTTTTAATTCGTGCAAAACCGCATGAACTATATCAGCATTGTCTTCCATAGTATGCACATAACCCAAACATTCGGTATTACCGTGACCTAATAAATCGATAGTAATTACTCGGTGTTTCTGAGATAATTCTGGAACTAAATCCTGCCACATAGATTGATTTTCTAAAAAACCATGAAGCAATACCACAGCAGTACCTTTTCCTGTTTCGGAATAGGAGATTTTGGTGTTTTTGTAAATGGTGGTTTTCATAGATGCAAAAATATAATTTTAATTTTTTTGAAACATAAAAGTTACAAAAGAATGTAAAACAATTGTCGTTAATAACTTTTGCTGCTTTTGTGGTTGAAAATAAATATATTTGAGAAACAGATTTAGAAGTATGGAAAATATCACAGGAGAAGAATTTGAAAAGCTAGTTTACTCAGAAGATGCTCAATTAATTTCAAATTATATAGTCCAAATTCACAATAGATTGAATATAAATTTGAATAAAGTTAATTTAAAAATCACTTTTTCTAACATTACATTTTCTAGAAATACGATTAAATTTTATAAAAGAGAAGAAGACTGTTTGCATATTATTAATTTTGAAAACTGTATTTTTTTGAGTGATATAAATTTTGACTATTGTAATATTCAAGAATTAAATTTCACTTCTAATGTATTCAATTGTAATAATTTAAAAATAAATAATTCTAAAATATTTGATTTTAGTTTTAAAGAAATAAATGTAATTGAGAAAGGAAATATAGAAATTTATAAATGTGAAGTTGAATCTTGTTTTGAAATTGAAAAAATTAGATTCATTGAATTTTCAAAATTAATAATCAAAGAGTCAACATTTAATTGCACAACTACTATAATGGACTGTGAAATTAACCAACTAGTAATTTCTCATTGTTTTTTTAAAGAACATTTTGATTATTTTGGAAATAAATCAAATTCTAATAACAATTCATATTTTTTTAATCGATGTGAATTCAATTATTCAAGTTTCTTTAAAACTAAGTTTAATAACGATAGTCATTTTGCAGATTGTAAATTTTTAAACATTACAAAGTTTGAGAATACAGGTGATGAAATAAAAACTATACTAAGATTTGATGACTGTGAATTTTTGAAACAAGTAAGTTTTAATAAATCTAGAATTCATAAAATTTCATTTAATAACCTTAAATTTCTTGATGAAGTTTCACTTCAAGAAACCTATTTTGATATTGTTGAAATTGACAGAACTATTTTTGAGAAACAAGCAAATTTTGATGAAATTCAAATTAAACAAATTTATAATTGCAATAGAAAAACAATAAGAACAATTAAATTGCAACTACAAAAAGCTGAAAATAAAATCGATTATAATAAGTTTAGAGTATATGAATTTAATGCATACAGAGCTGACATTAAAAGAAAACTGAAAGAGTTTAAACAAGATAAGGACCAATTAAATCATAGAAAGAGAGAACCCATTCAATTAAAAAGAGATGCTTTTGTTTTATGGATAAGCGATGTAGTTTCCGAATATGGAACTGATTGGAAAAGAGCATTTAACTTCACTTTCTGGTCAGGGATGTTAATTTACTTATTTTTCTATTCCATTGAAAATTATAATCAAACTATTGATGTTTCAAATTGGGACAATTGGAAAAGATTAATTTCTGGTTTTTTTAGATTTTTCTTAGTAACAGATTTTTATAATCCTTTAGAAAATGATAGGATTTATATAAAGAATCCTTTAAGTTGGATAATTTTTATATTTGGTAAAGTTGTAATTGCATTTGGTATTTATGAAATAATTCAATCGTTTAGAAAATTTAAAGCATAGTTTATTTACAATCTTATCCTTTCTAGCCTTGGGAAATCCCATCAAACAATTCAAAAAAAAAAGAGATTTCTCCTTTGTCGAAATGACAACAAAAAAATGTAATAATGTTATTTCTCCTTCGTAAAAAGGACAAGAAATAAAAAAACGGATCACTTTCGCAATCCGTCTTTTTTCTATTATCTTTTGTCTTAAAAAAAACTAAGCATTCATCAAACTCTCAATCTCTTCAACTTCTATAGGAATATTTCGCATCAAATTAAAAGGTGCTCCTTTTTCTTGTATTACAACATCATCTTCAAGTCTGATACCAAAACCTTCAGCTGGAATATATATTCCTGGTTCGACAGTAAAAACCATATTGGGTTTCATTGGTTCGTGCAACAAGCCATAATCGTGAGTATCTAAACCCATATGGTGTGATGTTCCGTGCATAAAATATTTTTTGTATGCTGGCCATTCTGGATTTTCATTTTGCACATCGGCTTTGTCAAGCAATCCCAAACCAAGTAATTCAGAAGTCATAATTTTGCCCACCTCTAC
Source organism: Flavobacterium sp. (assembly GCA_043748275.1). Lineage (GTDB taxonomy): Bacteria > Bacteroidota > Bacteroidia > Flavobacteriales > Flavobacteriaceae > Flavobacterium. Next base: position 13,401 of record JAYTNO010000170.1, on the reverse strand, counting down.
ATGATATTGTTTCCATAAAGTGCCAGGTGTAAGCATTTTTGTAGCTTCGTTTTTTACATTCAAAACAGCATTGTATACTTCTTTTTGTCTGCTAGAAAAACGTCCCGAAACAGGAATCATTCGAGTCATATCGCTAGAATAATTAGCATATTCAGCGCCAATATCTAGCAAAATCAAATCGCCATCGTGACATTGTTGGTTGTTTTCGATATAATGCAACACATTGGCATTTTTTCCCGAAGCAATAATTGGTGTATAGGCAAAACCTTTTGAACGACTTCTTAGAAATTCGTGCATCAATTCGGCTTCAATTTCATATTCCATTACGTTTGGTTTTACAAACGAAAGCAAACGACGATATCCGTTTTCGGTAATATTACAAGCGTTTTGAATCAAATCTAGCTCTTCGCTTTCTTTTACAGAACGCAAACGTTGCAAGATTGGATTGCTTTTTGCGACTTGATGCGCAGGATAATGCTCTTTCCACCATTTTACAAAACGAGCTTCTCGAGTTTCGGTTTCTATTGTGGCACGATAATGTTCATTGGTATTGATATAAATGGTGTCGCAATAGGTCATCATTTCGTTCAAAATTTTATTAAAATCTTGTAACCAATACACGGTTCTAATTCCAGAAACTTCAAATGCACGTTCTTTAGTCAGTTTTTCTCCTTCCCAAATAGCAATATGTTCACTAGTTTCTTTAAGGAAAAGCATTTCTTTTTGGTTTTCATACGGTGCATCAGGAAATAAAAGCAAAATACTTTCTTCTTGATCTACGCCAGATAAATAAAGAATATCTCTATGTTGTGCAAAAGGCAAAGTGCTGTCTGCAGAAACGGGATAAATGTCGTTTGAGTTAAAAACAGCAACGCTATTTGGCTTCATTTGAGCTGCAAATTTAGCGCGATTTTTTATATAAAGATGTCGGTCAATTGGATGATATTTCATAAATGAGATTATTTTAGAATACAAATTTAATCAATCCATTTGTAATATCGAGCACCAATTAGATTTGGATTATCTTTTTCTATTCTATCTAAAATCCATTCGTTTTTTGGAATGGTAACAGGTTGTTTTTTTTCTTTTTTGTGTAATTGCTCATAGGTTTCAAAATCTATTTCGAAACTGTTTTCGAGTGTTTCAAAAAGAGAAACCATTGAAATTGAAGATTTCCAATCTTCTTGAATAATGCCTTCAAACACTTTTGATTTTGATCCGCTTCCGTAAGCAAGAAAACCAAATTTATGCCCTTCAATTTCTTTATTTATATTGTAAAAATGGCAAAGTGTGGATAAAAAGCCCATAAAAATAGAACCTGTATATAAATTTCCTATCAATGAAGAAGCAATTTCTGCCGGTTGCAATTTTTGTGTTACAAATTCTTGGTAGGCTTCAGATTTACTGACTTCTTTTAATTTGTTTTGATATTCAGATAATGTTTCTAATCCTGATAACATTTTATTTTCAGCATCCAAAGCATAAATTTCAGACAACATTCGTCTGCCTTGAAAAGCATAAGGCAAATGCATAATAATGCTTGTCCAAGTAGAATATAAATTTTCGGGAATAGCATTTATTTTTTTGAACAAGAAATAGGCATTTCGAGTTCTATCCATATAGCATTGATTAGAATATTGCCCATCAAAAACAGGTTGGTCTTTATGAATTTCAATTTTGGCTTCTAAATTTCCGAGCCAAGGTTCGTTTGCATTATTTCCTGTGATTGTCTCTTTTGAAATTGTTCGATAGGGTTTAAAAAAATCAAAAACACCTTTGGTATTAGTTGCCCATTGTTTTTCAAAAGTTATAATTCTAGGGTTTGATGTAATAAGCAAAGCCAAAGCTCCAGCGCCTTGAGTGTATTCTCCAGTTGAATTTAAATCATATTTTGCCACATCTGCAGTAATCACGATTGCTTTTTTGGTAGGATTTAATGTTACAAAATCAATACAATTCTGCAAAGCATCAACACCACCAATACAAGCAAATGTAAAATCAACAACATCACACTCTGAAAGAGAATTTTCTCCGAATTTATCTTCGATTAAATTGATTAAAAAGGAAGCAATAGGTTTTGAGTTGTCTATTGCGCTTTCTGTTCCAACATAAATCCTAGCTATTTCTGTGAGATTTATTTTATTATCAATAATTAACTTAGTCAAAGCATTAGCACCAAAAACAACCGTATCTTGATGCACGTCTGGCAATGTCATTTTGAGTAATCCCAACCCTTTTTCTAATTTTTCGGGCTCGATATTTCTAGCTTTTGCAAGTGTTTTTATAGGTAAATGTAGTTTGGCAACATCAAAAGAGATGGCATCAATTCCTGTTTTCATGAACGATTTATTTGAGTATAAAAGTACTATTCTAAGAGTAAAAGCTGTTGATTTAAAACAGTAAAACGAGTTTTATTGTAATTATTATTTAATTTTAAAAAAACAACACATATTATTTTCAAATCGGTAAAATAAAGTAACTTTAACTTTTGATTTCTTACTATTTTAAAAACTGTTTAATGCGTTATACTTTTACTTTATTCTGTTTTATTATTTATTCTTTTTCATTTGCACAAAATAAAATGCCCTATCAAATTTTTGATAAAAACGGGAAAGTCACGTCATATAATGCTCTCATAAAAACATCTGCTCAAGCTGAAATTGTTTTATTTGGTGAATATCATGACAACTCTATAATTCATTGGTTGGAGCTTGAATTTGCAAAGGATTTACAAGAAAAAAAGAAACTCATTTTTGGGGCTGAAATGCTAGAAGCAGACAATCAGACACAATTGAATCAATATTTAAAAGGAGAAATCATCCAAAAACAATTGGACTCTACAGCAAGACTTTGGCCGAATAATAAAACCGATTATAAACCATTTATTGATTTTGCAAAAGAAAAAAACATCCCTTTTATAGCCACAAATATTCCAAGAAAATATGCTTCGATGGTATATAAAAAAGGATTTGAATCTCTTGAAGTATTGGGTGAAACGGAAAAATCTTTTATTGCGCCTTTGCCAATACCATATGATTCTAATTTACCAGGTTATAAAAAAATGGTAGAGGAAATGGAAGGTCATGGTGGAGAAAATTTACCCAAAGCACAAGCAATAAAAGATGCAACAATGGCATATTTTATTGTAAAAAATCTTCAAAAAAATTCACTTTTTATACATTACAACGGAACCTATCACAGTGATAATTATGAAGGGATTTATTGGTATATAAAAAAAAATAATCCCAAAGCTAAAATCACAACAATTGCAACCGTAACCCAAAAAAATATTTCGAAACTTGAATTAGAAAATAAAAATAAAGCAGATTTTATTATTGTAATTGATGAAGATGTAACTAAAACATATTAATTCTTCTTGAAAAAACTCGATTTTGTTTAACCAAATGTTTGAATTTCAACCTATAAAAAGATTTTCATACAACACTTGTTAAAGAAATTTAGAGTCCATTTTAAAATGATTATAAATTATAACGAAAAGGTTGTAGTTAAAAACAAATAGCCTTATTTTTGTGTGCTTTTTAAAAACAAATTATTCAATACTTATGGCAAAATCTGCAATATTAAAGTCATCGCTAGCAAAAAAATACTGGATGGCTCTAACAGGTTTATTTTTATGCTTGTTCTTGTCTGGTCATTTAGCTGGAAATCTTCAATTAATTTTTAGTGATGCATTACATTTCAATCAGTATGCATTGTTTATGACCACAAATCCAGCGGTAAAATTACTTTCATACCTAACTTACATTTCAATTATTTTCCACGCAGTAGATGGAATTATGTTGACTTTTCAAAACAAAGCCGCAAGACCAATTAGGTATGCAAAAAACAATCCATCTGCAAACAGCTCTTTTTCTTCTAGAAACATGGCGGTTTTAGGAACAGTTATTCTGGTTTTTATTGTAACGCATATGGTCAACTTTTGGGCTGTAATGCATTTTGATGAAAAAATGCCAATTCAAACAATTACAATTGACAGCCAAGGGATGAAACAAGAATTTTATTTGACTACCGATGGAGGTTATTTACCAAAAGAACAAGTAGATCAAAAAATGATTGTTATCAAAAACAGAACAGAGTTTTTTGATGCCAAAGCAGATGTTAAAGTAAAAGAAGGTTACAAAGATTTACATAAAATTACGTTCGCTTTTTTTAAAGATCCAAAATTCGGATTGATAGCAACTCTACTTTATGTGATTTCTATGATTGTATTGTCATTTCACCTATTACACGGGTTTCAAAGTGCTTTTCAAACTTTAGGAGCAAATAATCCAAAATATACTCCAACCATAAAATTATTCGGAAAAGCATTTGCAATTATAGTTCCGCTATTGTTTGCAATTATTCCAGTATACATTCATTTTATTAGTAAATAATCAACATCAATTTATATATGAAGTTAGATTCAAAAATACCAGAAGGTTCTATTTCAGAGAAATGGACTAATCATAAAGATCATTTAAAACTAGTTGCACCAAACAACAGACCTAAAATTGATATTATTGTAGTAGGAACAGGTTTGGCTGGCGCATCTGCCGCAGCTTCACTTGGAGAAATGGGGTATAATGTAAAAGCATTTTGTTTTCAAGATTCACCAAGACGCGCACATTCTATTGCCGCTCAAGGCGGAATCAACTCAGCAAAAAATTATCAAAATGATGGTGACAGTACTTACAGATTGTTTTATGATACTATAAAAGGTGGTGATTATAGAGCTCGTGAAGCAAATGTTCATAGATTGGCCGAAGTTTCTTCAAATATTATTGATCAATGCGTGGCTCAAGGTGTTCCTTTTGCTCGTGATTATGGCGGAATGTTAGACAATCGTTCCTTTGGTGGAACACAAGTACAACGTACTTTTTATGCTGCAGGACAAACTGGACAACAATTACTCCTTGGAGCATATTCGTCATTATCAAGACAAATAGGTGTTGGAAATGTTCAAATGTTTAGTCGTCATGAAATGCTAGATTTAGTAAAAATAGATGGAAAAGCACGTGGAATTATTGCTCGAAATTTAGTTACAGGAGAATTAGAAAGACATTCGGCTCACGCAGTAGTTATTGCTTCTGGTGGTTACGGAAATGTATATTTTCTTTCAACAAACGCTATGGGAAGTAATGTTACAGCTGGTTGGAAAATACATAAACTAGGGGCGTTATTTGCAAATCCTTGTTATGTACAAATTCACCCAACTTGTATTCCTGTTCACGGAACCAATCAAGCAAAATTGACTTTAATGTCAGAATCCTTAAGAAATTCAGGTAGAATTTGGGTTCCAAAGAAAAAAGAAGACGCACAAGCTATTCGTGAAGGAAAATTAAAACCAACACAATTAGCAGAAGAAGATAGAGATTATTATTTAGAAAGAAAATATCCTGCTTTTGGTAATTTAGTACCTCGTGATGTAGCCTCTAGAGCTGCAAAAGAACTTTGTGATGAAGGTCACGGAATTGAAGCAAATGATACCAATGAAGGTGTTTATTTAGATTTTTCTTCAGAAATACAACATAAAGGGAAACAAGCAGCTTATGCCAAAGGAAACCATAATCCAACTGCAGAGGAAATTACTACTTTAGGAAAACAATGGCTTGAAGAAAAATATGGTAACTTGTTTACTATGTATCAAAAAATTACTGATGAAAATCCATATGAAACGCCAATGAAAATTTATCCAGCTGTTCACTATACAATGGGTGGAGTTTGGGTTGATTATAATTTACAATCTACTATTCCTGGTTGTTTTGTTGCTGGTGAAGCCAATTTTTCAGACCACGGAGCAAACAGACTTGGAGCATCAGCATTAATGCAAGGTTTAGCCGATGGATATTTTGTTTTACCATACACAGTTTCTAATTACTTGGCAGATGAGATTAGAACAGGAAAAATTGCAACAGATTCACCAGAATTTGTAGAAGCAGAAAATAGAGTTAAGGAAACTATTGATAAATTCTTAAACAATAATGGTTCTAAAACAGTTGATTATTTTCACAAACGTTTAGGACTAATAATGTGGAATAAAGTAGGTATGGGCAGAAATGAAGCTGGACTTAAACAAGCTATTGCTGATATTACTACTTTAAAAGAAGAGTTTTATAAAGAAGTTTATGTTCCTGGAAGTTCAGATGAGTTAAATCCAGAATTAGAAAAAGCACTTCGTGTTGCCGATTTTATAGATTTAGGACAATTAATGGCAATGGATGCTTTACAGAGAAACGAATCTTGCGGTGGTCATTTTCGTGAAGAATACCAAGACTCTGAAGGAGAAACACTACGTGATGATGTGAATTTCTCATTTGTTGGTGCTTGGGAATATAAAGGGAATGATATTACCAAAGAAGAACTTCATAAAGAAGAATTAAAATACGAGTTTATTAAAATTGCAGCTAGAAATTACAAATAATAGGTGTTTCAAATGAGAGAAAGATTAGTCATAAAGAATTTTGGACCCATTAAATCTGTAGATTTAGAATTGGGAAAGATGACTATTCTTATTGGAGAACAAGCAACTGGAAAAAGTACAATTGCAAAAATTTTGGCGGTTTGTAGATATTTTAGTTATTTGGTTTCATCTGTTTCAGCAGAAGGGTCTTTTGTCAATTTTAACAACTCATTTGAAGAAGGGTTAAGAGAATGGGGATTAACGGATTTTATTCAAAATAATTCAATAATTGAATATGAAAATGAAAATTATTTATTAAGTGGGCGTGGGGAAATCCTTAAAATCACAAAGTTCCATATTAATAATATTGAGGTTCCAAATCCAAATGAAAACAATATTAAAAAAAGTTTTTTTATAAATATCAAATCAAAAACAAAAGAGTTTGAAGAATTATTTGATTCTATTGAAGTTTTTAGGAATGATAGAAAAATAGGAGAATTTACAAAAATACCAGTTGTTTTTTATCAAAATGAAGTTTCTAAAGTAATGAATAATCCATTTTATGTTCCGACAGAGCGAGGATTGCAATCGATATTTTCATTAGGGAAAAGTTCAATTCAAAACATTTCAGATTCATTATATAATCAATTTGCAAAAATGGATATGTTTGCGAGGAATTTTCAATCTGAAACAGATATTAAACCATTAGAAATTGTTTATAAAAATATTAATGGTCAAGGTTTTATAAAAAATAAAAATCAAATTGAATTTACTAGTTTATTTAATGGTGCAAGTGGTTATAAATCTACAATTCCAGTAGCATTAGCAATCAAATATTATTCCGAAATTAGAAGAAAAAACAAAACTTTTATAATTGAAGAACCAGAGTTAAATTTATTTCCAAAAGCACAAAAAAAACTAATGGAATTCTTTGTTGAAAACATCAATTTAAATGGTCATTCGTTTTTATTACCAACACATTCGCCATATATTTTGAGTGCTTTGACTAATTGTATTTATGCAAGCAATTTGAGTAAATTGGATAATGGAAAATATAAAGAAAAAATCAACTCTGTTATTCCTGAAAATTATTGGATGAATATTGATGATATTTCTGCTTATTATTTAGAAAATGGTGAAGCTAAAAGTTTAATAAATGAAGAAGAAGGATTAATCAATATTGATGATTTAGATAGCGTTTCTGAAATCATTAATGATGAATTTGATAGATTGTTAGCCATTGATGTTGAGTATCAAAACAAGTTAGTAAAATGATTTGTGATGAAATAATTAATTGTTCAACAAGTTTTGAAATTCCTAGAAAAACCTTGATAGACAAAAAAGGAGGAAATTCAAAATATTGTATTGATAATCCAGATCGAAAAGAATTTTTTGAAATTGATTTTGAAGGAGGTGTTTATAAAAATAGAAATAATGACACAAAATGTGATTTTGGAATTCAAACAAAAGAAAACATTTATTATATTGAACTAAAGGGTTCTGATGTAAAAAAAGGAGTTGAACAATTGTTATCAACAATTAATGAAACAGAGAAGTGTTTTAAAAATCATACTATAGAAGCAAGGTTAATTGTATCGAAATTTCAAAAACCACAATTAGTAAAGCAGACAAAAGAATATAAAGATTTAGTAAAAAAAGTAAATCAAAAATTTATTATTACACAGAATACATTCACAGAAATAATATAAAAACAATGAGCGCAGCAAAAAACATAAACATTACCCTTAAAATTTGGCGTCAGAAAAATGCCAAAGCTAAAGGAAATTTAGAAACTTATACTTTAAATGAAGTTTCTACAGCAAGTTCGTTTTTGGAAATGTTAGACCAATTGAACGAGGAATTAATTACAAAAAAGCAAGAACCAGTAGCTTTTGATCACGATTGTCGTGAAGGAATCTGCGGAATGTGTTCATTATATATTAATGGTAGAGCTCACGGACCAGATACTGGAACAACAACTTGCCAGTTACACATGCGTAAATTTAACGATGGAGACACTATTTTTATAGAGCCTTGGCGTTCAAAAGCGTTTCCAGTTGTAAAAGATTTAGTCGTTGATAGAAGCGCTTTTGATAGAATTCAACAAGCTGGAGGATTTGTTTCCGTAAATACATCAGGACGTACAATAGATGCAAATGCAACTCCTGTACCAAAACACGATGCAGACAGAGCTTTTGAAGCAGCGGCTTGTATTGGTTGTGGCGCTTGTGTAGCAACGTGTAAAAACGGTTCTGCAATGTTATTTGTTGGAGCAAAAGTATCACAATATGCTTTATTACCTCAAGGAAAAGTAGAAGCTACAGCTCGTGTTCTCAATATGGTTCGTCAAATGGACGAAGAAGGATTTGGTAACTGTACCAACACTGGTGCTTGTGAAGTTGAATGTCCAAAAGGCATTTCATTAGAGAATATCGCTAGAATGAATAGAGAATATCTTAAAGCGAGTATTATCTAATACAGTATAAATTAATTTAATATAAAAACGCATTCTGTTTTAGAATGCGTTTTTGTTTTTATAATTGCATTCAAAAATTTCTTATTTTAGCATAAAAAAGATGAGAAATATAACTTCTTTGCTGTTTTTAATTCTTTCTGTTGTGGTCTACGCACAACCAAAAACAAATAAACAACCCGTACCTTATTCAACAAAAGGTAAATCAATCACAGTTTATACATCTGCAGATAGTACAAATCTAAGAATTACTAAAACAGATAACCTTGTATTTACAGAACTCAAACAACCATTGGAAACACAAATTTGTGTATTTGTAAATCCAGATAAAACATTTCAAACTTTTATCGGAATTGGTGGTGCAATAACAGATGCAAGTGCAGAAGTATTTGCAAAACTTTCTCCAGACAAACAAAAAGAGTTACTTGATGCCTACTATAGTAAAGAAAACGGAATAGGATATACCCTTGCAAGAACAAATATTCATAGTTGCGATTTTAGTTCGGAAAGCTACACTTATATTAAAGAAGGTGACAAAGATTTAAAATCCTTTGATATTAGTCATGATATGAAATTTAGAATACCATTACTAAAAAGCGCCATAGAAACTGCAGGAGGAAATTTAAATCTATATATAAGTCCTTGGAGTCCTCCAGCTTTTATGAAAAGTAATAATAATATGCTAAAAGGAGGTAAATTACTTCCAGAATATTACCAATCTTGGGCTAATTACTATGTAAAATATATTAATGCTTTGCAAAAAGAAGGAATTCCGATTTGGGGATTAACTATCCAAAACGAACCAATGGCAACTCAAACTTGGGAATCTTGTATATATACTGCCGAGGAAGAACGGGATTTTCTAAAAAATTATCTAGGACCAACTTTATCAAACAGTGATTTACAAAACAAAAAAATAATAATTTGGGATCACAATCGAGATTTAATCTCCCAAAGAGTAAGTGCCATTCTTGATGATCCAAAAGCCAATAAATATGTATGGGGAATTGGTTTTCATTGGTATGAAAATTGGAGCGGAGGAAACCCAATGTATGAAAATGTAGGTAAAGTACATGAAATGTATCCCAATAAGAATTTAATTTTTACAGAAGGTTGCTCAGAAAGTTTCAATGAAAATCGTTATCAAGTATGGGCAAATGGTCAAAAATATGGTCGTTCTATGATTAATGATTTTAACAATGGTACTGTGGCTTGGACAGATTGGAATATTCTTTTAGACGAAAAAGGTGGGCCGAATCATGTTGGAAATTTTTGTTTTGCTCCAATTCATGCCAATCTTCAAACAAGAGAATTAATTTACACACCATCCTATTATTTCATAGGTCATTTCTCCAAATTTATTAAAAAAGATGCTAAAAGAATCAGTTCGGTTGCCAGTAGAAGTCAATTGCTTACCACTTCTTTTATCAATACCAATGGGCAAGTGATTACAATCGTAATGAATCAAAGCAACAAAAAAGTGATTTATAACTTATGCGTTGGAACTCAATCAACAGAGATTTCTATTCTACCAAACGCTATACAAACTTTGATTTTTTAATTTAAAATGAAAATAGCCCTAATTCAAACTTCGCTTGTTTGGGAAAACCCAAAACAAAATCGAAATAATATCGAAGTAAAAATTACAGCAATTTCTGAAACAATAGATCTGATTGTTTTACCCGAAATGTTTACCTCAGGATTTACCATGAATCCAAATAATGTTGCAGAAACAATGTCGGGTGAAACAATTTCATTGTTAAAATCATTAGCAAAAAAGAAAAATTGTGCCATAACAGGAAGTTTAGTCATTACAGAAAACGAAAACTTTTATAACAGATTGGTTTTTGTTTTTCCATCAGGAGAAATTCAATATTATGACAAAAAACATTTATTTACCCTTGCTGGAGAAGACAAAGTTTATACTTCTGGAAATGATAAACTAATAGTTGAATATAAAGGATTTAAAATTTGTCTATTGATTTGTTATGATCTTCGGTTTCCAGTTTTTGCAAGAAATGTTGAACAGTATGATCTTCTTATTTATGTTGCCAATTGGCCCAAGCCAAGAATAAATGCTTGGGATATATTGCTCAAAGCTCGTGCAATAGAAAATATGAGTTATACAATAGGTGTAAATAGAGTTGGTGAAGATTTCAATAAGCATGAATATATTGGACATTCTCAAGTTGTTGATTTCTTTGGTAATTATCTAATTGAACCTCAGAGATTAGAAGATGTTTACATAATTGTTTTAGATAAAAAAGCGATGCAAGATGCACGTGAAAAATTTGGTTTTCTTAATGACAAGGATCGTTTTACGATTCAATAAAAAGATTATTTTTTTAAATCAAACACTTGTTCAACATCCCAATTGGCTCGAATGTCGATTTCCTTTGAAAAATAAATTACTTCTTCGGATTGTTTTTTATCTAGAAAATTTCCAGAATCCCAAATTGAATTCTTGTTTTCGTCATATATTACCCTTAAAGTATAAATCGCTGGATTAATCAAGTTAAAATCAATTTGTGGATTGTTTTCAGAGTAAAAAGATTCAATAACAATTCCCGATTTATCAGTAAGTTCAACAAGTATGGGATACTGTTTTATGTTTTCTAATTTCAATCTTAAATTTCCGTAATCAGAAATGTTTTTTGTGTCAAATTTATAAACAATTGAATCATTGGTTTTTTCCATATAATCAATCACTGCACCTGGAAGCAATTGTAATTTGTATTTTTCTAAAGGTTCTTTTTGAAAATCAAATTTTAATTCCTGATTCATTTCATCATATTCAGTTTTAAACGCAACTTCAAGTGAATCTTTATTAGTAATTTTCATTTTTGTTAAATCAAATTTACTTAAAGGAACAGAAGCAGTAAGAGTAAATTTATCTTTTAAAGGAAGAACTCCTTTCTGTTTAGGACTTAAACTCAATGTGTCGTTTTTCTGATTTTTAATTTTTGAGATAAAAGTTTCTGAATAGGTATTCATTGATACTCCAATTTGAAGTGAATCTGTTTTGACCGATTCTTCAAGTTTTACAGGTTTATACCATATTTGTAAAGAATCTTTATTAGGGAATTTGGTAACAATTGTATTTAGATTTTCATTCCCTTTTTTCATTGTTATTTTGGCTTCTTTAGGATTGCCAGTATATCCCAAAAGCAATCTGTTTCCTGAGGCTTGTGTTGGTTTAAAAGTTTTAAACGCTTCGGTTTCTTTAAACAATTCCAATTCATAAACAGTGTCATTTGGGATTGTAATATATTGTTTATGAAAACCTATTTTTTCAGTTTTAGGATTAAATTTATTATTCGAATTAATGTCTTTTAAGGCAATCAATTGATATTTCCCAGCTTTAAGATTTTCTAATTCAAAAGTTTTTAAACTATCTAATGTATTGGTAACATACCTTGGGTTTTCTTTATATATGGTCGAATCATTGTATTTTTCGTTAACTTCATACAACATTATAGTTACAAAATTGTCTACTTTTTTATTCAAAGCATCTTTTATTGTACCTTTTAATGATAGCGAATCTATATAAGTTCCTGTTGAAAAAACATATTTAAACTGCGGATATGGATTACCTTCATTATTGTCTTGAATACTTTGACCAAAATTCAAACTATAGGTAGTATTGGCTTGCAAGGAGTCTAGAAAAGTAATGTTGATATTTTTACTTGCTGTTTGAGGCAGTATTTGTGGCGCTTTTTTCATTGGCGGCGAAATAATTAACTGCTTGTTGATGTCTTTCAATTTGATATATTCATCAAAGGTCAACTTGATTGTTTTGCCTTTAAAATCAGTAGCATAATTTTTAGGGAAACTCATTTTGAGTACAGGCGCAATAGTATCTTTCAAGCCACCAGTTATTGAACCTCTCTTGGCACAACTACTTATAATGACTGCAAATAGAATATAATAAAAAACAAAATATTTTTTCAACTTCAATGGTGTTTTTCTTTTCTACAAAATAACAATTATATTTATTGGTATAGAAATGTTTTTTTAAATAATTAACGATTACAAATTTTATTTTTAACTGTAATAAAACCAGTTATTTATATTAAAATAGTAGATAATTACATAAAAGTAAATTTCAACAAAATTACAAATTCAAATACTTTAATGTGACATAGCCATACATACAATGCTGATTTTTGCACCAGGAATTTTTAGCAATGCTTTACTACATGATTCAAGAGTTGATCCTGTTGTAAGCACATCATCTATTAATAAAAAATGTTTTTGATGCTCTTTTTCGCTAAAAACCACATCAAATACATCTTCATTGGCCACATCAACTCTTCTTAATAAATTTTTTCTTACTTGAGTTTTAGAATAAACATTTCTTACTAAAATATCAGGATTATAAGGTATATTTAAATTCTTTGATAAAGTTTCTCCAAATTTTGTTACTTGATTATATCCTCTTTCTTTCAATCTTTTTTTATGTAACGGAACAGGAATTATAACATCAACCGGATTGTTTTTTAACATAGTTTTCAAATCATCAACAAAC
>JAYTNO010000169.1:0-21155 GCA_043748275.1 Flavobacterium sp. | reverse complement strand
GATTTTTATTCATATTGGTTTGCAACGCATCATCACTATTTTTTTCTAAAGCGGAATAAGATGATTGCAAAGTTTTTAAGTTTTTATCGGTAGCTGTATAATCAGAGAGCAATTTATCTCTTTCAGTTCTTGTAGAGCTCAACTCATTTTTTAATGCATCATAAGCCAATTCTAAGTCGGTTTTGGCTTTAGCACAATCATCACTTTCGTCCAATAAACGACGATTTTCTTTTTTTAAATCGGTAAATTTATTTTCTAAATCGGTGTACATTTTTTTTGAAACACACGATGTTGTAAGGGCTAAAATTAGTAAAGCAGTTGAAATTTTTTTAATCATTTTTTGTTGTTTAAGGTTTGAATTTTATTTGGGGTTTATTGTAACTATTCAATCTCTACCAAAGTTGGACAATGATCAGAATGTTTGGCTTCTGGCAAAATAACGGCTCTTTTAATTTTATTTTTTAACGATTCGCTTACCAAACAATAATCGATACGCCAACCTTTGTTATTGCCTCTTGCTCCGGCACGATAACTCCACCAAGTATAATTGTCTGGTTCTTTGTTCAAAAAACGAAAACTATCAATAAATCCTGTTTTCATAAAACTATCAAGCCAAGCTCTTTCTTGAGGCAAAAACCCAGAAATTGTTTTGTTTCGAACTGGATCGTGAATATCAATTGCTTCGTGACAAATATTATAATCACCACAAATTACTAGGTTTGGAATTTCTTTTTTTAGTTCATTTATGTAGTTTTGAAAATCATCCATAAACATAAATTTATGGTCCAATCGATCAATATTGGTTCCTGAAGGCAAATACAAACTCATTACAGATAATTCTTCAAAATCTACTCTGACAATTCTTCCTTCAAAATCCATGTGTTCAATTCCGGCACCAAAAACTACATTTTTCGGTTTTATTTTCGATAAAATAGCCACACCACTATATCCTTTTTTGGTGGCAGGAAACCAAAAATGATACGGATAACCTGCTAATTCAAAGTCAAGTAACGGAATTTGTTCTGGTGTTGCCTTTATTTCTTGAAGACAAATCACATCTGGATTTGCTTGTTGCAACCATTCTATAAAACCTTTTGAAATGGCAGCTCTAATTCCGTTTACATTATAGGAAATAATTCTCATAGAAGTGTGTAAAGTTTGGTCTTTCAAAAGTAGTAAAAAAGTGTAAAGTATAATTACTAAAAACAAAAGAAAATCGACTTTTTTGCTATCTTTGTTTCGAGGTCAAAATAACAAACAATAAATGGGTTTAGTAACCGCTAAAGAAGTTGCAAAAGCAATAAACGCAGACAAATACGGGGTTTTCGGAACTTTCTCGGGTTGGCTTTTAATGAAAGTACTTAAGATTTCTACTCTCAATAAAATTTACGACAGGAACAAACATCTTAAAGATTTGGAGTTTCTGAATGCCATATTGGATGAATTTCAGATAAAATTTGAAATTCCTGAAGAAGATTTGAAACGATTGCCTAAAGATGGTGCCTATATTACCATTTCTAATCATCCGCTTGGTGGAATTGATGGTATTTTACTCCTGAAATTAATGCTCGAAAGAGAACCCAACTTCAAGATTATTGCCAATTTTCTATTGCATCGCATTGACCCAATGAAACCTTATATTATGCCTGTTAATCCTTTTGAGAATCATAAGGATGCCAAGTCTAGTGTACTAGGAATCAAAGAAACATTGCGTCATTTGAGTGACGGAAAACCACTCGGAATGTTTCCTGCCGGAGAAGTTTCTACCTATAAAGATGGAAAACTTGTAGTTGATAAAGCTTGGGAAGAAGGTGCCATAAAAGTTATTCGAAAAGCTCAAGTTCCAGTTGTTCCTATTTATTTTCATGCCAAAAACAGCCGATTGTTTTATTTGCTTTCAAAACTAAATCCTACGTTGAGAACCGCCAAATTACCTTCGGAATTGTTGACTCAAAAAGACCGTATTATTAAAGTTCGTGTCGGAAAACCCATTTCGGTTGCAGAACAAAACGAATATACTTCGATTGAAGAATACTCAGAGTTTTTGAGAAAAAAAACCTATATGTTGGCAAATTCTTTCGAAAAAGATGTCAACTTTCTTTCGGCCGAAAATTTAAATAATTTAAAACTTCCGAAACTTCCAAAAAGTCCGAAACAAATTGTTACTGCAGCAAATCATGATAAAATAATTGCCGAAATAGACTCTTTGAGAGAAACCGATTGCCGTTTGACACATAGTAAAAACTATGAAGTGTTTTTTACAGAAGCTGATAAAATCCCGAATATTCTTCACGAAATTGGTCGATTGCGAGAAATAACTTTTAGAGAAGTTGGCGAAGGAACCAATAATTCTATCGATTTAGACAAGTATGACCAATATTACCATCACTTGTTTTTATGGGATAATGAAGCGCAAAAAATAGCTGGTGCTTATAGAATGGGATTGGGTTCTGAGATTTTTTCTAAATATGGAATTGATGGTTTTTATCTTCAAGAATTGTTTCGTTTTGAACCAGAATTATACGATATGATGAGCAAGTCTATAGAAATGGGACGTGCTTTTATCACCAAAGAATACCAACTCAAACCAATGCCTTTGTTCTTACTTTGGAAAGGTATTGTGCATACAACCTTGCGTCATCCAGAACATAATTTCTTGATTGGTGGCGTGAGTATTAGCAATCAATTTACAGATTTTTCAAAATCGTTGATGATTGAGTTTATGAAATCACATTATTATGATCCTTATATTGCACAATATATTTATCCGAAAAAAGAATTTAAAGTCAAGCTTAAAGATGCTGATAAAGATTTTATTTTTGATGAAGCCGAAGCCGATTTGGTAAAATTTGATAAAATTATTGACGAAATCGAACCCGGAAATTTGCGTTTGCCTGTATTAATAAAAAAATACATCAAGCAAAACGCTCGTGTTGTGGCGTTTAATGTTGACCCAATGTTCAATAATGCTATTGATGGTTTGATGTACATTAGAATTGCCGATTTACCAGAAAGCACTGTAAAACCAGTGATGGAAGAATTTCAAGCTGAGTTAGAACGAAAATTGGCTGAAAAAGGAGAGTGAAAATATCTAAATAAAATATTAATTATTTAATCTATTTTCAAGTATTTCTATCCTTTTATCTTTTTCTTCTATCATTTTTTTCAAATCTTCTATTCGTTCTTTCATCTGATTTAATAGTTCTTCAGAAAGATGATTGATAAAAATACCGTTAAATGTACTTGTGTCATGAGAATTATTATGTTGCACAACCACTTTATCGTCTGATAACAATTCTATCAAATCGATTTTGTATTCTTCTGCTATTTTTTTGAGTGTGTCTATAGAAATAGACGATTTGTCATTTTCCATATTAGAATAAGTTTTTTGTGATATTTCTAAAATCTCTGCTAAATATTCCTGCTTATACCCTTTTTCCATTCTTAACTTTCTTAATTTATCACCAATTTTTATGCCGCTTTTTTGTAAAGTATCCATATGTTTTGCTTTGGCTTATAATTTTTATTTTCTTATATAATTGCTAAAGTAATTGTTTTTAGTTTTATTTTGGTATAAAACTGTAAAATTTTACTAAAAAGAAGTAATTTTTTACTACAAACCATCTTTTTTTACTAATACAACTACTTCATTACCAATTACTTTTGAATTAACAAAAAGCATCTCGAGAAAATGTTTTGTTAAAACAAATTTTATTAATTAATTTTAAACACATTAAAAATGAAAAAATTACTATTTGGTTTAATTGCCACGGTTATGTTAAGTTTAGTTGGAAATGCTCAAGGATTAAGAGCTGCTTTCCTAAAAAATAAAAATCAGAGTCAAATTGTTGCAGACTTTAATAAATTAAACTCAGAAGAAAAAAATGCTTTATGGGTCGAAAAAATGGATCAGTTATTATCTCAAGGATTACCAAATGAGCATGTTGTCTTAATAAAAAATTTGAAATCTCAAATAATTAAGAATAAAAGAGAAAAAGCTTTTGAATTAATTGAAACCGCAATTGATTTGACTAAAATTACACCAGAAGACGATTTCATTAAAATGTTTGAGTCATTATATGATTATAATTATAATGGTGGGTTTACTGGTAAAACTGAAGTTACTTCATCTATTATTGAAACAATAAATCAATTAGGGACAGTCACAGTTTCTGAATACGATTCGATATTGCCGACTTGTAATTGCAATTGGACTTGCGGTTTATATGCATCTCATACTTCTAGTTGTAATGCTACATTAGATGGATGTGGTTTTTTAGGGTTTTCTGCTTGTGATGGCTGGGTGTAAGTTCAATTTAATAAACTCTCAATTTATATTTAAATTGAGAGTTAAATAATATAATGAAATGAAAAAAAAAATATTGGTAAACATTTTAATTGGAGGTGTGTTTTTTTTAATTTATAATATTTTAATGTTTTTAACTTGGGCGAATCATTTGATTTTATTGCCATTAATGTTGATTTCATCATTAATAGTTTCCTATTTTATTTATAAAAATTTTCAAAATCAAAACTGGTTAAAAACTGGTTTAACATTAAATTTACCAATTATTATATTATTCATTTTGACAAGTATATGGTACAAAGATTTTTCTAGAAGCTTACCTTATATACTTTTTATTCCATTTACTTCTTTTTTAGGTTATTGGTATTTTAAACAAAAGAAGATATATATCCCTTTTTTGTCTGTTTTGATTATTATTGTTGTATCTTTTTTTCTGTTTCCAAACTATTTTGTTTATTATCAAAATCACAATGCTGAAAAAAATATTCCTTTCTTAAACATTACCCTTTTAAATAATAAGAAAGAAAAAATATATTTAGACACTAGAAAAATAATTGTCTTAGATTTTTGGTCAACTAGTTGTGGTATTTGTTTTAAAAAATTTCCTGATTTAGAAAAAACTTACCAAAGGTATAAATCTAATAATGAGGTTGAAATCTATACTGTTAATGTTCCTATAAAAGGTGATGAGTTTAATAAAACTATAAATATTCTCGATAGTATCGGTTATACGTTTCCTAAGTTATATGCAGGATCGTTTAAAGAAGTTGAGACTAAATTAAAATTTAATACTTTTCCGCACTTAATGATTATTAAGAATAATAAAATTAGATATGATGGGTTTTTAGTTACTCAAGATGAATCTAAATTTTACAACATCGAGGATGAAATTTATAAGCTTCTAAAAGAATAATAAAACTATTTTTATGAAAAAATTCCTAATAGCACTATTTCTAGTGCCTATAACTTTATTTGCCCAATCTGATTTTGACAAAGTCCTAAAAGCAGGAGAAGTTGTATTAAGTGGTTTTACTATTTTTAAAACCGCAACTTCAAACCCTAAAGCTGATAGTAAAACTATTTCAAGTGTTTGTATTAAAAACAAATTACTTGAAAAAATTACATACAAAATGGTTGGCAAAGATGAACAGGACAATGAAATCAAAAAAGAAATGGTAGTTCAAAATGATGGTAAAGAATGTGTCTTTAACATTCCGAAAGGCATTTACTCTTATGAAATAATTCTTTCAAATAAAGAAACATATAAAAAAGGGGAATATAAATTTGATGATGATGTCGTTATTACTGTAAAAAAAGAAGAGTAATTACCTCCAAATATATTGTTTTAAAATTTCATCTATAGAGTTGTTTCTAATAAAATAAATTACTCGAATTAAATGATACGTTATCAAGAAAATCGCCAAACCATAGGCGATTTTTTATTGAATAGTAGTGTGTTGAAATACTCTTTTTTGGTAATTAGCTCTACCGTCAAAACAATAATTATGGCAATACAAAACAAGATTACAAAAGTACCAAGAGTATGATAGTACATACTTTTGTAGATATTTCTAAAATCTCTGCTAAATTTTCCTCTTACAACCTTTTTCCATTCTTAAATTTCTTAATTTATTACCACTTTTTATACCACTTTTTTGTAAAGTATCCATATTTTTATTTTGGCTTATAATTATTAATTTCTTATATAATTGCAAAATAATTTTTTTTAGGTATAAAACTGTAAAATTTTACTAAAAAAAAGTGATTTTTTACTAAAAAGCATCTTTTTTTACTAATAAAATTGACTCTTTAACAATTACTTTTGAAATAACAAAAAGAGAACTCGAGAAAATGTTTTGTTAAAACAAATATATTAATTAATTTTAAACACATTAAAAATGAAAAATTTATTATTTGGCTTAATTGCCACAGTTATGTTTGGTTTGGCCGGGAATGCTCAAAACCTTGTTAAAGTTGGCGAAATAAAGAATGGTGCATTTATTATTACAGAAGATATAAATGGGATAAAAGAAGAATGGATTAAAATTTTAGAAGAACAAAAAATTGTTAACGAATTATCAACTTATAATATCGAAACTAGTGTAGATGTTGAATCAGACAATGAAGTTTATTATTATTTATTAGCAAAGAGCAAAGATAATATTTTAAAAGTCGCAAGACTTTTAAAATTAGATAAGGGTGTTTTTTATTTAGATTCAAATCCAGATTCTATACAGACAGGTGTAACAATAACTTGTACTGGTTGTGGTATGGGATGTAATCCTAGAAGGAGAGGTAGAGATTGGTATTGCACTCCTGATTGTGGTTCTAATTGCGTTAAAAGTGTAACTGTTTCTAGTAATGTTACAAAATAAAATAAAAAATTAACTTCCTAATTCATAGATTTTTAACACTTTAATTATATTCAAAATGTTTTTTAAAATCAATATCGTACTGTTTTTATTTTTATTTCTAAGTTGTAATTCTCTAAAAACAAGTAATCAAATTGGGGAAGTATCTAAAGGTAATTTGACTATTACTACAAACGCTGATGTCTTAAAAAAAGAATGGAATAATTTGTTAAAAGATCTAAAATTTGAAAGCGAACTTAATTCTTTTAAAATTATCAAGGATTTTGACACTAATGAAAATTCAAAAGTATATTATTTGTTAGTATCATCTTCTGATGATAAGACTATAAAAGTTGGTGCTGAACTAATAAAAAAGGGTAATAAATTTTACTTTCCTAATCCAAAAGAAAAACATATTATTATTTGTCATGGCACAACTGATTGTTTCCCGAAAAAATTTAAAAATGATGATTGGGGTTGTGATTGTGCTATTGATAGTTTGCTTAACTGTAAAAAAACTGAAAGCTATATAATAAAAGAGTAAATAAAGTTGATTGAGTGTATTATTCTTTTAAACTAAGAAATATAATAATAAAAATAATTTTGATGATGATGTCTAACTGTAAAAAAAGGAGAGTAATTACCTCCAAATAGATTGTTTCAAAATTTCGTCAATAGAATTGTTTCTAATAAAATAAATTACTCGAATCAAATGATACGTTATCAAGAAAATCGCCAAACCATAGGCGATTTTTTTATTGAATAGAAGTGTGTTGAAATATTCTTTTTGGGTAATTAGTTCAATTGTCAATACAATAATTGTAGCAATACAAAACAAGATTACAAAAGGTCCAAGAATATGATAATACATGCTTTTGTAAAGACTGCCTTCGTAAAAATAAACCAATGATTTTGTTATACCACAACCAGGACAAGGAAAACCAGTGAGCATCTTAAAAGGACAAAACGATTGGTCAGAATCTATATGTTGATTTTGATGAAATAGAATTAAAAAAAACGGAATCATCAGCGTGATACTTGCGCCGATAATTCCGTAAATTTTACGTTTTGTTGTTGTATTAATTGTATAATTTATTAATGTCTCCTTGAACAATCATAGCGGCTATCATAGGAAAGAAAAAACCAAGAATCAATAACAAAGTAGTATCGTCTTTCTCTGGCGATCCTGTCATTTGATAAACTCTTGGTAACGCATCTTTTCCTGCTAAATAAAAGAAATATAAATTTACAGGGAAACAACATCCAGCAAAAATAGCTATGGGTTGCGATATTACTTCTCGTTCTGAAACTGCATTCAAGACTTCGGCTGCTTTAATATTCCAGTAAATATGGTACAAACCACACGTTACTATACCCAGAATTAATACCACTATCGGGTCTACTTTAAAATAAGGAATATTGGGTTTTGGTTTGTTCCAGGTTTCGTTGGTTGTGTTTTCCATAAATGTTTTGATGTTTGTTTGTTGTTTATTTTATAAAAATATAAAATTTATTGAAAAACACGGTCAATTGGTTCCCAAAGTTCTATTTTATTTCCTTCTGGATCTAAAATCCAACCAAATTTTCCATAATCATAGGTTTCCATATCTCCAATGATGGTAACATTTTCTTCTGCTAATTTTTTTAATAAATTTTCTAAATTATGCACTCTAAAATTTTGCATAAATTGTTTCTCGCTTGGCAGAAAATAAGATGTAGTTTCAGAAAATGGTGACCATTGTGTAGCACAATCATTGCCGTTTTTGTCTTTCCACCAAAAAGTTGAACCATAATCATCGGTCTTCAAACCCAAATGTTTGCCATACCAAGCAACTAACTCTTTTGAATTTTTTGATTTAAAAAAAACACCTCCAATTCCTGTTACTCTTTGCTCAACTTCTGCTTCATTTGTTGCACCAAAATATTTTGCTTTTATTTTATCTACAATTACTTGCGACAAACGTTGGTGACTTTCAACTGTCCATCCTGCAATATGCGGAGTAAAAATTACGTTTTTGGCTTGAATTAAATATTGAAATGCTTCTGGCAAATTGTTTGGAGTGTTTGAATCTGCTTCAAGGATTTTCTCGAAAGATACTTTTTCATATTCTAAAACATCCAAACCTGCTCCGAGAATTTTTCCTGATTGAAGCGCGTCAACTAAATTATCTGTTACTATATTTTTTCCTCGAGAGGTATTTAAGAGCCAAAATGGTTTTGCAAAAGAATTGATAAAATCATTATTAACCATCTTGTCCGTTTGTGGTGTCCACGGAATATGCAAACTCAAAACATCTGCTTTTTGTTGAAGTTCTTCAAGCGTTACTTGTTTTGCATTTGCATCTGCAACATTTTCTAAAATATCGTAACACAAAACATCAACTTCAAAACCACGTAGTTTTTTGGCAAATGATTTTCCCATATTGCCATATCCTATTAATCCAATCGTTTTTCCATCAAGTTCGTGACCGCGATTTGCTTCTCGATTCCAATTTCCAGATTTGACTTCTGCATTTGCTTGATTCAAATTATTAAAAAGTGATAACAACATGGCCAACGTATGTTCGCCAACGGCATTGCTGTTGCCTTCTGGCGCTGCAATAAGTTCAATGTTTTTAGAAATAGCATAGTCACAATCTATGCTTTCTAATCCTGCACCAACTCTTGCTATAAATTGTAAATTGATGGCTTTGTCAATAAAATGTTTATCAATTTTGAAACGACTTCGAATAACAATTCCTTGATAATTATGAATTTTTGCTTCGATTTGTTCCTTGGTAGATATAAAATCTAAGTCATTAGTAAAACCAAGTTGGTTCAATTGTTCAATCATTAAAGGATGATTGCTGTCGATATGTAGAATTTTAATTTTTTCTGGTTTCAAAATAGTTGTTTTGATTTCAAAGTTATAAAAAAACTACTTCTCTAGAGATAGAAATTCATATTTGCTATGATTTTCATTACTTTAACAATTTGAAATTATTTTTTTAGTATATTTGTTATAAAGTATTAAATACCACAATACCTTAAAATAATGATTCGATATTATCCCAACGAAGAATTTCGTGAATTTGAAATTCCAGATAAGTTGAAATTTCGCTATGCTGTATCCAATATTGGTCGTCTTTTGAGTTTTAAAGATGAAATGAAACAAGGCAATTTACTAAAAGGCGGAATGGCTGACGGTTATAAAATTTTTCGCTACAAAATTACAGTAGATGGAAAAATAAAAAACAAACATATGTTTGTTTATAAACTTGTTGCGCAACTTTTTATTCCAAAAGCTTCAGAAGATCAAGCTCATGTTTTGCATCTTGATTATGTTAGAGACAATGATACTCTAAATAATTTGAGATGGGCAACTAGAGAAGAAATGATGGAACATAGTAGAAAAAGTCCTCATGTGATTCAGGCTAGAAAAAATTTATTAGAACACAATTTAAAATCTGATGGTGCTAAACTTACAGTGACTAAAGTGATGTTAATCAAAAAAATGCTAGCAAATCCTAATCGAACTACTCGTTTGAAAATGATTGCAAAGCAGTTTGGCGTTAGCGAAATGCAAATCAGACGAATTGCCTCTGGTGAAAATTGGAGCCAAGTAAAAATTTAAATTTTTACTCTTTTATTTTCTGTAAAGACGTTTTGATTCCTTTTATTAAAGAAGAGCTAAAACCTTGATGTTCCATTTCGTTGAGACCAACAATAGTACAGCCTTGAGGTGTTGTCACTCTATCTATGAGTTGTTCTGGATGAATTTTTTCTTCCAATAACATTTGTGCTGCGCCTTTTGCGGTTTGAGACGCTATTGCCAATGCTGTTTGCGAATCAAAGCCAATTTCAATTCCCGCTTGCATTGATGCACGAATATATCGCAAAGCATAAGCAGTACCACAAGCGCCAAGAACGGTTGCTTCATCCATCAATTTTTCTTCAATAACTGGAGCAGTTCCTAGTTTTTGAAACAATGAAACAACTTTTTCGGCAGCTGTTTTATCTTTTTCGTTAAAAGCAATACACGTTGCAGATTCGCCAAATTGTACAGCAATATTTGGCATAATTCGAATTATTGCATTATTTGGGTTTACTTCTTTTTGAATAGATTCTATTAATACTCCACTAACTGTTGAAACTATAGTTTTGTTTGAAATATTGGCTTTAATTTCGTTTAAAACGGCATTTATTTGATAAGGTTTTACTGCTAAAATAATAATATCTGCCGATTGAATTTGATGAGAATTATTAGCCGAAACTGTGATGTTGCTTTTTTCAAGATATTGAATACTCTCTATATTTCTTCTAGTTACTGTAACTTGATTTTCTTTCGCAAATTTTGAAATTCCGATAGCAATGGCAACGCCAAGATTTCCACCACCTATGATATTTATATTCATGTCGTTAAAATTGAAAGTTTAAAAAAAGAAAATTGGATATCTGATTAAAATCCTAAAATCAGTTTTGCAATTGTAAAATATAATATAATTCCAAAAACATCATTAGTTGTAGTAACGAAAGGTCCAGTTGCAATTGCGGGATCAATTTTGTTTTTATGCAAGAAAAAGGGTACTAAAGTCCCAAGTGTTGCGGCAAATAATATAACAACAATTATAGATATTGAAATAGCAAAACCTACTAAATATTGTTGATACATAAATGAATGATAAATCAATAATAACATCGAAATTATTGTTCCTGATATCAATGCAACTGTTAATTCTTTTGAAAAATATCTTCTTGAAAATTGTTTTAGTGTACCATTTGCCAAACCTTGTACTACGATTGCCGATGCTTGTACTCCAACATTTCCTGCAGTAGCAGAAAGTAAAGGAACGAAAATCATTAATGTGAAATAGGTTCGCATAGTCATTTCGTTGCTTTTTAAAACATAAGATGCTATAATTTCGATAAACATTCCTATTAATAACCAAGGTAATCTTGCTTTTGTAAGTTCAGACACACTATCATTTGCCTCAACATCTTGTGTGATACCTGCAGCCAATTGGTAATCTTTATCTGCTTCGTCTTTGATTACATCAACGATGTCATCAATTGTAATTCTACCAACTAATCTTCCTAATTCATCAACAACAGGAATGGCCTCTAAGTCATATTTTTGCATGATTCGAGCAACCTCAACATCTTCAACATCAACATTTACATAATTTAATTTACTGATATAAATATCGCGAATTGGAGTTTTTGTAGAAGTTGTTAGTAAGTCTTTTAATGATAAACGCCCTTTTAATCGATCTTCATCATCAACAACGTAGATTGAATGTACTCTTGAAATATTTTCGGCTTGAACGCGCATTTCTTTCACACAAGTTAGAACATTCCAATTTTCATTGACTTTTACTAACTCTTTATGCATAATTCCGCCAGCAGTATCTTCGTCATAACGCAATAATTCGACAATGTCTTTGGCGTGTTCAACGTCTTGAAGTTCTGAGATTACTTCCTCTTTTTTACTTTGAGAAAGTTCAGCAATAATATCTGCGGCATCATTGGTTTCTAGCTCATCTAACTCTTCTGCAATTTCTTTTGGAGAAAGTCTGCTTAAGATGTTTTCACGCAAATCATCTTCTAATTCTAGCAGCACTTCGGCTGTTTTCTCGCTATCTAATACCTTAAAAATATAGGTTGCTTCGTCAAAATCTAGCTCGTCAAGAATTTCTGCAATATCAGCATGGTGCAAATCATTCAAAAGAACTTCGAGTTGCTCGTCGTTTCTATTTTGAATTAATTGCTCTAATTGTTGAATTAGATCTTTGCTGATTTTAAACTCCATCGGCTTCTATTTTTTTTGTCAAATCTATAAATTGTTCAACCGACAATTGTTCTGGTCTGAGGTCAAAGATACTATCTTCTCTTAAATTATCAGACAAATTTAAGGTTTTTAAACTATTTCTTAATGTTTTTCGTCTTTGCTGAAATGCCGTTTTGACAACTGTAAAAAATAATTTTTCGCCACAAGGCAAACTAAAATCTGCTTTTCTTCTTAAACGCAAAACTCCCGATTTTACTTTTGGTGGTGGTATAAAAACATCTTCATTGACCGTAAATAAATATTCGGCATCAAAAAAAGCTTGAACCAAAACTGAAAGTATTCCGTAGGTTTTTGTTCCTTTTTTTTCGCAAATTCTCTCTGCAACTTCTTTTTGAAACATACCTGAAAACTCAGGAATTTGATTGCGATATTCTAACGCTCTAAAAACAATTTGAGTAGAAATATTGTAGGGAAAGTTACCGATTATGGCAAATTGTTTTCCTTCGAAAATTTCGTTGATGTTGTATTTGAGAAAATCTTTTGAAATTATTTTATCTTTTAATTTTGGATAATTCTCATCAATATAGGTTACTGACTCAGTATCAATTTCTATAACATAGGTGTTGATGGGTTTCTCCAGCAAATATTTTGTTAAAACTCCCATTCCTGGTCCTATTTCTAAAATATCTTGATATCCTTCAAGATTTAAAGTGTCTGCAATTGCTTTTGCTATACTTTCGTCTTTTAAAAAATGTTGTCCGAGGTGTTTTTTGGCTTTTACTTTTTCCATAGTCATTGAGGCGCGCGTAGCATTCTCTTTTATTTGTTACTGCTTATTAATTCGAAAAATCAAAATTTTTATTTTTTATTTATTTCACGAAGTTGTTGAATATCTAATAAATCTTTTGGTCTGTTTGCTTTTATTTTACTGGTAATTAAATCATTGAGCGATAAAACATTCCATCTTAAAAAAAGTTTGTCATTAATAACAACTTCTTCACTATCATTGAATGCTTGATCAAAAGTTTTATTCATGGAGAAATTTGTAATTAATTCTAAATTCAAGTCTAAAGGAGAAAATTTAACCGATATGTTTTGTTGTTGTTGTTTTACTTTTTCAGGAAAATCGTCTATTTCATATCCCATTTCATTAAAAGTGGTAATTAATCTTTTAAAGTTCTCACTAGTTGTTTCAATCCAAAAATCTACATCAGCAGAATGACGTTGATATCCGTGAAAATTAACTGCACTACCACCAACCATTATCATTCTTACATGATTTTTATTTGCTGTTGCTATAAATGCATCTATGTTTTCTTCCCAAGGTTTTAACATACTACTTTGATTTTATAACTATCAAAAAATTATCTTTATTAGTATCTATTTTATTTTTTAAAGGAAATTGATTTACACTTTCCATTAAACGCAAAAAACTATAAAACCGTTCTGCTTTGGATAATTTTAAAAAATCATCTTTTTGTTGTTTGTTACTTTCTTCTTTGGTTCGAAATCTAATTTCCATAAGGACAAATTTTTATTTTACAAACTCCGAGATCAATTCTAATTCGGTTCTAAAAGCTAGCATTTTATCTCCAAAAAGTTGCTGTCCTTCTTCTCTTAATTTCGGTGCATCTTCTTGATAATATTTTTCTAATGTGCCTTTACTATCGGTTGTAAATTGTATCGAATAGGTTGTGCCTCCCATTTCTTCTTCAATCAAAACTTTTACCAATCTTGCTGATGAGAATTTTCCGGTAGCTAAGACATCTTTGATATGTTTTTTTTGCATCCAAGCAAGCCATTGGTCGTGAACACTTTCGTGAATATTTATGGTGACGTTGTAGATTATCATTATTTTAGTTTAAAATGGATTTTTGGAAAAGTCATGAGTCAATTTACAAATTGGTATCTCCTCTTAATAATCGGTATTTTTTTCTTGCATCAGTAAAATAAATACTGTCTTCGTGATGAAAAATTACTTGTTCATATAAGGTTTTGGCTTTCTCAATATCTTTGAGTTGATTGTTGTAAATTTCTGCTGAAAAATAATAGGCTTCGTCAATATAAATACACTCTTTGTGTTGATCAATAATATTTTGATATTGGCTTAAAGCCGAATTATAATCTCCTAATTTTTCATAAGTTTTTCCTATTCTGTACAATGTAACTGCTTCTATTTCTTGTCCTTTGAAACTTTTGATAATGGCTTGGAACAATGTCAATGCTTCTTGATTTTTGTTTTGATATAAAAGATAATCTGCGTGTGCAAATTGTTTTAAAGCTGCTTGTGTAGAATCGGCAACAGTATTGTCATTTATCAATAGAAAATATTCTAAAGCATCATTGGCTATTAATTGTGTAGATGCCGACTTGAGTTCTTTGAATTGTTTTTGAGCCCATTCGAAATCGGTTTTAAAATAACTCGTTTTCGCAGCTTTTAGACTGGCTTCGTGACCAACAACATCGTTTTTGAGGTCTTCTTCTATTTGAGAATAATATATTAATGCTTGATTGAACTTTTCTTCATACAATAAAATATCTGCCAATTCCATTTTGACATCTGCTTTTTGATATTCGTTCAAAGGCAAGTTTAATGCGGTTTTTAAAATTGTTTTTCCTTGCTCTGGGTTTTTTAATTTAAAGGTTACAAAATGAGCCTGTAGAATTTGTAGCGACAATGAATAGGGACTTATACCAAATTCTTTGAGTAATGAAGTCAATTCAGTGTCTATCGTTTTATATTCAATTTCTTTAGCAACATCTATTTGCATTTGTTTTAAAAAAGTATGAGATTGAATCAACAAGTCTATATCTTTGGTGTTTTCAAGAACATAAGTTAGTATCTCTTTGGCAGTTTCTTTCTCGTTTTCTTCGATGGCAAGCTGTGCAAGGTTTATAATATTCGAAAACGTTTCTGGATTTCGTTTATAAATTGCTTTTTCTTGAATAAAAGCTTTTCCGTATTCTTTTTGTTGTACAAAAAACCAACTCAAATATTGGTTCCAAAATACATCTTGATTTTTTTGAGCTTTTACTAATAATGCTTTTCGTAACGATTCATTGAAATTGACATCGGCATCTTCGTTCATAAAACGCGACAATTGATTTTGAATCATAATCGAGTTTTGAGGATTGGTGTAAGCTTCTGTCAGGAATTTTTCGATCATCATATCGGTATTGCCTTGCTGACCATACAACAACGCCATCTGAAAATTGAAATTGAATTTTGGTTCTAACGCAATTGCAATTTCATAGGATTGCAAAGCATAATCTATAAGCACTTTACGTTCAAATGTTGCTGCAATACCATAAACTTCGTTTGGGTTTTTTTTGATTTTATCTAACGCTTGGTCAAAATATTTTTTGGCTTTTGTAGCATCTTTAAGCAATTGATAGTTATATCCTAACTCTACCAATAAACTTGATTGTTTGAATTGATTGAGTCGATCAAGAATACTTTTTTCAGCTTTGTCGTATTGTTGCAATTGTTGGTAACAGTCGATTGTTTTTTGAAAATAAAAAGAATTGGAAGGTTGACTTTTTAATAATTCTTCATAACTGATTTTTGCTTTATCAAAATCGCCTTTATCAAAATAATTTTGCGCCAATTGATCGTTTTGTGAAAAACCAATTAGTGCAACCAACAAATTAATATAAAGAAAGATTTTTTTCATTTCAGTTTAAAAAAACAATGTACCAAAGTAACATTTTTTATGCCAATTTAGTACATTGCTTATATAAAGATTAACTTTTTAATTGATGATATCAAAACCGCAATAAGGTCTTAATACTTCTGGAATAACAATTCCTTCTGGCGTTTGATAATTTTCAAGAATTCCGGCTAGAACTCTTGGTAATGCTAATGAACTTCCGTTTAAGGTATGTGCCAATTGGGTTTTTCCGTCTTTTCCTTTAAATCTCAATTTCAAACGGTTGGCTTGAAAAGTTTCGAAATTTGATACAGAAGAAATTTCTAGCCAACGATCTTGTGCGGTAGAAAATACTTCAAAATCATAGGTCAAAGCTGATGTAAAACCCATATCACCACCACAAAGTCGTAAAATTCTGTAGGGTAATTTTAATTCTTGAAGGATACTTTTTACATGTTCTACCATTCCGTCTAATGCTTGATAAGAATTATCTGGATGTTCAATTCTAACAATTTCAACTTTATCAAATTGGTGCAAACGGTTTAAACCTCTAACATGTGCTCCATATGAACCTGCTTCGCGACGAAAACAAGGTGTGTATCCTGTACAAAGTACTGGCATTTCTTTTTCATTCAAAATCACATCTCTAAACAAATTGGTAACAGGAACTTCTGCAGTTGGAATTAAATATAAATCGTCTATTCCTACGTGATACATTTGACCTTCTTTGTCTGGCAATTGACCTGTTCCGTAACCTGAAGCTTCGTTTACAAGATGCGGAACTTGCATTTCTTTATAACCTGCTTCGGTATTTTTATCTAAAAAATAATTGATTAAAGCACGTTGCAATTTGGCTCCTTTTCCTTTATAAACAGGAAATCCTGCACCTGTTATTTTTACGCCTAATTCAAAATCAATTATGTCATATTTTTTTACCAAATCCCAATGAGGTTGAGCATCTTTATGCAAAACAGGAATTTCACCTTCTTGAAAAACGGTTAAGTTTTCTTCTGGAGTTTTTCCTTCTGGAACAATATCGGCAGGAAGATTTGGAAGTGTATATAATTTTTGTGTTAACTCATGAGCTAAAGCTTCTGCTTTTTCTGCTAGTTCTTTGCTTTTATCTTTTAATAAAACAGTTTTTTCTTTAAGGATATTAGCCTTGGACTTTTCGCCATTTTTCATCAAATCACCAATGTCTTTCGCTAATTTATTAGATTCTGAAAGGATTGTATCTAATTCTACTTGTGTAGAACGTCTTTTTTCGTCTAATAAAACTACTTCTTCAATAATAACTTTGACATCTAAATTTCTTTTGGCCAAGGCTTTGATTACTTTTTCTTGATTTTCTCTGATGTAGGCAATTTGTAACATATCTCTTTTTTTATTAATCCTGAATTCTTTCCTGAATTAAGCACGCAAATTTAATCAAATGTTTTAGATAAAATGATGCATTTAAAAAAAGTTAATTTCTTATAAAACATTAGTATTTTGGTTAAATAGAAGCATTTATGTGAAAATTAACACTCGTTTATTAAAGAATTATTTAAATTCGCAAAAAAAATTCATACAATGAAAAAATATTACCTACTACTTACCTTATTTTCTTTTGTCTCTTTATTTGCTCAATCCATACAAAATGAAATGACAGATATGGTTAAAGCTGAAAGAAAATCGGCTTCAAAAAGAATGAATCTTGTAACGAATCCAAATACTGATAATTATGATATTATTTATCATCGTTTAAAATTTAATGTTGATCCAGCAATTTATGCAGTGAGCGGAGAAGTTACTACTAAGTATATTGCAAAACAAAACATGAACACCATCACTTTTGATTTGTCTAATGATCTTACTGTTAGTACTGTAAAACAAAGAGGGAATGTTTTAAATTTTACAAGAAGTACCAATAATGAAGTGATAATAAACTTACCTGTTACACAAAATATAAATGTGACTGACTCTGTAAGTATTACCTATTCTGGAATTCCACCAACAACTGGATTTGGTGCTTTTAGTATAGATGAACATAATAATACTCCAGTATTATGGACTTTGTCCGAGCCTTTTGGCGCAATGGAATGGTGGCCTTGTAAACAAGATTTAAACGATAAAGTAAATTCTATTGATGTTTATATTACTGCGCCAAGCCAATATAATTCTGTTGCTAATGGTTTACAACTTGCTAAAGTTGATAATGGCAATGGTACAAGTACTACTCATTATAAACATAATTATCCAATTCCAGCTTATTTAATAGCAATTGCAGTTACTAATTATCAGATTTATAATCAACAAGGTGGTTTGGGCTCTACAGAAAGCCCTTATTTTCCTATCATAAATTATATGTATCCAGAAACGGCAACCAATAATATTGCAAGTGTTGCCCCTACTCCAAATATTATTAATTTTTATGAAACAAAATTTGGTCCATATCCTTTTAGAAATGAAAAATATGGTCATTGCCAATTTGGTTGGGGTGGTGGAATGGAGCATACTACAGTTTCATTTATGACGGCAAACGGACAAGGAAGATATTCTAGAAGTTTAATTGCTCATGAAATGGGACATCAATGGTTTGGTGATAAAGTTACTTGTGGTTCTTGGAAAGATATTTGGTTGAACGAAGGGTTTGCTACTTATTTAGCCTCAATGGTTATTCAACAATTTGACGGAGAAGCCGCATTTACAAACGATAAAAACAATATGATTAATACCATAACCAATTCTACTAATGGTGCTGTTTACCTAACTGATGATGAAGCATTAGATGTAAATAGAATTTTTAGTTGGCAATTGACTTATAATAAAGGTGCTATGGTCATTAATATGTTGCGTTTTAAATTAGGTGATACTAATTTTTTTCAAGGTATGCGCAATTATTTAAACGATCCTCTTTTGGCATACGGTTATGCAAAAACTCCAAACTTACAAGCGCATCTTGAAGCAACTTCTGGATTAAATCTAACTGAGTTTTTTAATGATTGGGTTTACAATCAAGGATATCCGGTTTATAATATAGAAGCACATAATATGGGGAATGGTCAAGCTAGAATAACCATCAATCAATCTCAATCTGATCCTTCAGTAAGTTTCTTCGAAATGCCTATTCCAATTCGTTTAATTGGTTCTGTTGGTCAACAACAAGATTATGTTTTAGATAATACTACAAACGGACAACAATTTATTGTGAATGTACCTTTTACAGTATCTTCTATTATTTTAGACCCGAAAAAAGACATCTTAACTTCAACTGAAAGTATTGCTAGTTTAGGTGCAACAAGTTTTGATTTAAGTTCATCGGTAGTTTTATATCCAAATCCTGCTAATTCAGTGATTAATATAGAAACTCCAAATCTATATACGTTGCAAAATGTTATTATTTATAATGCATTAGGGCAAAAAGTGGGAGAATTTAATTCGAATAAAATTCCGGTAAGTCAATTTTCAAACGGAATGTATTCTGTAAAAATTATTACTTCACAAGGTACCATTCTTAAAAAATTCATAAAAAAATAACCCTATACGACATAAATTGCAAAAGGTAAGGTGAAAACCTTACTTTTGTCGTTTTATAAACAATTAGATTATTCAATGGATACTTTCATACAAATTGCACAAATACTTTTTATACTTTCTGTTCTTGTTGTACTTCACGAATTTGGTCACTTTATCCCTGCTAAATTATTCAAAGTAAGAGTTGAAAAGTTCTATCTTTTTATGGATGCTGGTTTTTCTTTATTCAAAAAGAAAATCAATGATACCGAATGGGGAATTGGATGGCTACCTATTGGTGGTTATGTAAAACTTGCCGGAATGATTGATGAAAGTATGGACAAAGAACAAATGAAACAAGCACCTCAACCTTGGGAGTTTCGTTCTAAACCAGCATGGCAACGACTTATAATTATGCTTGGTGGAATAACAGTAAATATCCTTTTAGCTTGGTTTTTATACACTGTAATTTATAGTACTTATGGACAAAAATACATTTCAACTGAAGCCTTGCAACAAAACGGATTGGCTTTTGGAGAAGTAGGACAAGCGGCAGGTTTTAGAAATGGTGATAGAATTGTTTCTGTAGATGGTAAAAAACAAGAGCGTTTTGACAGATTAGTATTAGACATTTTATTGGGAGATAAAGTTGAAGTAGAAAGAAATGGAACCAAAGAAACTTTACTATTAACAGACGAACACAAAAGAGATATCTTGAAAAAAGAAGGGCGTGATTTTATTTCACCCCGTTTTATAGGTGTTGTGGTAGATTCTGTTTTCCCAAAATCGAATGCACAAAAAGCAGGATTACAAAAAAACGATCAAGTAGTTGCGGTAAATGGTAAATCGTTTACTTATTTTGATGAATTTCAGAATAATTTAAAAACTCATAAAAAAGACTCAGTTACCTTAAACATAAAAAGAGCTTCAGAAACATTAGCTTTGAGAGTTTTTGTGTCTGATAGCGCCAAAATTGGCTTTAAAAACAAAAGGAAAGAAAAAACAGATTTTATTATAACCAACAAAATGAGTTTCTTTAAAGCAGTACCTAAAGCTGTTGAAGAATCTTATACACAATTTGTTTATAACATCAAGCAATTTAAACTTATCCTGAAACCAAAAACAGAAGCTTATAAACAAGTAAAAAGTCCAATTGGTATTACTAGACAATTGCCAACTACTTGGGACTGGGAATTTGTTTGGAAATTTACTGCGATGTTTTCTATAGGATTAGCCTTTATGAATTTGTTGCCAATTCCTGGATTAGATGGAGGACATGCCTTATTTACCATTGCAGAAATGATTACTGGACGTACTTTGAGCGATAAAGCGATGGAATATGTACAGACTGGTGGAATGATTTTCTTGCTGAGCCTTATGGCTTTAACCTTCGGAAAAGACATTCTTGAAATTATCGTTGATAAATTTTTCTAAAAAAGTTTGGTTTTTATTTGTGGAAAATAAAAATCGCATTATATTTGCACCGCTTTAAAAGTGAAATACACTTTCCTTCTTAGCTCAGTTGGTTAGAGCATCTGACTGTTAATCAGAGGGTCCTTGGTTCGAGCCCAAGAGAGGGAGCAAAA
>JAYTNO010000168.1:0-3456 GCA_043748275.1 Flavobacterium sp. | reverse complement strand
CTACCCCTGCTATTCTTGCCATAACTATCCTTGTCTTTGTTTAAATCTAGGATTCTTTTTGTTGATTACGTATAATCTGCCTTTTCTTCGTACAATTTTGCACTCGGCACTTCTTTTTTTAACTGATGCTCTTACTTTCATTTTGAATATCTTTAATATCTATAAGTAATTCTTGCTTTTGACAAATCGTAAGGGCTCATTTCTAGTTTCACTTTATCACCAGGTAATAATTTGATATAATGCATACGCATTTTTCCAGATATATGAGCTATTACTATATGTCCATTTTCTAATTCAACACGAAACATCGCATTTGATAATGCTTCAATGATTGATCCGTCTTGTTCTATTGCTGATTGTTTTGCCATAAAAATTAAGCTACTGCCTTTCTATTTTTACCACTTTTCATCAAACCGTCATAATGCTTATTTAATATGTATGAATTGATTTGTTGAATAGTATCTATCGCAACACCAACCATAATTATTAAGGAAGTTCCTCCAAAAAACATTGCCCAAGATTGTTGTACTCCAAAACTCACTACAATTGCTGGGAACACAGCTATTAATGCAAGGAATAATGAACCTGGAAATGTAATTAAAGACATTATTTTATCTAAGAAATCTGAAGTTTCAACACCCGGTTTGATACCAGGAATAAAACCACCACTTCGTTTTAAATCGTCAGCCATTTTATTAGTTGGTACGGTAATAGCAGTATAAAAGAATGTAAATACTACTATAAGTGTAGCAAATACAAAATTATACCAAAAACCAAACATATTACTAAATGCACCTGCTATAGATTGTGATGTTTCTGATTGTGATAATCCTGCTAAAGCAGCTGGAATAAACATAATTGCTTGAGCAAAAATGATTGGCATTACTCCTGATGCATTTAATTTTAAAGGTATCCACTGTCTGTTACCACCCATCATATCAGCTTCGAAATCTCCAGTTGTAGTACGTCGAGCATATTGTACTGGAATTTTTCTAACTGCCATAACAAGTAATACACAAGCTATAATCACTAATAACCAAATAATAACTTCAATAACTAATAACATAGGTCCACCATTATTATTAGTAATTGTAGAAGAGAATTCTTGAATGAATGCTTGTGGCAATCTAGCTAAAATTCCAACCATAATCAATAATGAAATACCATTCCCAATACCTTTATCAGTAATTTTTTCACCTAACCACATTGCAAATATTGTTCCTGTAGTTAGAATTAATACTGATGAAAATAAGAATGAGAAAGAATCAAATCCTAATAAAAAAGCATTACTTGGTAAAGTTCTGTAAAGATTATATATGTATCCTGGTCCTTGTACAAGGGTAATTGCTATAGTCAACCAACGTGTAATTTGATTGATTTTCTTTCTACCACTTTCTCCGTCCTTTTGTAATTTTTGTAAATAAGGAATAGCTATTCCCATTAACTGAACTACAATTGAAGCAGATATATAAGGCATAATTCCTAAAGCAAAAACTGAAGCTTTAGAAAATGCACCACCAGTAAACATATCCAAAATTGAACCAATACCATTTTTTGTTTGACCAGCTAAACTATTTAATTGAGTAGCGTCAATACCTGGAAGTGTAACGTGTGCACCAAAACGATAAACTAATAAGATTCCTAAAGTAATTAAGATTCTGTTTTTTAATTCCTCGATTTTCCAAACATTGGCTAATGATTCAAAAAATTTCTTCATCGTATTAGAAAAATTATATTATTACAGCTTCTCCACCCGCAGCTTCAATAGCAGCTTTTGCAGTTGCTGTAAATTTGTGAGCAGTTACCTTTAATTTAGTTTTCAATTCACCTCTACCTAAAATCTTTACGATTTCATTTTTTGTTGCTAATCTAGTTGTAACAAAAACTGACATATCTACAGTATCTGTAACAATTCCATTATCAACTAGTAGTTGAAGAGAGTCAAGGTTTACACCTTGGTATTCTTTACGATTGATATTTGTGAAACCAAATTTAGGTACACGTCTTTGAAGTGGCATTTGTCCACCTTCAAAACCAATCTTTTTTGAATATCCTGAACGAGATTTTGCACCTTTGTGTCCTCTTGCAGCAGTACCACCTTTACCTGAACCTTCACCTCTACCTAATCTTTTGTTTTGATTATGTGTAGAACCTTCAGCTGGTTGTAAGTTACTTAAATTCATAACTATAAATTTATTATTTAGCTTCTTCTACAGAAACTAAGTGTTTTACTTTGTTTATCATACCAAGGATAGCAGGATTTGAATCATGCTCCACAACTTGTCCCATTTTACGTAGACCTAAAGCTTCTAATCCTATTTTTTGTGTTAGAGGACAATTGATTTTGCTTCGAACTTGTTTTACTAATAATTTAGCCATAATTTCCTTGAATTAACCTTTAAAAACTTTTTCTAAAGAAACACCTCTTTGTTTTGCAACAGTATAAGCGCTTCTCATTTGTAATAAAGCATCAAAAGTTGCTTTCACTACGTTGTGTGGATTGGATGATCCTTGAGATTTAGATAATACATCATGAATTCCTACTGATTCAAGAACTGAACGAACAGCTCCACCAGCAATAACTCCTGTACCATGAGAGGCAGGAATTAAGAATACACGTGCACCACCAAATTTACCTTTTTGTTCGTGAGGTACCGATTGTCCATGCAAAGGAATTTTCACTAAATTTTTCTTAGCATCTTCTACTGCTTTCGCAATTGCTTCAGAAACGTCTTTAGATTTTCCTAATCCATGACCAACAACACCGTTTTCATCACCTACAACTACAATAGCAGAAAAGCCAAAAGCTCTACCTCCCTTTGTAACCTTAGTAACACGATTTACACTCACCAAACGATCTTTTAATTCAAGACCACTTGGTTTTACTAACTCTACATTCTTGTATTTACTATTAGACATACTATATTAGAATTTAAGTCCAGCCGCTCTCGCGCCTTCCGCTAATGATTTAATA
Source organism: Flavobacterium sp. (assembly GCA_043748275.1). GTDB lineage: Bacteria > Bacteroidota > Bacteroidia > Flavobacteriales > Flavobacteriaceae > Flavobacterium. Next base: position 482 of record JAYTNO010000168.1, on the reverse strand, counting down.
CGACCGTGATATAAATAACCTCCTCTATCGAAAGTTACTACTTCAATCCCAGCTTTTAAAGCTTTCTCTGCAACTAGTTTTCCAACTGCAGTAGCCACTTCAATGTTCGTACCTTTTCCTATTTCTTTTTCTCTTGAAGAAGCAGCTAGTAAAGTAACTCCGTTCACGTCATCAATAAGTTGAGCATAAATTTCTTTGTTACTTCTAAATACAGATAGTCTTGGATTAGTAGCAGTACCACTAATTGCTTTTCTAATTCTGAATCTGATTCTCTGTCTTCTTTCAGGTTTTGTTAATGACATAATGTTATTTTTTACGCTGATTTACCTGCTTTTCTTCTTAATACTTCACCTACAAATTTAACACCTTTTCCTTTGTATGGTTCTGGTTTGCGGAAACCTCTAATTTTCGCAGCTACCTGACCTAAAAGTTGTTTATCAAATGATGTTAATTTCACAATTGGATTCTTACCTTTTTCAGAA
>JAYTNO010000167.1:0-3497 GCA_043748275.1 Flavobacterium sp. | reverse complement strand
AAAAAATATAAAAAGATATTTTTTTTCATTTGATAAAATTAGTAAAAAAAATGTAGAAATTATCTCTTTAAAGCAAAATGTCCTTTAGTGATTTTTCCATTGGCTTTGGTTAAAACAAACCAATAATCTTCAGAAGGTAAGTCACTTGAATTAAATTTTCCATCCCAACCACTTTTGTCGCCAGAAAACTCATAAACGAGTTGTCCGTAGCGATTATAGATTTTTATTTTTGAATCGATCAAAGAATCATTATTATTCATTTCCCAAATGTCATTATAACCATCATTATTTGGAGTAAAAAATTTAGGATAATTTAATACAAATATGGTTTCAAAATCATCACCACATTCATAAATATCTCGTACCTGAATCAAGTATTTGCCTTCAGAAACATTTGTAAATAAAGGACTGTCTTGAAAGTTGAAACCATCTAAAGAAAATTCATATGTACCCATTCCAGAATAATTAATTAAAACTGTATTGTTATTTCCTTGAAGATCATCAATGTCAATAGAAGTTATTGTTGGTTTTCCAGATGCTTTAACAATAAATTTTTTGGTTGCTCTACATGTATTTTTATCTGAAACAGTAACTGTATAATCTCCTGGAGTTGTTACATGTATTTGAGAAACATTTGTTTCGCCTGTACTCCATTCATAACTCAAATATGAATTAGAAATAGCTAATGTTTTAGGATCACCATCACACAAATTAATAATTTCATCACCAAAATCAATTGGTTGTAAAGTATTTACAAAAAGATATATGGTAATTATACCATAACAATCAGAACCATTTATGATTTTTGCATATAGTGTTTCGTCGTTTCTAATTCTATTTGTATAAATATTTGGCAATATATTGGTTTGAAGTAGAGCATCATTATAGGTAGTATAAAACTCAACAACCAATCCAGGAGGTAAACCAGATAAAATAGAAGCATTATAATTACTTAATGTAAAAGTATAAAATCCATCAATAGTAGCATCTAAATCACAGGTTTCAATATCCACAAAATCTGGAACTGGATTATTAGAAATTTGTAATGTAACCGTTGCAACACTAGAACAACCATAAGGATTACTCACACTGGCAAATATATTTTTAGGGATACTTTCAAAGTTAGTAGGGTTTGTAATAGCTTGTGAAGTATTTTGATTTATGGCATCTGAATAATTTTCGTAATACAATACATTACTCAAAGTACTGTTATTGTTTTTGATAATGTTATCTACTTTTGTCAAATTATAAAAAGTTTTTCCATTTGTTCCGTTTTTGCATTGAACAATAGTAGTATTTGATAAAATTGGTAATGACGAATATTCTATCGTAATTTCTCCAATAGCTTTGCAAGTAGATGTGCCAAGTGTTACTTCGGCTCTATAAGTTCCAGAATCAACTTGTACAAGATAGGTTGGTGTGGTAACTCCTGTATCGACATTGTTTTTAAACCATTTATAAGAATTGCTTCCTGCTTCTGTAGCATCTAGAAGATATGTTTTGCCTTCACAAATTGGGTTGTTTGTTGCTAATAATTGATTTGGACCTAAATCTGTGCCAACTTTAAAACTTCCTCCTCCAAGAAAAATGGCCGAATCATATCTGATGTTTTCTTGGTCTGCTATTACTAATTTTATATGATAGATTACTCCAGGAATTACACTTGCTTTGGCTGTCATAACAACAGTTTGACCATTAAAATTGATAGCAGCATTAGAATTGTTATATCCTCCAAAATAGGTTTCGTTTTCTGCAGAGCAACTTCCAGGAATATCTGGATGTACACTTGTAACTAAAACAGGAAGAGTTGTATTGGGTATTATAGCTAAATTTTGATACGAATTTGTTGAATTTTTTTCTTTCAATAAAAAAGCAAAACCATCAGAATACCTACAAGGTGCGGAACCTTGATATTCTTCTGAGGCAAAAATGTAATCAAAACTTATAGAACTTGTGAGTGGAACAAAATCAAATTCTAAAGAAGTTGCGTTGAAAGTATTACTGATACCCAAGGTTTGCTCTAAATCGTTATCACCTTGCCAAGCTGTATCTCCTTCATCAATAAGATTGTCATTTGGACCTGCAGTTCTTTTTGCTCTAGAAGTACTCAAAACAATTCCTTCAGAAAAAGGAAAGCTACTTGAGCCAGCATTAAAATAACCATAACTCTGTTCTCCTGGACTAAAAGTGTCTCCAACTACAGTAAAATTTGAAACACTAGCACAAGGACTATTGATTAAAACATCTTCAACAAGTTGTTGTGCAGTTTTAGTATCGTCTACAGATATATATTGAGCAATGGTATTGGTTGAACCACCAATTAATAATAGAATTATAAATATATTTTTAAAAATCTTCATAGTATCGACAAAGATACTATAAATCTCTTTTTTCTAATAATTTATAAGAACTTAACACAAAAATAATAATCCAGAAAATAACTATCAAAATAGAAAACCAATGTACGCCATAATCCTTAAAGTTTTCTACACCAATTTGTGTCCCGATACTCTTGACAACCGACAATCTAGAGAATGGTTCTACTATTAAATTAGACATTGATTCTAGAGGCAAAAACTGAATAATTTGATTGGCTGTATTGCCTTCAGGAAATAACCTAAAAGTTAATATTCCTTTAATGATTCCTTCAATAATACCCCAAACTAATAAAAATCCTAATGCAAAAGCAGAACGTTTTATTAAAATACCTAAAAATAAACAGAATGAGAAAAAGCCCACAAGCTTAACAAAATAGGCCAAAATATATTCTAAATCAGAAAAAACAATGCTCAATTCAGTATAAGAAGAAAAGCTAAATCCTAAAATTAAACTCATTATAAAGACAAAAATGGTTGATGTTAACGCAAAAGCCACAACTGTAATAAATTTAGATTTTATAAATTCTTGTTTACTCAAACCGTCTATTAAATTTTGTTTTAAAGTTCCATACGTATATTCATTTGCCATCATAGAAACGATAACAATGGCTAAGAAAAATTTTAAAGCTGCAGCGATATAGGTATTAAAATGCCAAATAAACGGAAAATTAAAAATACCCATTTCTGCTAAATGAAATTTGAAAATACCCAAATCAAATTTGATTGAAGCAATTAACGCTATAAATGTTAATATGATAAAATAGGATAGAGTTAGAACTCGACTAGCCTTGTTTTTCCATATTTTTTGTAATTCTATCGATAGAAGTCGTTTCATTTTAATGGGATAAATTTTATTTTTTGGTATTGGTTAATTCTAAAAATTGTTCTTCCAAACTATGTTTGCGTTTTACAAGATGGTTTAAAACAATATTTTTTTCAAAAAGATATTTATTTAAATCACCCGCATTTAAAGAGCTTTTTAAGTAAACCATAATTTTTCCATTCTCTTCCATTATTTTTTCAATTGCTGGATGTTGTGCTAAAACTGATTTCAGATTGGCGCTATCATCACTTTGTAATTCAAAAAAACCTTCGTTTGATGCTGTCATTTGATCAACA
>JAYTNO010000166.1:0-21370 GCA_043748275.1 Flavobacterium sp. | reverse complement strand
GTTATTTTCTGTAGAAAACATTCTACTCCAATAAATCCAAAATTATAGTGAACTTCGTATATAGTTAAAACTAATTTTTATGACTACATTTCAAACCGATAATCAAGTACTTCATTTTAATGAAAAATTTGGCTTAATAACCGAAGAACAAATTATTTTAACAAACGGTGCTTCTCAAAATAAAATTCGTATTGACGATATCGACAAGATTAATCTGCTAAAACATCGAGTTTTTTATTCCAATGTGGTTTTATTTTTATTATCGGTTAGCATCATTTCATTTACCTATTTTTATTTTGAATCTGAAAAGAAAGAAATGTTCATCAGCCTAACTTCTTTTGGATTAGTACTTTTAGTCTATTCTTTAATTCATAAATTCTATCTTTACAAAATCGTTATCAAAGAAAAAGACAACTCCATAATTGAGTTAAAAGCAAATCAAATTAACAGAAAATGTATCAAAGATTTTTACAATACAATTTCTAAAATAGTTCGCAAGGCGTCAAAAAAATAATTATTCTTGTTTTGGCAAAGTAACCTCACCTTCCCAATTCATAAAGCCACCTTCAAGATTATAGGTGTTTTCAAATCCCATTTGATTCATAATGCTGCAAGCTTGAGCACTCCTTCCTCCTGCTTTGCAATACACATAGTAGTTTTTGTTTTTATCCAGTACTTCGACTTTATAAATAAATCCTTGACCTTTATAGATATCAATATTTATCGCATTCGAGATATAACCTTCGTTCCATTCGTCTTCAGTTCTTACATCTAAAATCACCGCATTTGGGTCTTTTTGCAATTGCTCTACCCACTCTTTTTGCGTTACATCCATAACAATATTTTTTTCAAAAATACGTTTTTCCATTAAAACTGCATTCATAAAGTTGCTTTCAATTTATTAACATAAAAATAACTATTTATTTGTATATACAAATATATTCTTTACTACATTTGTATCTACAAATAAGATAGATCAGAAATGAAAATTGAAGAGTACATAAAGACGACTATAAAATTAAGTGAAGCCAAAAGTGCTAACCTTAATATATTGTACACTCAAAATATTGTAAATGATCGATTTAATGAGATTTTGAAACCTTATGAACTTTCGCCAGAGCAATATAATGTATTACGCATTCTTAGAGGTCAAAAAGGCAAACCTGCTAATATGTGTGTCATACAAGAACGCATGATTGCTAAAAGTAGCAATACCACACGATTGATTGATAAATTATTAAACAAAGGATTGGTTACACGAGAAGTTTGTCCTGAGAATAGACGAAAAATGGAAATTGAAATTACATCAAAAGGACTTCAGTTATTAACCATCTTAGAACCTGAAGTGAATCAGCACGAAAATGATTTTGCCCAAAATCTATCGTCATCAGAATTAGAACTATTAAATGAATTATTAGAGAAATATAGAAAACCAAAATTATGAGTGATTTTATTGAGAATGCAAAATGGCGATATGCCACCAAAAAATTTGATACTTCCAAAAAAGTATCTGATAAAGATTTAAATATTTTGAAAGAAGCTATTACACTTAGTGCTTCTTCTTATGGTTTACAGCCTTATAAAGTAATAATTGTTGAAAACCCAGAATTGAGAGCAAAGTTACAAGCTGCTTCTTGGGGACAAACACAAATTGTTGATGCATCGCATTTAATAGTTTTCGCAAATATTACTAATATTGGAGAACCTGAAATAGATGACTACTTCAAAAATTTGATTGACACTAGAGGCATTCCTGCAGAAGCAGTTCAAGGGTATGCTGATTATATGAAATCAAATGTTTTGCCACTATCTGAAGAGGTGAAAAATATTTGGACAGCCAAACAAACTTATCTTGCTTTGGGAAATTTACTGAATGTTGCTTCAGAATTAAAAATAGATGTTACGCCAATGGAAGGTTTTGTTCCTTCACAATACAATGAAATTTTAGATTTAGATAAACTCAATCTTAACGCTACTTTAGTTGCAGCTGTTGGTTATCGTCATGAAGAAGATGCCACACAACATTACAAAAAAGTTAGAAAATCTAATAAAGACTTATTTATTACACAATAATTATTAACCTTAATCAAATTTAAAAAAATGAAAAATTTAAAATCAATTGCCATTGCCTTATTAGTAACTGTTTCAACACTAGTTTCTGCACAAACCAAAAAAGTAAATGTTGAAAAAAGTAAAATTACTTGGATTGGTAAAAAAGTTACAGGTCAACACGAAGGAACAATTAGTTTAAAAGACGGCGCTTTAGTTTTTAAAGGAAAAAAATTAACTGGTGGAACTTTTACTGTTGATATGAATTCTATTCTAGTAACCGATTTAAAAGCTGGTGAAGGAAAAGAAAAACTAGAAGGACACTTAAAGTCTGGTGACTTTTTTGGTACTGAAAAATTTCCTACGGCCACTTTAATTTTCAAAACAATTGGAGCTAAAGGAAAAGGTACCTATGCTGTTACAGCTGATTTGACTATAAAAGGAAGCACTAATCCAATAACTTTTGATATCACAGTTACAGGAAAAACAGCTACTACAAAACTTGTTATTGATAGAACAAAATATGATATCAAATACGGTTCAGGAAGTTTCTTTGACAATTTAGGCGATAAAGCTATTTCAGATAATTTTGAATTAAACGTGAACTTGGATTTGTAATTTCAAACCAAAAATACATTTTTGTAAAACCCTGACATTTATATGTTAGGGTTTTCTTTTTTTTATTAAAAAAAACACTGCCTAAATTTAATTTTAATTTGTTTTTATCGTAACTTTGGTTGTATTCGATTTTTAATTAAATATCTGAATATTAATCTATTATAGTATTAACCAACCAAAATAATGTACTTATGAAAAAAATCCTATTTGTAGTATTGGTATTCCTTACTAGTATTACCTTTTCGGCACAAACCAAAAAAATTAATGTTACAAAAAGTATCATAACTTGGACAGGAAAAAAAGTTACTGGTGAACATAAAGGCACCTTAAAATTCAAAGAAGGATCATTGGTTTTTACCAATAAAAAAATTGTTGAAGGAACATTTGTTGTAGATATGACTACATTAAACAATAATGATCAATCTGGAAAAGGCAAAGAAAAACTCGAAGGCCATTTGAAATCAACTGATTTTTTTGATACCGAAGGATTTAAAACTTCAAAATTAGTTTTTAAAACCATTTCAGAGAAAAGCAAAAATCTTTATAAAGTAACTGCCGATTTAACCATTAAAGGAAAAACAAATCCCGTTACTTTTGATTTACTTTTAAAAGGAAAAACCGCTACAGCAGATTTAACCATCGATAGAACCAAATACGGCATACAATATGGTTCTGGTAGCTTTTTTGATGATTTAGGAGATAGAACCATTTATGATGAATTTGATTTGAAAGTTGCTTTGCAGTTTTAAAAAATAATCAAATATTAAATGAAAAAAATAGTTTTTGTATTTCTAATTTTTGCAATTGTATTGGGTTGTGTAACCTCAAAATCTTCCATACCCAAAACCAAAAATACCACAATTGCTCAAAAAGATACAGTACGGATTGCTAATGATTCACTTGAATATGAAGTCATTATTATTGAACCGGGTTTTGATACTTGGCTAATGAGTTCGGCCAAACCAAGAAATTTTTATTCTTTGTCCTATTTAGAAATAAAAAATAAATTTTATGTAAATGAATGGAATAATCGTGCCATGCAACCTTTTCTATACGATACTAAATTATACGAATTGCGAATTGATTATGATTCGAATATTCATTACGGTTATGAAGTAAATTATTTGCTTTATAATTATTTTGTCTTTTTTCAGAATCGATACAAACAAAAACTATAATCTTTATTTACAATTCATTTATATTTGCATTAATATAAATGCTATGCAAAAATTGAAACAACGTTGGGGTATAGAATCAAATTTCCAACTTACGATCATTTTTATTGTTTTTGCACTAACTGGGTCTGCTTCTGCCTGGCTTTCCAAACCATTTTGTATATGGTTTGGCATCGCAAAAGCTGATTTAGGATTTTGGTTCACTCCTATTCGATTGTTACTGATATTTCCTATATACCAAGTATTATTGGTTTTAATAGGATTTATTTTTGGCCAATTTAAATTCTTCTGGGCTTTTGAAAAAAAAATACTTCGAGGTATGAAATTGGGTTTTTTACTACCAAAAGAATAAAATTAAAATTGTTTTGTAATGTTTTTTTTGAAACTAGAAGGATTCTCTCCGGTCATTTTCTTAAACACTTTATTAAAATAAGAAATGCTAGAATACCCACATTCATAACAAGTTTCTGTAATGTTTTTATTTTGTAGCAAAAGATTTTTAGCTTGATTGATACGAAATTGATTTAAGAAATCGGTAAAAGTATAATGTGTTGTTTTCTTAAAATACCTGCAAAATGCTGGCGTTGACAGGTTGCATACCTGCGCAACTACATTTACATCAATTTCATTTTGGTAATTGGCTTCAATATAATGATTTATCATTTGCAATCGTTGTTGCTCTTTTAAAATAGATGCATTGGCAATGGGTTTTGCATTTAAAATTTCGGATTCTGTACTATTTGCCAACAAATTAAAAATTTGCAATAACATTAGTAATTGTTCAAAGTGAGGTAATGTTTTTAATAGCTTTAGTTTTTCTCCAGCAATTTTTTTGGTTTCACCATAAAATACTATACCGCTTTTAGATTTTTCGAATAAATTTTTAATTGCGTTCATTTCTGGCAATGAAAAAAAATCATCACCTAAAAAATTTTCCTTCATTTGAACTACCACCGTATTCACAGTGTTTTTTACACCATAATCAAAGTTTAAATGTGGAATGTTTGGACCAATCAATGCAATATCACTACCTTCATATTTTGAGATATGATTGCCAATATGTCGCAAACCGTTATTGGCTTCTACATAAACAATTTCATATTCTGGATGAAAATGCCAATAAAAAACATCATTCAAATTGGGTGTAAGTAATATTTTAAACGAACTTTCAATATCGTTTTGAATCGTTTCTAACTTTGCTTTCATTACCTTATTTTTGATAATTAATGATAAATATATAAATTAATATCAATACAGAACAATTTTTTGCAAATCCAGATGATTAAAAAGAAATTTTTTGAATATAAATTTGTCTTATTAAAACATAAAACATAATAATATGACAGATAAAACTATGGTGCCAACAATGACACCCAATATGCAAACCAATATTGCACATAAAGATATTCCAGGCAACCCATCGACTTCTAAAAGTAGTAGTTTAAAACTTAATGATCGTAGTAATGGCAAACCACTTCGAGTATTAACAGAAAGCGAATGGGATTTTTGGATTACCAATGGCTATATCGTAATCAAAAACGTAGTACCAAAAGAGCAAGCACAAGCAACCGCTGATTTTTTATGGGAATTTGATGAAAAAGATCCAAATGATATGGCAACTTGGTACACGCCATCTAGAGCTGAAATGCAAATGAAAGAACTCGCCAATACAGGTATGGTTGAAGTGTATAACCATCAGCATTTATGGAATAATAGAATGACTCAAAAACTACACGATGTTTTTGCCGATATTTGGGGAACAGATAAATTATGGGTAACTATAGATCGTGCTATTTTGAATATTCCTATTCGTCCAGGACATGAGTACAAAGGATTTATACATTGGGATTATGATCCTGAAACAAAACCTGTAAACGTACAAGGTGTTTTGGCCTTGGCAGATCAAACCGATGAAAATGTAGGTGGTTTTCAATGTCTACCAGAATTGTTCAAAACCTACGATACTTGGAAATTGACTCAACCTGAAGACAGAAATCGTTTTCAACCCAATACTGAAGGTTTTGATTTGGTAAAAGTAAAAATGGAAGCTGGCGATTTATTGGTTTTTAATAGTTTACAACCTCACGGTATACGACCAAACATAAGCGTAAACAAAGTGCGTATTGCTCAATACATTTCGATGATGCCAGCAGAAGAAGATAATCAAGCTTTACTTGAGTGGCGTATCAATTCTTGGAAAAATCGTATTGCTCCAGAAGGATATGCTTTCCCCGGCGATCCAAGAAATTGGGAGCAGACAAAATATGAAACAGCCGAATTAAATGATTTAGGCAAAAAATTATTGGGAATAGAAAAATGGGAATAGAAAAATTTTATATTAAATTTTGACTAGAACCGCAAATTCACAAATTAAAAGTATATAAATACTAAAATGATTTGCGGTGAAATTTAAAAGTGAAATTTAACTAGAATATGCTACTTTTTAATTTTTTCTAATCACATAAGTATACAACCAAGTCAAGGTAAATGATGGTATAATATCAGTAAAAGGCAGAATTTCTTCGAGAAAAGTAAAAATACCAGCCACTTTACCAACGGTTCCTTTGTACAAATAGGTCATTAGATAACCTGCTATTGGTGCCCAAATTACATCCGCAAATTCTCCAATAAAAGGAACTGTAAATGAGAGCATACCTATACCATCAAAAAGTAAACTTAAAACTAAATCTCTTGTTTTATTATTGGGTACAACTGTATTATGCAATTCTGAAGACATTTTTTATTTTTATAATTAATATCTAATGTACAAAACTAATGCCAACTTTAATTTTGAATTTCAAATTTTCGAAAAATGAAGATTCCTATTATTATAACTCACAATGTTAGTCTGTTTTTCTGAAAAACTTTGTTTCTTTGCATAAAGACTTATTTCTATGATTGAGGCCAAAAACATACATAAATATTACGACGATTTACACGTTCTCAAAGGTGTCGATTTGTATATCAAAAAAGGAGAAATTGTTTCAATTGTTGGAGCTTCTGGTGCCGGTAAAACTACCTTGCTTCAAATTTTAGGAACATTAGACCAACCAACAAAAGACAGCAATTCGATTTTAGAGATTAATGGTCAAAATATCCTTCAAATGAAAGATAAGTTGTTATCTCAATTTCGAAATTTAAATTTGGGATTCATTTTTCAATTTCATCAATTGCTACCCGAATTTTCGGCTATAGAAAATGTGTGCATTCCAGCATATATAGCTGGTAAAAATAAAACTGAAACAGAAGTTGAAGCCAAAAAACTTTTAGAATACCTTGGACTTTCTCATCGAATTGATCACAAACCCAACGAACTTTCTGGTGGAGAACAACAACGTGTGGCAGTAGCTAGAGCTTTGATCAACAAACCAGCCATTATTTTTGCAGATGAACCATCGGGAAATTTAGATACCCAATCGGCAGAAAATTTGCACCAATTGTTTTTTAAATTGCGAGATGAATTTGGTCAAACCTTTGTCATTGTTACTCATAATGAAGATTTAGCCAATATGGCCGATAGAAAATTGGTTATGGTAGATGGAAAAATTGTCTAAAATGAATTTTAGTGATTTGAAATCTTTTTTGGATGAAAAAGTAACTTTATACAACAATCCGAATTTTATAGAATCTGATCCTATTCAAATACCGCATTTGTTTTCTCAAAAAGAAGATATAGAAATTGCAGGATTTTTGAGTGCTACTATTGCTTGGGGAAATCGTAAAATGATTATTCAGAATTCGCATAAAATGATGAATTTATTGGGTAATTCACCCTATGATTTTGTCATGTCCCATTCTGATAATGATATAGAAAAACTATCAACTTTTGTTCACAGAACCTTTAACGGTCAGGATTTTGGAACATTTATTAAAGGGTTGCAACATATATATACCCATCATAATGGTATAGAAGCTGTATTTGCATTACATCAAGAAAACCATCATTTAGGAAAAAGTATCCACGAGTTTAGAAAGCTTTTTTTTGAGATAAAACATCAAACCAGAACTCAAAAACACATTTCAGATCCTTTGAATAATTCTGCTGCCAAACGCATCAATATGTATTTGAGATGGATGATTAGAAAAGACAATGCTGGTGTTGATTTGGGGATTTGGAAAAGTATTTCACCTCATAAACTGTCTTGTCCGCTTGATGTTCATTCTGGCAATGTGGCTAGTAAACTTGAATTGCTTACCCGAAAACAAAATGATGGTAAAGCTTTGGCAGAATTGGACGCCCAACTTCGTAGTCTAGATGCTACAGATCCAGTGAAATATGATTTTGCCCTTTTTGGTTTGGGTGTTTTTGAAGGATTTTAAATTTCTTTAAATCATTAATATATCTTTCAATGTATTTTCTAAAACGGGTTTAGGAATAAAACCTTTTATAGATGCATAATTCTTAGATTTTTCAATTTCATTAATATCTATAGTAGAAGAAACAATATATATATTGCATTTTTGATGGTAATTAGATTGTTCAATTTCTTCAAGAAATTGCCATCCATCAAGCATTGGCATATTAATATCTAAAAAAATAATGTCTGGAAAACTTTCTTCATTTGAGTAATGATTTTCTAAAACCGTTATAGCTTCTTCACCATTGACAAGGTTTCTTATTTCATTAAAATTTTCAATTTTTTTAAGCAACTTCTTCAATACAAATACAAATGTTGAATCGTCGTCTATTATATAAGTTAAATCAAAATTACGCATCAAAAGTTAGTTTAAATTTAGACCCTTTACCTACTTCGCTCTCTAATTCTATTGTACCGCCTAGTGCTTCGACATGGTTTTTGGTCATAAAAAGACCAAGTCCAACGGCATCACTGTTTCCGTGAAAAGTTTTATACATACCAAATATTTTATCTTTATTTCTATTCATATCTATTCCTAATCCATTATCCTTGACCGAAATAATACATTTTGATCCTTTTTTGACTAATTCTATTGTAATTATTGGGTTTCTATCGTGTGCTTTATATTTGATAGCATTAGTAATTAGATTAAACATAATACTCTCAAAATAAGATGGAATACTTTTAATTGTACAATCCTCTGTAACATTTATAAAAATTTCAACTTTTTCATTTTTAATAATTCCGTTTATACCAATCAATGCTTTTTCTATTTCAGACTTAACACTTAAAGGAACTTTTTGTTCGGTTGTGTTTAGTTTTACATTTATTGTTTCGTTTAGGTAATAAATGGTATCAGAAAGTTTGGCATTACTTTCTTTCAGTAATTGAAAATATTCTTTTCGCTCAGCTTCATCATTTGTTTCATCTATTAAGTTGATAATCATTGTCATATTGCTCGTATTTGATCTAATATTATGAGAAATGATATGGGTAAAATCTAACAGTTTTTCGTTTTGAGATTTTGATAAAGCATATAGTTTTTCAATTTTTATTTCGGTATCTTTCATTGCAGAAATATCTCTCGAAATAATGATGTACTTTGAATAAAGTCCTTTTGAATCATAAATAACACTTGCAGAATCTTCACGCCACAAATATTTACCAGATTTATTTCTTAATCGATGTTGGTATTTGAAATTTTTAATTTTTTTTGAGAGATTATAATAAATAATAGCTTTTACATTTTCGACATCATCTGGGTGCATATGATTAAAAATATCATCAGGTGTCATCGAATGTATTTCATCCAAATCATATCCAATTAATTTGGCATAATTAGATGAAATATAAGTTACAAATCTATTCTCGAATATCACAAAACCATCTTTTGATGTTTCTGTTATAAGACTTAATTTTCTTTTACTTTCAATTAATTCTTTTTCTATTATTTTTCTATGAAATTGAACTTTCAAGATAGAATATATATCTGTAATAGATCGAGCAAAAGCTAAATCTGCTTCATTCCAGTTTTTTTTATTTTTTTTATTTTCACAACATAAAACACCTATTAGTTTTCCGTTTTCACGAATGGGTAAATCAAGAATAGACTTGATATCTAGAGGCTTTAAATAATTTTCGTTTAATTCAGAAGTGAATTTATTTGTTAATGCATCATTTGCAACAATTGCAATACCTTCATTTAAGGCTTTAAAATAGACAGGATAATCTGATGCAAGTATCTCTTTTTCGGTTATGTGCTTTGTTGTTGTTTTATCAAATAAATCTATGCAAACCAATTTACCCTCTTCTAATATCCATATACTAGCTCTACTAATGTTTAAACCATCTACTGCAGTTTCTGTAATTATTGTATTTATTTTGACTTCATCATTGTTCGCCTCAAACGTGTATCGATATAATTTATGCAATAAATCGAAGTGTTTTTGTGTATATAGTAAATTACTGCTAATGTCTTTTTTTTCCATTCGGAAAAGGATTAGATAGTTGAAAATCTTACAATTACTTGAAAATTTAACGAAAAAAAAGATAACTTAAAATAATTTCCGTTGAAAACACAAAATCATCGGTGAAATGACACCTAATTCTTCTTTTAAATAGAATCCACAATTATTGTGTACCTTTGCACAAAATACAAGCAAATGAGTACTTTCGAGCAATTTAATCTTCCCAAATCAGTTCAAAAAGCAATTGATGAATTGGGTTTTACAATTCCTACACCTATACAAGAAAAATCTTTTTCTGTAATTATGTCTGGACGTGATATGATGGGGATTGCTCAAACGGGTACTGGTAAAACATTTGCCTATTTGTTGCCTTTATTAAAATTATACAAATTTACTCCAACCGAAACACCCAAAATCGTCATACTTGTTCCAACTCGTGAGCTTGTTGTGCAAGTAGTTGAAGAAGTAGAAAAATTGACACAATATATGTCGGTTAGAACTTTGGGTATATATGGTGGTGTAAATATCAATACACAAAAAAAATCGGTGTATCAAGGAATTGATATTCTAGTTGGAACTCCAGGACGAACTATGGATTTGGCTTTGGATAATGTCATTCGTTTTGACGAAACTGCCAAATTGGTAATTGATGAGTTTGACGAAATGCTCAATTTAGGATTTAGAGCACAGCTAACATCTATTTTAGCGATGATGAAACCCAAACGTCAGAACATCTTGTTCTCGGCTACAATGACTGAAGAAGTAGATGCTGTTTTGAATGATTTCTTTGATTTTCCAGAAGAAGTAACATTGGCAGCTTCTGGAACTCCATTAGAAAACATCAAACAAATTACTTATAATGTTCCGAATTTTAATACCAAAGTCAATTTATTAAAACACCTTTTAGAAACTGACGATACTATGGATCGTGTATTGGTATTTGTCAATAACAAGAAAATTTCGGATATGCTTCACGAACGTATAGAAGAACATTTTGAAGGTCAGTTTGGCGTGATTCACTCTAACAAATCACAAAATTACAGATTGAGTACTATGGCTTCTTTTCAAGAAGGCAATTTGAGAGGAATAATTACTACTGATATTATGGCTAGAGGTCTTGACATTTCTAATATTTCTCACGTTATCAATTTTGAAATTCCGGAATATCCTGAGTTGTATATGCATAGAATTGGTCGAACAGGTCGAGCTGATGCGACAGGAACAGCAATAAGTTTGTTTACACCTAGAGAGGAAGAATTTAAAATTGAAGCAGAATTGTTAATGAATATGGAATTGGATGCCGAAAATCTGCCAGATGAAGTTGAAATTTCTACTGTTTTGATTGCACCAGAAAAAGACAAACAAGCCATTAAATTTTTATTAAAAAAACCTAAACTTGATGGTGATGGCGCTTTTCATGACAAGTCAAAAAAGAATAAAAAAGTAAATCTCGGTGGACCATCAAAAACCAAAAAGAAAACCCACGGATCTGTCAATAGAAATATGCTAAAAACACGTGACAAAAAAAGAAAAGAGAAATAGTATTCTTATTTTTCAAATACCAAACATACTGGTGAGCACAACTCTAGTTTTTTTCCAGTATTGGTTAGTTTTCCAGTTGCCTTGTTTATTTTGAATACCACTACAGTATTGGTGTATTGATGCGCAATTAAAATAAAATTTCCAGTTGGATCAATCGCAAAATTTCTTGGTCCTTTTCCTAAAGTACTTACTGTTTCTATCCATTTTAATTTTCCATCATTGCTTATTTCAAAACATGTAATGTCATTTGCAGTTCCTCTATTTGTAGCATATAAAAATTTTCCGTCAGGCGAAATATGAATATCCGCAGCACTTGTATCTCCTTTAAAATCTTTACCAACAACGGTTGTTTCTTGAATCAATTGAAACGATTCCTTTTCATATTTATAGACAGAAACCGTTCCGTCAAGTTCTTGCATTAAATACATATACTTTCCATCGTTGCTAAAAGTCAAATGTCGTGGTCCGCTTCCTAATTTTACCGCAATACTGTCTTTTATTACAAGAATATTCGATTTTGCATTTGGGTTGTATTTATAGATATATACTATATCAACGCCCAAATCGTTAGCTAGTACATATTTTTTATCAGGGGTAAATTGCACCATATGTACGTGGGCACTTTGTTGCCTTTTGGTATTGATACTTTTCCCTTTGTGTTGAATAACTTGTTTTGAAGGTGTTAGACTACCGTTTTTATTTTTTCCAAAAACAGAAATTGTTCCACCCGAATAATTGGCAACAATACAATTTTTTTTATCTTCCAGAATAAAACATGGGTCAGCACCTTTAGAATCTTGTTTGTTTATCAATTTCAAACTTCCATTTTTGTAGTTATAGTCAAAGGCACTAACTGTACTTTCTGCTCCATTTTCATTGACACTATAGATACTTTTTTTAGTAGATGAAAGAGTCAAATAACTTGGATTGACCACTTTATCAGTGGCATTTTTAAAAGCAAAATCTCCCGTTTGAGTATTGAAATCATACACATAAATTCCTTTGCTATCACAAGAATTAGTATACGTTCCTATGATCAAATTATAATTGATTTTTTGAGCAGTACTTGAAATAAAAAATAAAATCGAAACGATAAGGAAATAAAATTTTTTCATTTTAGAAGTATTTTTAAGAATAACAAAAATAGATTATATACCAATAATTCCTATCATTTATAAAATTCATTTGAAAAAAATAGCATTTTAAATACAATTTTACTTAGACCAAATCATAAAAAGTAGTATTTTTGACGAGAGAAATTCACTGTACTCAACTCGAATAAAACCTTGTGAAGTAAATTATACATAGAATGCAATTTAAACATCCTGAGATTCTTTATTTTCTTTTTTTGCTAATTATTCCAATCTTGGTTCACTTATTTCAATTGCGTCGTTTTAAAAAAGAATATTTTACTAATGTTCGTTTTCTTAAAGAACTCTCTATACAAACTCGTAAAAGTTCTAGAATCAAAAAATGGTTGTTGTTGGCTACAAGATTATTGCTTTTTGCTGCATTAATTCTTGCTTTTGCTCAACCTTTTTTTAAAGCCAAAGACAGCATCAATAGTACAAATGAGTTGTATCTTGTTTTAGACAATTCTTTTAGTATGCAAGCCAAAGGTCAAAAAGGAGCATTACTAAAAAGAGCTGTCGAAGATTTGCTAGAACAAATACCTGAACATCAAAATTTTTCATTAATTACCAATTCTGAAACTTTCTGGAATACGGATATCAAATCGATTCAAAAAGAATTGCAAAATTTGTCCTACAGTCCCATATCCTTTCAGCTTGAAAGTGCAATGAGCAAAATAAAAGCGCATCCATCGGCTTTTAATAAAGATGTAGTGGTGATTTCTGATGCTATAGGTCTTGAACAAAAACAACTAAAAAGTATTGATAAAAACTGGAATACTCAATTTGTTATTCCGAAAATTGAACAAAAAAATAATGTGGCCATTGATCGTGTTTTTATCAATCAAACTTTAGATAATTTTTATGAAATTGGAGTTGATTTAAAAGCCTACGGAGAAGATTTTGCTGCAATACCGATTGCCTTATACAATAAAGAAAAGTTAATTGCAAAAACCATAGTAAAACTAGATGCAAAAGAAAAAACAGTAAACTTTACGATTCCAAAAGAGAATTTTAATGGCTATGTATCTATTACGGATAATGGTTTGGCTTATGATAACAACTACTTTTTCAGTATTTCGAAACTAGAAAAATTAAATGTTTTGAGTATTGGTGATTCAGAGAAAAATAATTTTCTATCTAGAATTTATACTAGTGACGAATTCAATTATACTACTTTTAATTTAAGCAATTTAGATTATAATCTTATCGAAAAACAAGATGCTATTGTTTTGAATGAACTTCCAGATTTGACTCAAGCATTGCAAACCACTTTAAAAACATTTGTATCTAAAGGTGGCAATGTAGTTTTGATTCCATCATCTGAATG
The DNA here is from genome assembly GCA_043748275.1 of Flavobacterium sp. Lineage (GTDB taxonomy): Bacteria > Bacteroidota > Bacteroidia > Flavobacteriales > Flavobacteriaceae > Flavobacterium. The sequence continues at coordinate 7,201 of JAYTNO010000166.1, read as the reverse complement.
TGCCGTTTCGAATATCAATAGTTTTCTTGCTAATTTTGGAAAAACACAATTCAAATCCTTCCTAAAAACCGAAAAATTAATCACCAAAATAGCTTTTAACAATCCGATTTATAGTTCGGTTTTTGAAAAACAAGTTGCCAATTTTCAATATCCAAAAACACAAGCTTCTTTTGAAATTAGCAGTTCAAGTCCCCTTATTTTGAGTAATAATGATCAAAGTGTTTTTCTAACTTCAAATCAAAATCAATTGTCTGCTGTTTATATTTTTACAGCACCAATTAACAAAATCAATTCCAATTTTCAGAATTCTCCACTCATTGTTCCAACGTTTTATAATATGGCACAAAGTTCTCAAAAAACGGGCGTAACGGCTTTGGTAATTGGTGAAAACAATCCAATATTAATTGATGCTTTATTGTCTAAAGATGAAATTGTAGAAGTACGAAATAAAGACGAAAAATTTATTCCAATACAGCAAATTCTAAACAATAAAGTCAAATTAAATTGTAATGAATATCCGCAACACGCAGGAAATTATGGAATTTATAAAAAAGAAGAACTTATCAAAAATATAAGTTTTAATTATAATAGAACCGAAAGTAATCTCTCTATTTCTAATGAAGGTTTATTATCCGATTATAAAACCATTGATTCTATCGAAACTGTTTTTAATAGCTTACAAACCGATAGAAGCAATAATGAAATCTGGAGATGGTTTGTTATCCTTGCCTTATTATTTTTAGTCACTGAAGTACTCATTCAAAAATTTGTAAAATGAATTTAATTATAAGAGAAGCTCAAATTGTAGATCCAAAAAGTTCGTTTCACAATCAAGTTGTCGATTTGCAAATTGAAAATGGCATTATTATAAAAATAGAGTCTACAATTTCGAATCCTAAAAAAATTGAAGAATTAAAGCTACCACATCTTCATCTTTCTGAAGGTTGGTTTGATAGCAGCGTTTCCTTTGGTGAACCCGGTTTTGAAGATAGAGAAACCATTTTAAACGGACTTGATGTTGCGGCAAAAAGTGGTTTTACTTCAATTGCTTTGCAACCCAATTCGTTTCCTGTTATAGATAATCAATCGCAAATTAATTTTGTACAATCAAAAGCAAAAAATAGTGCTACCCAATTGTACCCTATTGGCGCTTTGACCAAAGAAAGTTTAGGAAAAGATTTAGCCGAATTGTTTGATATGAAAAATGCAGGCGCAATTGCATTTGGTGATTATAATAAAAATATTGCCAATCCCAATTTGCTAAAAATAGCGCTACAATATACCCAAGACTTTGATGGTATGGTTCTTGCTTTTTGTCAAGATTCAGATTTGAAAGGAAATGGTGTTGCCAATGAAGGCATAGTATCTACTCGATTGGGATTGAAGGGAATTCCTAATCTTGCTGAAGAGTTGCAGGTGGCAAGAAATTTATTTTTATTAGAATATACTGGTGGAAAAATGCATATTCCGACACTATCAACAGCAAAATCGGTACAATTAATCAAAGAAGCCAAGGCCAAAGGATTACAAGTAACATGTAGTGTTGCGGTACATCATTTGGTTTTAACCGACGAGAAATTGGAAGGTTTTGACACTCGATATAAAGTTTCGCCTCCTCTACGAACAGAAATTGATCGATTAGCACTTATTGAAGGAATAAAAAATGGCACTATCGATATGATTACATCTGATCATAATCCTATAGATATTGAACATAAAAAAATGGAATTTGATTTAGCAAAAAACGGCACAATTGGTTTAGAAAGTGCTTTTGGAGCTTTGCAAACTGTTTTACCATTAGAAATAATCATAGCAAAACTTACAGCAGGAAAAATCTTTTTTAGTATTCCTAATCAAAATATTGAAGAAGGGAAAAAAGCGCAACTTACCCTTTTTAATCCAAATGAAAATTCAGTTTTTGGAAAAGAAAATATTCTATCAAAATCTAAAAACTCAGCTTTTTTAGGTTCCAAAATGAAAGGAAAAGTATATGGAATTTTTAATGAAGGAAAATTAGTTTTAAACCATTAAATTATGAGTAACACCGTAGAAGAAGGCAAACCAGCTGCTATTACAAGTTATATTTTAATAATTGGAGTTTTAATAGCAATGTCGATGAACTCAGAAAACAAGAATCCGTTTGCTTCTTTTCATATTCGTCAAGCGTTGGGATTATCAATAACCTTTATTTCGTTAGGAATGATAGTAAGCAATTTTGATAGTTTTATGATATCAGGAACTATGTGGGTTTTTGTTTCTATTTTATGGACATACGGAATATTTACTGCCATAAAAGGAGAAACCAAACCAATTCCGTTATTGGGAAAATTATTTCAAAAAGCATTTAATACTATATAAAAAATATGAAATTATCTTTGCACCATATCGTTCGGGAGCCAAAAATAAAATTAGAAAAAAATCCGTTATTGTTATTATTGCACGGTTATGGTAGCAACGAAGAAGATTTATTTTCATTTGCAAGTGAACTTCCAGAAGAGTATTATGTCATTTCAGCACGAGCACCCTATGATATGCAATACGGAAGTTATGCTTGGTATGCCATCAATTTTGATGCAGATGAAAACAAATTTTCAGATATTGAGCAAGCCAAAAAATCTCGAGATATTATAGCTAATTTTATTGATGAACTTCTAGAGAATTATCCAATAGATCCTAATAATGTAACTTTAATAGGTTTTAGTCAAGGTACCATTTTGAGTTATGCTGTAGCTTTGTCTTACCCTCAAAAAGTGCAACGTGTTGTGGCAATTAGTGGCTATTTGAATTTAGATATGGTTGTTTCTGATTTTGCAACACATGATTTTTCAAAACTAAAAATATTTGCTTCACACGGAACAGTAGATCAAGTAATACCAGTTGATTGGGCTAGAAAAGCTAAACCAATACTTGAACAATTTGGTGTAGCAACTACCTATAAAGAATACCCTGTTGGTCACGGTGTTTCTCCACAGAATTTCTTTGATTTTAAAAATTGGTTGAATCAAAATTAAATTTTCTGAATTTTATTTTTGATAAAGTAACGATTGCATAGTTTCAAAAGAAACTGTTTCGTCTTCATTGATAAAGTATTTTAATAAAACTTCACCCCAATATTCTCCATCACTAAAATCAGCAATAATCCATCGGTGGTTTAGGATTTTGACTTTGTTGATGATAAATTTTTGAGCGCCAATTTGATCTTGTCCTATATATGGGTTTCCTTTTGAATTGGCATTTAAATCCATTAATTTTTCTGTAACGTAAGGAATCAATTTTTCGTATGCAATAAACTTTTTGGCATTTTCATTATCAAAATAATTTTGAGCATTTTCATTTTTTTCTAACGAAAAATAACCAGCATCAGCCAATTTTGATGTAATTGAGGTAAGACTATCTTTAAAAAATGTATTCGTTTTTTTGAATTGTGCTTCTTCAAAAGTGGCTTTTTTGTTAAAATACATATAGGTAAATATATTCATCAAAACGGCTAAAATAAAAAGGTATAGGAAAAGTGATTTTTTCATTTTTTTATAATTATTTATATACTTATTTCAAGGTTATCGTAGGCAACAAAAACATTTTCTGGTAATTTTTCTTGAATGTCTTTATGAAATCCAAAAGTATGACTTATATGTGTAAGATAGGTTTTTTGTGGTTTAATTTCTGCAATAAATTCAAGTGCTTCTTGCAAATTAAAATGCGAATGATGCATTTCTTCCCGTAAGGCATTTATTACCAAAACTTTTACCCCTTTTAGCTTTTGAATTTCAGAGGCATCAATTGTTTTTACATCAGTCAAATAGACAAAATCATCAATTCTGTAACCAAAAACTTGTAGATTCCCATGATAAACATTGATAGGGATAACGGTTTTATTTCCAATAGAAAACGGGTTGTTATTTATAACTTCAATAGGATTGACACTTGGCGCTCCAGGATATCTATGTTCGGTTGCAAAAACATAATCAAAACGTTTTTTCAAATTTTCGATGACTCTTTGATGAGCATAAATAGGCATTTTCCCGATTACAAAATTAAAAGGTCGAATATCATCCAAACCTGCAGTATGATCTGAGTGTTCGTGGGTATAAAGTATTCCTTCTATTTTTCTACAATTAGAAACTAACATTTGTTGTCTAAAATCGGGTCCACAATCTATTACAAATGAATAATTTTCCCAAGAAATCCAGACAGAAACACGAAGTCTCTTGTCTCTAGAATCAGTACTTTTGCATACAGGATGCTCACTACCAATTACAGGAATACCTTGTGAAGTTCCGGTTCCGAGAAAATATACTTTCAATTGAATTTATTTTTTTACAAAAATAGTATTAATTCTCTTTCGTGAAAGCCCAATTTAATTAACTTTGTATTGTTGATAGTTAAATATAAAATGGATTTACAAATAAAACTGAAAGGTGACAAAGTCATCGAACAAATTCCTTCTACAAAAGATAAAGCACTTCGTATTAATTTAAACGAAAATATCTACGGTACTTTTGCTGAAATTGGTGCTGGGCAAGAAACTGTTCGCCATTTTTTTAGATCTGGAGGTTCTTCTGGAACTATTGCAAAAGCAATGTCTGCCTATGACAAAGATTTTAGCGATGCCATTTATGGTATTGAAGAAGACGGTAGATATGTAACAGAAAGCAGGTTAAAAAAAATGCTTTCGCACGAAGTCAATTTGATTGAACAACGTTTGAGCAGAGAAAAACATCCCAATAAAATGTTTTTTAGTTATGCTAATACTGTTGCTACCATAGATTTTGCCAAACAATTTAAAGGTCATGGTTGGGTTGGAATACGTTATCAAATTGAGCAAGACGAAGATTATAATGATATCATTATTCATATTCGATTTAAAGAAACCGATGCTCGATTACAACAAGAAACTCTTGGTATTCTTGGTGTTAACTTGATTTATGGAGCGTTTTATAAATACAACGATCCTAAAAAGTTATTGCGTTATTTATATGATCATTTAGACAAAGACCAATTAGAAATAGATACTATCAACTTTTCTGGACCACGATTTGCTGATGTAGACAATCGATTGATGAGTTTGCAATTGGTTAAAAACGGAATGACCGATGCGGTAATGTTTGATCCAGAAGGAAAAAACATTTTGCCAGCTGCCATTTTGTACAAAAAAAATATACTAGCACTTCGAGGCAGTTTTCGTCCAGTTACAAGTGTAAATATGGATATGTATGAAAAATCACTTCGTATGTTTCTTAATGAAAGTAAAGTTGAAAAAGAAAACACCTTAGTTATTTTTGAAATTACCTTATCAAACCTTCGTTCTGAAGGAGAAATCGATGAAAGAGACTTTATGGATAGAGCCGAACTGCTTTGTTCTCTAGGTCAAACCGTTATGATTTCTAATTTTCAAGAGTATTATAAAGTAGTAGAATATTTTGCAAATTATACCAAAGCCCGAATGGGATTGGCAATGGGAGTTAACAATTTGGTTGATATTTTTGATGAAAAATACTATCGCCATTTGAGTGGTGGCATATTGGAAGCATTCGGAAAATTATTCTATCGCGATTTGAAAGTGTTTTTGTATCCAATGTTAGGAGAAGATGGAGAAGTTATCAATTCAGAGAATTTGAAAGTACATCCAAGAATGAAAGAGTTGTATAAATTCTTTAAATTCAATGGTAAAGTAGTTGATATAGATGATTTTGATCCTAATAATCTAGAAGTTTTTTCTCGCGAAGTTTTGAAAATGATTAGTAACGGAAAAACAGGTTGGGAAAATATGTTACCAAAAGGTATCGCCGAATTGATAAAAGAACATCAACTTTTTGGGTATGACCCCAATAAAGTATTAACAGAAAGTAAATAAATTTTTTATAGATTAAAAAAGCCAAGAAATACTATGATTCTTGGCTTTTTTGTATGTATATCTAATTTTTTATTTCAAAATCTGAGCTGCATGAGCTTTTGTTTTTACCTCAGAAATAACCTCCTCAATACTACCGTTTTCATCAATTACAAAAGTAGTTCTATGAATTCCGTCATACTCTTTTCCCATAAACTTTTTTGGTCCCCAAACACCAAAAGCATTAATGACCGATTTGTCTTCGTCTGCCAATAAAGGAAATGGAAAATCAAATTTGTTTTTAAAATTGCTTTGTGCTTTTGCATTATCTGCACTCACGCCAAGCAGTGCATAATTATTGGCTTCAAACCTATTGAAATTGTCTCTCAAGTCACACGCTTCGGCTGTACAACCAGGAGTATTTGCTTTTGGATAGAAGAAAACTACTAGTTTTTTTCCTTTATAATCTGCTAATGAATGAATGTTCCCATCTTGATCTTTTCCTGAAAATGATGGTGCATTATCTCCTTTTTTTAAAGTAGTCATATTTTATCTTTTTTGATATTTGCAATTGCTATTGAAAATGATTTATTTTACATAAAAGTAAGTAAATGAACAAAGAAGAAAAAATAACATTTGTTATAAATACGTTAAAAGAACTATATCCTCAAATACCCATTCCGTTAGACCACAAAGATCCTTATACTTTACTTATTGCTGTTTTGTTATCGGCACAATGCACCGATGTTCGAGTTAATCAAATCACTCCGCTCCTATTTTCAAGAGCAGATAATCCGTATGATATGATTAAAATGAGTGTGGAGGAAATAAAAGAAATTATTCGACCGTGTGGTTTATCGCCTATGAAATCAAAAGGAATTCATGGCTTATCTCACATTTTGATTGAAAAATATAATGGCGAAGTTCCACAAAGTTTTGAAGCATTAGAAGCACTTCCTGCAGTGGGTCATAAGACAGCTAGTGTGGTGATGAGTCAAGCATTTGGAGTTCCTGCTTTTCCCGTTGATACCCATATTCATCGTTTGCTCTATCGATGGAATTTAACTAATGGAAAAAACGTTACACAAACAGAAAAAGATGCCAAACGTTTATTTCCAGAATCAATTTGGAATGATTTGCATTTACAAATCATTTGGTATGGTAGAGAATATTCTCCTGCTCGCGGTTGGGATATTGAGAAAGATATTATTACAAAAACTATTGGAAGGAAAACTGTTTTGGATGACTATTTCAAAAAAAAATCCCGATAATTATAGACTGCCCCCAAAAAGTTAGACACTATTTGGGGGTATTTTTATGGAAAGAAAAGTAAAGTATAATTATGCATTTAAACTTGAATGCGTAAAACTA
>JAYTNO010000165.1:0-3523 GCA_043748275.1 Flavobacterium sp. | reverse complement strand
ACTCGTAAAAAGTATTTTGATTTGCTTCAATCGGATGATGTAAATTTTAAGTGGAAAATTAAGAGTCCTGAACTTATTGACTTTAACAACTGGTATTTGCAGAGAATGTTAAAAGAGAAATAGATATTTATTCATTGTTGTCCGACAAAAACATACTCGTTTTTCATTGAACACTTGAGTTGACGCAATGTAGCGAATTTATTTGGGGTGTTTGATTTCAGGAGGTAGTTACTACCTTTTTTTCAAGTCAAAATTAAGGCTGGCGGATGAGCTTTCTTCCATGCAGTGTAGGTGTCTTTAATAAATTCAAATAAATTCACGTAACTCATTAAATGCAATCGAATAACGGTAATCATATTTGCAAACGATTTTTTTGTTTTCGCTTTTTTTCGAATAACGATCATTAATAATTGAGCAATTAATACAGAATAAACCTGAATTTTAATTGCATTTTCACTTTCTCCCCAAAAATACCGTAGAGGGAAATTTTGTTTGATCTGTTTAAAAAGTAATTCGATCATCCAGCGGTTCTTATAAATCAATGCAATATGATCAGCTGGTAAAGAAAAATTATTGGTCATGAAAAAATAAATCTTTCCATCATCAGCTTTAAAAGTTATTCTTCTGAGTTTTAAACGGGTTGCATCTTCATCCCCTTTATATCCTATGGTGATATACTGCTCCTTTAATACACCTTTAGCATTTTTCTTTTTTGTCCTGTCTATAATAACTTTTAGTACATGGAATATTGCATTCTCACGCATGCGAGTAACAAACCATATCTTTTGTTCAGTCCATTTTGCAAATTGTCGAAAGGGATTATATCCTTTATCAAAGACTATCCAACTGTTTGCAATCAGCCTAATATGATAGAGGAATTTACGATCATGTTCCTTGGCCGCAGGGATGCGAACGAATTCTGCTACTCCACTAAAGGCGTCCATTAAGGTATGAATTTTTATTCCTCCTTTTTTTCTGGAACTATCCAATGGATTCCGTCCCACACCTCTTAATATATCACTAAATAAACGGATGGTCGTGCTGTCGATGATTTTAAGATTACGAATGCTTAATCCCTTCAATCGGCTGTCCGAGATAAAACTGTGGTATTGCTTGATTAATTCAAAATAAATCGTCTCGAATACCAGGTAACTTCTTTTTGTATTGGCATCCGATAATGTACTTCGTGCAGGAGCTTTATCTAAACCCAAATGAGTCAGCTTCCCTTCACAGGCCAACATGCTTTCACAGAGCTCTCGTAATCCATTGCAATAACTAAATACACCATAGAGCAACGAAATTAAATGTACACGTACTGGAATTTTCTTGTAATAATGATTTGAATTATGCTTACGTGCCGCTGAATTAATCTTTGATAAGGAAATACAAGAAAGTATTTGACTTAATATCGGCTGTCCGACAAAATTTGTAACTTTATCCATGTCATTTATGTTTGGTTCGCACCACAAAAATGACAAAAGGGAGGGAATTATCCCGCCCTTCTTTTAAATTTTAGTCGGACAATAGTGATATTTATTATTCAAAACTCGATTATGTTTGAAAGCAAAGAATTATTTTCTTTTTTTCTTATAAAGTACGCTTTGCGGCTCGTTCATGAATGCCGATTTAACAGCTTTATTTTCCAGTATTTCAAATAGATCCTTGGGTGTAAGGTTATGAATGTCGCATAATTTGAAGAAGTTTTTCATTGTAATGTTTTCTCCATTTTCCCATCGCCAATAGGCTGTTCTATTTAAATCGTGCTCATAACTGAAGATTTCAGCAGATTTAAATCCCTTGCGCATTCTTAATTGTCTGAATGTACTTCCCAGGTTGTATAGTAATTCATGTTTTCCGTTTTTTGTTCTCATTTTATTTATGTATTTATGATGTAAAAATAATCCGAGGGCATGCCGATTCAATGGAAACATTCATAATTTGGGGGACATGAAAATGAGGTATATATCTTATTAAATTAAGGGTAAAAAAACAAATAGAAATCACATGATAGAACTGGAAAGATTAAAGGAGATTGTGTTCAGTTTAACTGAAATTGAAATAAAATATTTAATGAAAAATATGTTTTCAAAATCAAACGAAAACACATCAAAAGGGGTTTCCGGTAAATTATTACAAATTATTTTTCATAGTCATGATATTGACTTTGAAGATTTGAGTTTTAAATTGTATAAGAGAGTTAATAAATCTGGTTTGAAAAAATTAATTCAAAGATTGACAGAGAAAATTTTAGACTTTTTATCATGCTACGAAGTAATTATTGCAAATGATTTGTATGATTCGAGAACAAAGGAAGTGTTTTATATTAGACGTAAATTAATGCATTATGATATATTGGTTATGCATGGAGTTACTAATTATGCATTGACTATATTAGATCAAAGTATAATTTCAGCGAAAAGAATTGAGAAATATGATCTTTTGTTAAAGGCATTAGAAAGGAAATTAATAAAAATGTCACTTAAAAATGGGTTAAGTAAGTATAAAAAAGTTTACGATGAAATTAAATTTTACAGCGATTGTAATAACTCATTGAATAGAGCAAGGTATTATTTTAGATTATATGCTTCTAATTTTAAATTCAAGCAAATAGTGTTTTTGGGAAGGGATATTGAAAATGTAATTATTCAAGTACAATCAGATTATGAAAGGACTAAATCGAAAGAAATTAAATATGTTTTGTATTATTTGAGAGGAATTAAATATAGTGGTGATGGAGATTACATTAAGAACAGGGAAAATTTTAAAAATTTATATAAACAAATTGATGAAAAAAAATGGAATGTACGTTATACGTTAGTTTGTTTATTAAATATTGGTTTAAGTGAAACTATGTTATATAATTTTGAATCTTCATTACAATATATTTCGAAGATAAATTTAAAAAAGGAAAAAAATATTTATAATAGAGTATTGATTAATGAAGTTGTATTCATGAATTATTTATATAGCGGTAAAATTGAGTTAGCCAAGCAGTTTTTGAAAAAGTTATTTAATAATGTAAAAAACTCTAAATTTATTAATGCAAAACCATATTATTATAAGGCGGCTATATATACGCTGGATGGGTTATATGTTGAGTCAAATAAGGAGTTGCTTAATTGTAATCAGTTAATCAGTGACAAAGACGGATGGAATTTGGGACATAGAATATTATCAATTATTAATAATATTGAATTAGAGAAATTGTCACTCGTTGAAGCACAGGTTGAAAATTTAAGAAAGCATATTTCAAGAATAGAAGGTGACAATGCTTTTTTTAACAGATCAAAAATAATATGCAAGCTGCTAATTTCAATCGTTCATAATAGTTATGACTTTAAAACAGTTGATAAAAAATTGAAAGAAAGTTTGTTATTAATAGGCTCAAATGATGCGAATTATAAATGGATAATAAACACACCTGAATTAATCATTTTCCACGAATGGTTTGAATCTAAAGTGAAGGGAATTCCGTATGATCATGTAGAGGTTATGAAACGGTTAAAGAAACAAAATAAGGTAA
>JAYTNO010000164.1:0-3526 GCA_043748275.1 Flavobacterium sp. | reverse complement strand
TAAGTTGTGACCGTCAGCGTCTACCACAATCCATTCTTTGGATACGGTTGCTTTGCTTGCTGATACTGTTTTGTAGCTTAATGCGTTCACAATAATTTATTTTAATTAAACATTCCATTCCCAATAAAGGGAGTGCAAAAGTACAAATAATTATTTATAATACAAATACCTTTTAATCATTATTTTAAAGGTTTGTTTTTGAGGTGTTATTTTTGTAGAAATGAACCTAATAGATACAGAAATGATGACTCTTTTAGCCCTGACGGAAGTGGAAATCCTGTTGTTGTGTGGTTGCTTTGCAAACGCACAATGACAGATTGTAGCGTACGGCAGGAATAGGGTTTGAAAAAAAAGCCTAAACCATTTGCTCCTAAATTGATTTATAGCAATAGTTTTCTTATTTTTACGGTTCAAATTTTGAAATATGAAATCAAAAGCCACATTAAAACAAATTGCGAAGGAACTTCATGTTTCGGTATCGACTGTTTCTAAAGCATTAAATGATAGTCCGGAGATTAGCGAACAAACTAAAGTTAGGATTCAGGAGTATGCTAAACTGAAAAATTATAAGCCAAATGTGATTGGGTTGAATCTTAAGAACCGAAAAACGAAAACTATTGGTGTGATTATACCTAATATATTGAATTCGTTTTTTGCAAAGGTTTTTACGGGTATTGAAAAAGTGGCCGACGAGAAAGGGTATAATGTGATTACTTGTATTTCTAACGAATCGCTCGAAAAAGAAGTGCATACGCTGGATATGTTGAGCAATGGTACTATTGATGGTTTTATATTGTCTATTTCTGAAGAAGCTCAGAAACTACAAGAGTTTAATCATTTTACTGCGATTATTAATGATGGTACTCCTATTGTAATGTTTGATAGAATTTCTGACGAAGTAGCTTGTGATAAAGTTATTGTAGACGATTTGGACTCTGCTGTGAATGCTATGAACCATTTGATTCTTTCAGGGTGTAAAAAAATTGCGCTTTTTTCGTCTATTGATAATTTGAGTGTAGGGAAATTGAGAGCTAAGGGTTATTATGAAAGTTTTGGAAAAAACGGACTGAAGGTTGATGAAAACGTAATTGTTCTTGCTGACTCTGAAAGTGAGTTTGATAAAAAAACAACTGGTTTTCTTGACTTACATAAAATAGATGGAATTTTTGCGGTTGATGAACATGCTTCTGTTTCTGCAATGAAAATGGCTTTGAAGAAAGGTTTGAAAATTCCTCAAGATATTTCTATAATAGGTTTTGCTGATGGTGTTTGGTCTAGACGTATGACACCTAGTTTGTCTACCATAAGCCAACATGGTCCAGAAATTGGGGAAGCTGCTGCAACATTATTGATTGAAAGACTGGAAAGCAAAGAAGAAAATCTTCCGTTTAAAACTACTGTTATAAAAACAGAATTGAGACAACGAGAATCTACCAGAAAATTATAGTTTGGTATCTTGATTAGGTACTAAGGAATGAATCAACAAACATTTTTTTGATTTTATGATGGCTAGAGTCTATGGTTAATTCTACCTTATTATTGTGAAATATATTATCCCTATTTCAGTTAATCAAGTATACATTAAGTAAACATTGAGGTTTTGTAAAATATATTGGAATTAATATTTTTAACATATTGATTTAATTTATATATTTACATAACATAAAGTAAATTAATTAAAGATATTTATGTTGTTAATTATGTCAAAAAAACACATTTTCCTTAGTTTAATTTTTTTAATTTCATCATTTGTTTTTTCTCAAGAAAAACTTGATATTTTTGATGTTGCTAGAAAAGGAACTCTCGAACAAGCAAAAGAAATAATTAAAAATAATCCAAACGCAAGTACATTATTAAATTCCGATGGTTATTCTGCATTAATTCTTGCTAGCTATAAAGGAAATATAGAAGTTGCGAAATTTCTTATTGATAATGGAAGCGACATAAATGGAAATAGTTCAATGGGAACACCTCTTATGGCTGCTGTTGTTAAAGGAAATTCTGAAATTGTAAAATTATTGCTAGAAAAAAAAGCAGATGTTTCCATTTCTGATCCAAATGGCACAACAGCTTTGATATATTCATCAATATTTAAAAATTATAACATTGCTAGTATGTTAGTGAAAGCAAATGCAAATCCAGAATCTAGAGATAATAGAGGGAAATCGGCAATTGATTATGCAATTCTAGCAAACGATGATAAATTAATAGAAATTCTTAAAACAAAATAAATCATGAAAAAAAATACTTTAACTTTATTAGCAATTTTATTTGTTTCAACATTTTTTGGACAAAATTATACTACTGGCACAATTAATTTTACAACTGGTTATTCAGGTAAAATAGATGTAACAAGTTCTATTGTTACACTAACATTAATTGGTCCTTCTTCTGGTTGGTTAGGATTATCATTTGATTCTGTTCAAATGGATGATATTGGAAAAGATGTGGTGATTTTTGATGGTACAAATTTATCTGATCGTACTTTTAATGGTCAAGGCGTAATTCCACCTTTAGACGCAACTCAAAACTGGACAGTTTCATCAAACACTATTGTTGGAAGTGTTAGAACTGTTGTTGGTACAAGAGCAAGAGACACTGGCGATATAAAAGATTATGTTTTTAGTGCTTCTGCACAACCTATAAATCTAGTATGGGCAAGAAAACTCGCCAATTTATCAATAGGATATCACGGTGGAAATAGTTGTGGTGCAACAGTTGCTAATTTTACTCTTGGAACAATAGATTTTGAATCAGAATCTTTTAAAATGTATCCAAATCCTTCTAAAAACTTTACAACTATTGAATTGCCAACTGCAATTAATAAAGGCGAAGTTAAAATTTATGATAGTCTAGGAAAGTTAGTAATTGAACAATCTATTTCTACAACATCAAATAATATAGACACATCAAGTTTAACTCAAGGCTCTTACTTGGTTGTAGTGAGAACAGATTTTGGAAATTCGACAAAGAAATTAATGGTAGAATAGAGTTAAAAAAATCCAATCTATAGGTTTCTTTTTTACTGTAACCATATCATTACTCTAAATTTAATAAATGGTGAAAATAAGATTTTTTAGTTTCAAGATATTTCTTACTCTCTTTGGTGGCTTTTATTTCCAGAGGAATTCTCCCTTTTAATATAATAGTAGAATTCTCGATTATTTTTAATTTCTTAGGATTGTTGGTTAGTAAATAAATATATTTAATATCTAAATCGTTAAGAATTTCTAATGCAACTTCAAACGATCTTCCATCGGCAGGGAAACTCAGATCAAGATTTGCTTCAGCAGTATCTCTGCCTTTAACCTGAAGGTTATAGGCTTTTAGTTTATTTATAATTCCAATATTTCTACCTTCTTGACGGAGATAAATTAATATTCCTCCATTTTTAGAAAAATATTCCATCGAAGCATTCAATTGTTTCCCACACTCACATTTTGTTGAATGAAAAATATCTCCCGTTATGCATTCTGAATGAAATCGTACCGGTATTGTTTCATTTAAATTTGTGTTTTCGTGAATC
>JAYTNO010000163.1:0-9386 GCA_043748275.1 Flavobacterium sp. | reverse complement strand
AAGTATCTAAAGGCATCATTATTTTGCCGTTTTCAGATAATTTATTCCATAAAGTTGCAATTTCATTATCATCATCACAAATAACAAAAAAAGAAAGCGAAGGATTAATTTTAAATTGTGGTCCACCGTTAAGGCACATTATTTTTTGACTGTTAATTTCAAAATTTACCACCATCTGATTTTCTGAAATTATTTTTGATTGCTGAAATACTGAACAATAAAATGCAGCAGCTTCTTTGGCTTGTCCATCAAACCATAAGCAAGGATATATTGGGTGTGTCATAATTAGTTGTTTTTAAAGAAATAAAATTAACAAATCTTTTGAAATTGTTTATAATGTTTTTTAACAAAAATGTTGCTGTATGTATTAAATTCTTATTTTTGAAATCTTTACTAATATTTATAGATGAAACAGTTACTCTTTTTTTTACTCGCCTTTTCGGTAAATTCCTATGCTCAAATTGCATCGACAGACGTTTCTGTTCCAGTTACTGAAAAAACATACAGAACAACAGAAGTAGATTTAAAACCACAACTTACAGATGGGATGTATACTATTTCGATGTTTATAAGTGATAATTTCATTTTTCCAAAAGCTGTAAAAAATAAAAAAATTACAATTTTTGCAAGCTTTATTATAGAACCTGATGGCGCAATGACCAACATTAAAGCATTTCATGTAAGTCTAAAAGATTATATTGCAAGTAATGTTGAAAAAATAAAAACTGCAGATGAAAAAATAAACGAACTCGATCAAATTGAAACCATGAAAGGAGAAACAGTTAGAGTTTTGAAACTTTTTAATAAAGTTTGGGAACCAGCTTTAAAAGACGGTAAACCCGTTCGATGTTTGTATAATTATCCTATAAATTTTAATATAGAATAACTTTTAAAATGACTATAAAACAAAAAACACCAACTTAAAGTTGGTGTTTTTTTTATAAATTATATTAAATTTATTTATCTCTTGTAAATAGAATTTTTTGATCACCTTGAGTAAATGTACATTCGGTTTTAGCTTCATTAAATTGAAATTCTAGTCCATATTGTGTAAAACCAAATTTATCTTTTCCTAATGGTTGCAATGGTAATGCTTGCTGCCCTGAAGCTTCAACTACCAATGAGTTTTCATCTTCGGTAAATGTAAATTTTATTGGAGCTAATTTTGTAGAAAAAGTGCCTAAATAACCATCTAATATTACATCTTCTTCTAATTTGTTTTTGCCAGCAGACCAACTATTATTTACTTCATTTGAATCTGGAAATACGTGATTAGGATCAAGGGTAATACTTTCTATTTCTTTTGTGGTAGATTGTTTGAAAGACCAACTAGTATTACGAGCCCAAATTTCAACAGGCAATTTTACACTACTTTTGGTTCCATCTTTAAATTTAATTTCTAAGTCAACAGGCATAGCCATTTGCTCTAGATTATCAACAGTAATTACAACTCCATTTGCAGCATTGTTTTTGATGTATTTTATTTTACTAATTCCTTGGTCAAGTCTCCAATTGTTAATAAACCAACCTCTCCAAAACCAATTCAAATCCTCACCTGCAACATTTTCGATGGTTCTAAAAAAATCATCTGGCGTAGGATGTTTAAAAGCCCAGCGAGCAACATACGTTCTAAAGGCAAGATCAAAACGTTCTTTTCCTAGAATTTGTTCTCTAAGCATTGTTAATCCTGAGGCAGGTTTGTAATAGCACAAATATCCAATACTACTTTCTTTCATTCCTTCTGGTGCTGTCATTACAGATTCTAAAGAAGGATCTGTTAATACATTTGCCATTTGGTGCATATCATTTACAGGTGATTTGTATTCGCCATTATTAAAATCTTGTGAACTTAAAGAATTGATAAAAGTGTTAAATCCTTCATCCATCCAGCCAAACAATCTTTCGTTTGAACCCACAATCATAGGAAACCAACCGTGACCAAATTCGTGATCAGTAACTCCCCATAAATCGCCACCTTTAGATTTAATATCGCAAAAAACAATACCTGGATACTCCATACCACCTTCGTTTCCAGCTACATTTGTTGCAGCAGGATAAGGAAATTCAAACCAACGTTTAGAGTAATTCTCAATTGAAGTTTTAGTATATTCGGTTGCTCTTTCCCAACCATTGCTACCATTACTTTCAACTGGATAAGCAGAAATAGCTAATGATTTTTTACCACTTGGCAAATTGATTTTTGCTGCATCAATAATAAATGCTGCTGATGATGCCCAAGAAACATCACGAGAGTTTTTGATTTTAAAATGCCAAGACAAAGTAGCTTTAGAAGTTGGTCTTGATGAAGAATTGGTTACTTCTTCAGCTGATCGAATGATAACAGTTTTATCACTTTGACTTGCTGCTGCCCATCTTTTTTGTTGTTCTGGAGTATACACTTCTGATGGATTTAACAATTCACCCGAACACACTACAATATGATTGTATGGTGCTGTAATAGTTACATCAAAATCTCCATATTCTAAATAAAATTCTCCTGGACCAGTATAAGGATTGGTATTCCAACCACGTACATCATCATAAACACACATTCTTGGATACCATTGAGCAATGGTGAATATTTTACCGTTTTTTGTATCGGCTATTCCTGTTCTATCAGAACCGTATTCTGGAGAAATATATGAAAAATCAATTTTCACTTTAACAGTACCGCCATTAGCATTCAAATCTTGAGGGAGTAAAATTTGCATTCGCGTATCAACAATAGAATATTTTAATTCGGTTTCTGTTGATTTTCCTTTGAAAGTAGAAACTACTTTTACTGATTTTATTTTATGTCCACCATCAAAAACTTCTCCTTTTGCTCCATTTCTACTACCACTCAATGGAATTATAGCATTTCCACGAGAATCAGATTTGAATAAATTTTGATCTAAATTCATCCATAAAAAAGAAATTTTATCAGGACTGTTATTGGTATAACTTAAGATTTCAGAACCTGATATTTCATTTGTTTTATCATTTAAATTTGCAGATAATTGATAATCCGCACGATTTTGCCAATATTTTGCTCCTGGTTGTCCACTTGCCGAACGAGTTTCAGTTCCGTTTTTTGAATAAAAATTGGGAGCAAATGCTTCTTGATAATTATATTTAGAAACCGATTGTGTTTCTTGTGCCAGCATTGTTGTACTTTGATACAAAATCATTGATAGCGTTAAAAATTTTAAAAATTTGTTTTTCATTTTTTTGAGTTTTGATTGATTGCTGTTTTAGACACCCAATTTGAATTATTGTTACATTAGAAATTCAAATTTCAGCTTTTAAAAGTATTAAATAATAAAATACAGTATGTTTTTTTTTACAATTTTATACTAATATTAGTACTTCCTTCGTTTTACTTATATTAAATTGCACAAAAAATTATACTCCTATGGATCAAATCAAAATACTTTGGGTAGATGACGAAATCGATTTACTTAAACCACATATATTATTTCTAGAAAAAAAGAATTATAACGTTACTACTTGCAACAATGGTCGTGATGCAGTGGATATTTTTGAAGAAGGCAATTTTGATATCGTTTTTCTTGACGAAAATATGCCCGGAATGAGTGGCTTAGAAACATTATCTGAAATAAAAGAAAAAAAATCTGCCACTCCTGTAATTATGATTACAAAAAGTGAGGAAGAATATATTATGGAAGAAGCCATAGGTTCTAAAATTGCCGATTATTTGATAAAACCTGTCAATCCAAATCAGATTTTGTTGAGTTTAAAGAAGAATTTAGACCATTCTAGATTGATATCTGAAAAAACTACTCTTGATTACCAGAAAGAATTTCGTAAAATTTCGATGGAAATGGCTATGGTCAATTCCTACGAAGATTGGATAGAATTATATAAAAAACTGATCTTTTGGGAACTTGAGCTTGAGAATATCGAAGACCAAAGTATGGCAGAAATATTAGAATCTCAAAAAGTAGAAGCAAATGCTCAATTTGGGAAATTTATAGAACGCAATTATGAGTCATGGTATGAACCAAAAGCGCATAAACCTGTATTATCTCATACCCTTTTTAGAGAAGTTGTAGTTCCAGAAATCACAAAAAAAGACAAGCCTATTTTGTTTGTAGTTATAGATAATTTGCGCTATGACCAATGGAAAGCATTTGAAAGTGTAGTTGCAAATCATTATAAACAAGAAAAAGAAATTCCGTATTATGCTATTTTGCCTACTGCAACACAATATGCAAGAAATGCCATTTTCTCTGGTTTGACTCCATTAGAAATGGAAAAACAATTTCCGCAATATTGGAAAAACGATGTTGAAGATGGTGGAAAAAACCTTTATGAAGCCGAATTTCTTACAGCACATTTAAAGCGTTTGGGGTTGAATATCAAACAAGAATATTTTAAAATCACCAACTTAGCCAACGGTAAAAAACTTGCCGAGAATTTCAAAGCATTAAAAGACAATGATTTAGTAACCGTTGTGTACAATTTTGTGGATATGTTGTCTCACGCCAAAACCGAAATGGATGTTGTAAAAGAATTAGCTTCAGATGATAAAGCTTATCGTTCGTTGACTTTGAGTTGGTTTAAGAACTCTCCGCTTCTAGAGATCATTCAACAAGCTCAAAAAATGGGTTTCAAATTAATTCTCACCACAGATCACGGAACAATTAATGTGAAAAACCCATCAAAAGTTATAGGTGATAAAAATACTAGTTTAAATTTGCGTTATAAAACTGGTAGAAGTCTTACCTATGAAGATAAGGATGTTTATGCAGTGCGTGATCCAAAAAAAATAGGTTTGCCAACAATAAATATGAGCAGTTCTTAT
Organism: Flavobacterium sp.; assembly: GCA_043748275.1. Taxonomy (GTDB): domain Bacteria; phylum Bacteroidota; class Bacteroidia; order Flavobacteriales; family Flavobacteriaceae; genus Flavobacterium. Next base: position 4,579 of record JAYTNO010000163.1, on the reverse strand, counting down.
ATTTTTGCAAAAAATGATTATTTCTTAGCATATGTAAACAATTATAATCATTATGTGAGTTATTATCGAAATACTTATCAACACGGTGGAATTTCGTTAGAAGAAATGATTGTTCCTTTATTGGTTTTTAATCCAAAATAATAAATAGTTACAGTGTTTATTAATTGATATTATCGTTAATGAACTCTAATTTTAGATTCACTTATTTTATGAAGATAACTTTTTCGCTAGAAGAAATACATCAAGTTGCCAAACAAATATTGGCTCAAAATCCAAAAAAAGTGATGCTTTTTCACGGAGATATGGGAGTTGGAAAAACAACATTAATCAAAGCAATTGCCAAATCATTAGGGATAGAAGGTGCGACAAGTAGTCCAACCTTTTCTTTAGTTAATGAATATCAAATTACTGATAATCAATTATTTTATCATTTTGATGTTTATAGACTTAAAAATGAAATTGAAGCGTACGATATGGGTATGGATGATTATTTATATTCAGGGAATTGGTGCTGCATTGAATGGGCAGAAAAAATACCTAGTTTAATTCCTGAAGAACATTCGGTTATTAGAATAAAATTACTTTCTGATAGTAAAAGAGAATTGACTTTGACATAATTCAGATAAATTTTCGTAATTTGTGCCAATAAAACACACAGCTCAATTTATGGGAATTACACCTTTTACTAAGCAACAACTCTTACCACAAGAAGAAAAATTAGAAATTGCACGTCATAAAAGCGAACTTTTTATTGGGATTCCAAAAGAAACAAGTTACCAAGAACGAAGAATTTGCTTAACACCTGATGCTGTTAATTCGTTAACCTCACACGGTCATCGAGTGTTGATAGAATCTGACGCTGGGGCAAGTTCGAGTTATTCTGATAAAGAATACAGTGATGCTGGCGCAGAAATTACCAACGATACCAAAAAAGTATTTCATTGCCCAATGATTTTGAAAGTAGAACCATTGACAATGGACGAAATTGAAATGATAAAGCAACAAACTATTGTTATATCTGCTATTCAATTAAAAACCAGAAAAGCGGACTATTTTCAAGCATTATCAAAAAAGAAAATTACGGCTTTGGCATTTGAATATATCAAAGATGAAGACGGATCATATCCTGCCGTAAAATCTTTAAGTGAAATTGCAGGAACAGCTTCTATACTTGTTGCTGCAGAATTAATGATTAACAATCAATTTGGTAAAGGTTTGTTATTTGGCAATATTACTGGCGTTCCTCCTACTGATGTTGTAATTCTTGGCGCTGGAACTGTTGGAGAATTTGCCGCCAAAACCGCTTTGGGTTTGGGAGCAAGCGTAAAAGTTTTTGATAATTCGATAACCAAATTACGACGTTTGCAAAACAATTTGAACCAACGGGTTTTTACTTCTACAATTCATCAAAAATCATTATTAAAAGCCTTGAGACGTTGCGACGTTGCCATTGGTGCTATGCGAGGAAAAGATCGCTGTCCTGTTGTTGTAACAGAAACAATGGTAGAGCATATGAAAAAAGGTGCCGTAATTGTCGATGTAAGTATTGATACTGGCGGTTGTTTTGAAACTTCAGAAATAACCACTCACGAAAAGCCTACTTTTATAAAAAGCAATGTTGTTCATTATTGCGTACCTAATATCCCATCTCGATATTCTAAAACAGCTTCATTATCAATCAGTAATATTATAACTCCTTATTTGTTGCAAATTGCAGAAGATGGTGGACTTGAAAGTGCCATACGATGTAATAAAGGGCTTAAAAATGGAGTATATTTATACCATGGTATTTTGACCAACAAAGCTATTGGTGATTGGTTTAACCTACCCGATTCTGATATTAATTTAATTGTATTTTAAATAAAATAAATCTTAAAAAAAAACCAGTTTGACAATACAAACTGGTTTTTTTAGTAAATAGGTTTACTTTATTTTTTTGTGTCAAAATAATCAGTAATACTAATAACCGTATCGCCATTATTTTGAATTCTACCTTCAGCTTTTATGTGATGATAGTAAGTTGTATTACGACACGTCCAAGCTTCTTTGGTATCAACAGTATTATTACTTGATACATTCATACTTTCAGGTGTATTTATCTTTATAGAAACACCTCTTTCAATAGACATATGCTGACCATCACAAGCAATATTACTTTGTGCTATTTGAATTTCGTCTCGAAACAAATAAATAAATTTCCAATGAGAAAATTTCCCTAATTGAGGTTGGTCTACATCATAATATTCACTGTATAAATTATTGGCTTGTTGAGCGGAATAATTTCTTAAAAAATGCGAATCATCAAAGAGTTTCCAATTGTGTAAATAATAACCTGGATTAATTCCTGGAGTACTCTCTGTATTCATATTTTTGTAGGTAACACTTTGATTAGCGGGAAGCATATATCGCTCATTTTCTGCATATAAATAAAGATTTCTATTTAATATATTGGTTCTATTGTTGTAGGCATAACAAGTAATAATAAAATTGTAATCAAATTGGGTTCTGTTTCTAATGATTAATTTTCCTGCAGCAGTTGGGCCAATCTGCCTGTTCGTTTGAAATGAATTATCGGGATTCTTAAGGACATCTGTCTCTTGATCGGTCTCACATGATGCAAAAAATACACATGTTAACAATAGTACTGCGATTGGGGAAATTTTTAAAAGGCTTTTCATAATTTCTACAGTTTATAATTATTAAGTTCCTTAAAATTAGCTATTTATATTTACATAACGAGAAATTTTAACACATAAAATGACAATATTAATCAATCTTTAAAGGAAATTCTTATATAAAATTTTTGTAATAAAATCTAATAGATTCTAACACCATTTTATAGTGATTTTCATCGAACTTTAAATTATATTTGCAAAAAAAATTAAGATGAGATTTAGACATCGTTTAGCATATTATTTGGTTGGATTTGTAATGGGATTATTCTTTGTTGCATTGGTTTTCAGCGGCAAAGATACTCGTTGTAATTATTTTCCAAATGCTAGAGTTTTGAATGATTTACGCAACAAACCTTTTCAATATTCAGAAAATGCATCTGCTATTTTATCTCAAAAATGGGTTACAGAAACGGATATCAAAAATTCTCTAACCTACGGCGATGTAGATTTTGATCAAAGTAATATAGAAGTCGGTAATGGAAAACGCTATATTATAGAAGGTAAAACACAAAAAAATCAAGCTATTGTCCTAGAAGTTATTAATTATCCTGAAAAAGCAGTTTTGAAGGATATTAGAAAAATCAAATAGCTTTTAAGTTTATTTAAAATCTTCATTAAAAAATCTTCAATTTTTAAATTATTAATTTCTACTATTTTTGAGAAATTTTTAATAGTAAAATGGTACTTATACCATATTCCAATATTGAACTCTAGGTAAATCTTTATTTAGTAAATTATTAGTTTTTTATATTTTAAAGTCAGAAACTAAAATAGTGGCGATTTTTTTATTTTTAAATTATCGCTAAAAGCGTAAAAATTGAACAGCTTTTCTTTTATGCCATTTGTTAAAATGCAATTTTAGTGTTAATTTATCAAAAAAATGTTATTATGAATTGCAAAAAATATGTTAAATACATTATTAATCATAAATAGCTGTATTTTATATAATTCTTCATCTTTAATAAAAACATCCCCTTTTTATGGGATGTTTTTTGCCGAAAAAGTTATTTAGTTTTGTTAATAATTTAATAGTTAGCAGAAAATTCACAAAAGTTCCAACAGACAATTCGCTTGAAGACACAATAGAATTCATTCAAAGCAAACAAAAAAGTTATCTGAAAGAATTTGGAAATATGATGGTTAACTATTATTTATTACTTTTAGGCTACATAACTAAAACCAAGTCCATTTTGTAGCGTGGACATCAAAAGATTATGAACAAATTTAAATTTATTTTTACTGGTGTGTTAGTATCAGTAATGTTGTTGTTATCTTGTAGCAACAACGAAGAAAAAAATGTATCCCCAGTTCAAACAGTTTCGTCTGTTTTGAAAACCGCAAAGATGTTGGATTTTGAAAGTGCCTTGAAAGATTGGTACGAGTCAAAAGGAGAAAGTAATTCTAATGTATTGCATAAAAACAAAATGCAAGCGGATTTAAAAATTGAAAATCAAGCCACTAGCTTACTAAAAGAAATTGGAGTAAGTCAAAGCGACATTGATTCTAAGAAAGCAATATCAAACGACAATTTAGTCTATTTTGCTTTAGAAGAGTATTCTAAAAAGTTATCACAAATGTACAATCTAAACAAAAAATAAGATGAAAAATTTAATTTTAGCCTTAACATTATTAATTTTTGTTAGTGGTTTCTCACAAAGAAAAATTACAGTTACTAATCTCACCAGTACTGCAATGAAAATTTATGGAATCAGAACAAAACCAGCAACTGGAGTATATCCTTATTGCTATGGATATAGTTTTGCTTTGTATTCTGGGCAATCTTATACTTTGGTAAATAATTTAAGTATAACCAAATTTCCATTCTATTCGTCACCAACTTCACTTCCACAAGTTGCAAGTGTTCCCTTTTGGAAACGAGTAAATTCTACAGCAAATATATTAAA
>JAYTNO010000162.1:0-9448 GCA_043748275.1 Flavobacterium sp. | reverse complement strand
TTTACTGTATGCTGATCTATAGTTGATAACGCTTGTGTAATATTAATTTTATTGTAATCAACATTTACAATATCTGCATGAACGGCTCTGTTTTGCTGTCGGGTTCCAATATTTATGATTGGGATTCCGTAGTAGGGTGCTTCTCGAATTCCTGCGCTGCTGTTACCTATAATAAACTGTGCATTTTTGAGTAATGTCAAAAAATATTCGAACCGCAAGGAAGGGAAAACCCGAAATCTTGGATTGTTATTTAGTTTTTGATACGCATCTATAATAAATTTACTTCCTAAATCATTATTAGGGAAAATAACTATATAGTTATGACTGTCATGAAGTAAACTCTCGACAAAATCGTTGGCAAATTGTTGCATTTGTTGGGCTTCGGTAGTTACAGGATGAAACAACATGACGATGGCAAATTTATCGAAAATGATTTGATAATATGATTTCGCATTTATATTTTGTTCTAGTTTTCATTTATTAAATTTTGGTTTTTTAACAAAAAATTTATTTCAAAATTTCAAAAATAAACTAAAACCCACTTAAAACAAGAAATAAATCTATATCAATAAAGCAAGTTTCGTTACAAACAAAAGATGTTTTGTTAAGTATGATTAAAATTATTACAATTCTTTAGAAAAAATCCAATTCAAGTAGTCTATTATTTTTTGCAATGATTGTATTTATTTTACTATGTAAGAAATGGCGTGTGAAAAAGGCAATTTTTTTACTTCAATACCAGTATTAAAAAAATCATCAACAGCTTTGTTAGTTCCTGCAAAAGCTCCATAATCGTCAAAAATAATTATGCCTCCTTTAGTTACTTTATGATATAGTTTTTCTAGAATATGTTTAGATGGTTCATACAAGTCAACATCAATATGCAACAACGATATTTTTAAATGCGGGTTTTTTTCAAGATAATCATCTAATGTGATTAAAATATCGCCTTTGATAATATCTACATTTTTATTTAAACCTTGCTTTTCTAATAGTTCATTAATTTCATCAAATGAAATACTTTTTCCACCGTTTGTTTCTGTTACAAATGCGTCTCTTTTTTGTTTGTCTTCATTAAAATGCGCTTCGGGAAAATCACCAAAAATATCAAAACCAATTACTTTTCGGCTATTAGTTTGTTCCAATAAATCACGAAATTTAATCCATCTAAAGAATGAATTCCCTTTAAAAATTCCGAATTCAACTATTTCACCTCTAACGGTTGAAGTTTGTTTAAAAAATTCTAAATGGGTTATGAATTTACTAAATCTAGAAGGATCGGCAGTTGCATAAAACCCATTTTCGTACTCAAATCGTTTATTTAAATCGTATAATTTATCCATTATTCAAAATCTTCAAAAGTTAATTGTTCATCATTTTCGATATCTCGTGTTGCTATTTTTCCTAACAAACTATCGAAATGTTCTGCAAGAATTTTACCTGTTCCGGGACGTTTTACCCAAATATTTTCTTTGCTTAAAACAGTTCCTTTTTTTATGTTTTGAATAGCGCAAACGGTTGCAAAAGCAAAATCTATGGTTACTTGCTCTTCCTTGGCTGGTTGTTTTGTGCCACCCCGCATTTGCCAAATTTCGTTGGAACTTACAATCAGATCCTTGGTTGTTTTCTCGTCCATGCTGCATACTATATCTGGTCCCGAACGTTGCATAGTATCCGTAAAGTGCCTTTCCAAAATACTAGCTCCAAGTGCTACTGCTCCCAAACAAGCATTATTGTTTAGCGTATGGTCGCTAAGTCCAAAAACTTTGTCGGGGAAAGCTTCTTGCAATTGTGTCATGGCTCCAAAACGTACTAAGTGTATGGGGGTTGGATATAAATTTGTGGTATGTAATAGGGCAACTGGGATATTGTACTTATCAAAAATTGCAACTGCTTTTTGTACACTTTCGATTGTGTTCATTCCCGTACTCAAAATTACTGGTTTGCCAAAACTACAAATGTGTTCTAGTAAAGGATAATTATTGCATTCTCCAGATCCAATTTTGTAAGCTGGAATATCAAATTTTTTCAATCTATCGGCAGCAGCACGAGAAAAAGGAGTTGATATAAATATCATTCCAAGACTTTCTACATAATTTTTTAGTGCTAATTCATCAAATTCGTTAAGTGAGCAACGTTCCATAATTTCATAAATCGAAACTGTTGCGTTTCCAGGAATTACTTTTTTAGCAGCACCACTCATTTCGTCGGCTACAATATGAGTTTGATGTTTTACTACCTCCACCCCTGCCCGTTTTGCTGCATCGACCATTTGTTTTGCAACCTCGAGCGATCCTTCGTGATTAATACCAATTTCGGAAATTACTAGTGGTGGATAATCTGGACCAATTTTTCGTCCAGCTATTTCAATAAATGGGTTCATTTGCAAATAGTTTTTTGAAATAAATACTCTGCATAATCTAAATCATCTTGAGTATCGATATCTATATTCGCGAAAATATGATTTATTTCTAATGGAAAAGCATTTTCGGAAATTATTTTATCATCAAGTATTAGTTTTGCTTTACACATATAAAACAATCCGTTTTCAAAAAACAAAGGTTCTAAGTCTTGGCTACGTTGCCCTACTTTGTAGTTAAATGGAATAAATTTGCCGTTGACAATTTTTCCTAATTTTTGATGATTTCTAGAAACTGTAAAAATACTATCATGGTTTTGATCCATAAAGATGGAATATGCTTCTTGAAGCAAACCCTCTGGTCGTAACGGATTTGTGGCTTGGAGCAATATTACATTGTCCACATCATCATCTATATTTTGCAATACATGTTTTAATGCTGATACGGTTGGCTCGAAATCTCCAGATAAATTTTCGGGTCTATCGATTACTTTTGCTCCGTAATGGATTGCTATATTTTTTATATAAATATCATCTGTTGATACATAAATTTGATCTATAAATGAATGTTTTTGAGCGTATAATATACTATGTGCAATTAGTGGAATCTCTCCCAAAAGCAATATGTTTTTGTTTACTAATCTCTTGGATCCGCCTCGAGCTGGAATAATTGCGATTGTTTTCATTTATAAAAAATATAGATGTAAAAATAGTTATTTTTCTGTAGTCCAAAATATTTTGGTGTCGTCTATTTCTAAATAGCTCCTATATTCTTGATTTGTTAATGAATTTCTATTTGAAATTAATTTTGGAATATTAAACAATAAATTAAAAAAAGCATAAATAATTGCAAGCAAAGATTTTAAATCTCCTCTAAAAACTTTTAATTTGAGTTGCATCCATAACGAATAAGCAAATTTTCGAGGAATTTTTTGAATCGGAAAAAATAGAAAATACAAATACCAACCCGATGCTAATGATCGTTGCAATCTTGTAATATAATCCGAATTTGTTTTACGTGAAACCAAATCTACTCGATGTTGTACTAAAACGCTTGACAAATAATGGATTTCCCAGTTTTTTTTGAATAATTGATAAGATGCAAATTCCTCTTCGCCATAAAAAACAAACCATTCGGGATAGTTTGGAATTTGTTTCCACGCTTGCATTCGCCATACATGACCACATCCTACAAAACCTTTTACTCTAACTGATTTTTCAGCAGTTTGGGTCGAAATTGGTTGGTTTTTACTCCAAAATAATCGAAAAGCTATAAGTCCACATTTTGGATTTTTGTCAAAAAAAAGTTTAATTTCCTCCAATGGGTTTTCTGATAAAAAATGGGCATCATCATCGAGTGAAATTGCAAATTCAGATTTTGTTTCATTTAGCATTTTGTTCCGACAATACAAATATCCTTTTGAAACTAAATTTTGGTGAAGCTTAATTTGAGGAAAATTATTTTTTACATATTCAGAAGTTCCATCGCTAGACCCATCATCAAAAACAACACATTCAACATCTTCTCTATCAATTAAATATTTAATTTTCTCGAGGGTAAACCGCAAATCATCAATGCGATTTTTGGTAGATACTAGTATCGAAAATGTTGGATTTTCCATACTAATTTATATTTTCAATCACATTTTTTAGATAATTAATCGATAAATAATCTAATAATTTTGGATTATTTATTTGAAGTAAATCGGGGTTTACTTTCCATAATTTGTACAATTCGGTAAACATTGATGCAATTTTATCAACATCATCTATCTCGCTCCAATACGGATAATCCGCTCCAAGCAAACGTTTGGTTTCGCTGTAATAAGGTGATAATGAAACAATTGTTTTGTTTGCCTCGACGCAATGCGGAAATTTCCCGGGTAAAAAAGGGCTAATTTCGGCTTTGGATTCTAAAATAATGTTTACATCTACTTGTTTTTGCAAGTTATAAACTATATCAAAATCGACAGAACCATCGTAAACAAATAGCTGACTTACTTGTTTATCGTACTTTACAAGAGTTTCTTTATGATATTCTGATGGGCCAATTAGCAAAAGTTTGGAGTGGTTTACTGCATCTTGGTTATGTTGCAAAAAAAGCATAAATCCTTCGATTAATCCTACTGGAGACCTTTGTTTTAGCATATTTCCTGCATGCAAAATAGTAAATTTTCCTTGTTCGAAATAATCTGGCAAATTTGTTTTCGGAATATCCTGATTTGCATTTTGATGTGGAATTACGATGCCTGTTTTTAAAAAATTGGGAAAATAACTTCCCATCCATTCTTTTAGCAAAAGGCTTGGAAAAGTAGAATATTTTGCATTTTCCGATAGTTTCATAAAAAAATCTTCTTTTTGCTTATAACCCGGTTCTACCCAATTGTAGGGTCGTGGATTAAAATGAAAAGGAAAAGGATCGTGTATATTGGCAACCCATTTTGAATATAATTCTGGGAAAGACATCATTGCATAATGTGGGCGAAAACTGGTACCTTTGCTTAAAGTAAATATTAGATCTGGGTTGTCATTTTTTACGTTTTTGATGATTTTTTTTATAGAATTTATATCATTGTAAAAAGTGAATGAAAAACCAAATATGTTTTCAAGAAAAACGTGCAACTCTAAATTAAATAGTCTAAAAATAACTCGTTGCAATCGGCTCAAAATGTATAAAAAGCTATATTTTATTTCTTCTATTTCGACGCATTCAATATTTGTCAATTGGATGTTTTTTCGAGTAAAATGATAAACTTTTACCTCATAACCACATTCTTTCAAGTTTTGAATTAGTGCAACGTTACATTTTGAACAACTACTATCGTTAACATTTATTGATTCTGATATTATTACAATTTTTTGAATCGCCATTTATTGCTTACTTTTTATCCAATTTACAGTGTTTATCAATCCTTTATCAAAATCATAATTAGGATTATAACCAATTAGTTTTTGGGATTTATCAATATTTGAACATCGATCGGTAACGTGATCCCATGCTCGTTGTGGCTTATAGACAATTTGAGATTGTGAGTTAGTAAGTGCAATAATTTTTTGAGTAAGTGTATTAATACTCATTTTTGTTCCTGTACCTCCGTTAAATACTTCGGCATTATAATATTGGGATGTTGCAAGTTTCAACAATAAATTTATGGTGTCTTCTACGTAGGTAAAATCACGGGTTTCGTTGCCTGTACCCGTAATTGTAATATCCTGATTGTTTAGTGCTTTTGCAACAAAATTTGGAATTACGTTTCTGTAATTACCTGGCATTTCTCCTGGTCCAAAACTATTAAAAATCCTAGCACTAACCACTGGAATTTTATGAATTTCTGCATAATACTTTGCATATAGTTCGCCAACATATTTGTTTATAGCATATGGGGTATCATAAGGAGAAACGTTTATATCTTCGGACATGGTATGACTATTCCCATAAACGCAACTCGAGCTTGAGTAAATAATTTTTTTTAATGAGGTATTACTTTTTTGGGCTTCAAAAAGATTTACCAAACCAATAATATTTGTATTGATATCCGATATTGGGTGATCTACAGAGTTCTGATTTGCAAAATGAGCTGCAAGATGAAAAATATAATTTGGATTATAATCAACAAAAAAAGTTGCTAGTTTTTCTGGATTGGAAATATCAATATAAGTAAACTTTATTTGATTTGAAAAGTTAACATGTCCTGCGCTAAAATTATCTATAACATGAATATCGCAATTGAAATTTTCTGTTAAATGATTGATTAGATTGTAGCCCAAAGCACCAAAACCGCCTGTAATTAATATTTTTGAATTGTTAAATCCCATATTGCAAATATATTATAAAAAATTATTTAAACTAACCCGTTGGGTGTAATTAAATTGTTTGATTTTTAATATTATTTATTGGTCTGTCAAATATAAATTTATTGATATATTGAACCAATGTTAATGCTGTTATTTTTGCTAAAATCCGTGTTTTAAAACCTTCAAAAGATTTAGCATAATTGTTTCTAATTTTGAACTGGTCGCATAATTGTGAAAATAAAGTTTCAATTCTTTTTCTTGATTTTCTAAAGATATAAGCTTGCGGCTTATAGTCTTTTTGGTTTTTCCTTTTAGGCGTTTCTAATTTAATATTTGCTGTTTGAAATAAATCCAATTGAATAGTCTTTGATAAATAGCCTCTATCTCCAAGTAACACACAATCAGACATTTGTTGTTTTACATTCTTCAAAAAATGAATATCGTGAACTTCTGCTTTTGTAATATCTAATGAATGAAAAATACCCGATAAAGAACAAACTCCATGCAATTTGTATCCATAAAACCACATTTTTTGTGAAGCACAAAATCCTTTAGATGGAGCAGTTTTAAACTCTTTCTTACAGATTTTAATTCTTCTATGACGAGCAAATTTGCAAATTTCTAAAGGCATGCTGTCAACAATAAAATAATCTTCAAACTCCAAAAAACGAGCTGCTAATTTTAATCGAACTTGTTCTGAAAACAAAAACAATTTTCTTCTTCTTTTATTGAACTGACTTCGCTCAATTAAATTTGAAATTTGACTAACATCAATTGATTTGAATAATGAGTTTTCGCTATCAATAGACATAAATTCAGCTGTCAAACTAAGCGCAACTACTTCTAAATCAGACATTTTTTGACTTCTTCCGACACCTGATTTATATTCTAATTCACAATTCAAAGAACTTATAACTTCTAAAACTCTTAAATAATTTTTTACTATATTTGACATGAATATTGGTTTGTTTTGCGACTTCAAGATACTGAATTTCAGTATCTTGACCAATATTTATTCAATTTATTTTACTTTAAATAATTACACCCAACGGGTTTAAACTATAATTTTTATTGTAAACCACTGGTCAAAGTTGCATAGAACTTGTCTTGCATTACTTTTTTTGAAAACATTTTGTTAGTTGCTAATTTACAATTGTCCTGATAAAAACTATAATTGGTCAATAATGTTTGAAAAGCATCTTGCAAATCTTGTGGATTATTTGAATCTACAATTATTCCTACTGGATATATTTTTAGCAAATCTGCAACTGTCGAATCCTTTGGCCCATGATAAACAAACGGGATTTGAGCTCCAATATATGTTATTATTTTGGTAGGTAAAGATAGCTGAGCAAATTTTAGTTTATCGGGGTTTAGATTATCGCAGGCATACCCTAAATTGGATGTTTGCAGGAAAATATTGAATTGTTTTTCGTCCACAAGCTCAAAAACTTTTACAAACTCGTTTTCAAATTTTTTTAATTTTGGATCAAAAAGTTTTAATTGAAATTTTTGATTTAAATTAAGCTCTTCAATAGCAGTAATTATTGGTTCGGGCCAAGGTGAGGAAGCGTTTCCATAACCAGCCATTAAGACATTGATAGTATTTTTATCAATTTTATTATTAATTGGAAAATCATCAGCAATACATCTTGTTATTACAATAGCATTTACGTCATACCTTTTTTTATAATCATTTTTCATTCTATCAGAAATCACATCTATGGATTTTGCTCTCTTCAGAATTTTTTGAAACAATTCATCGGCATTAACTCTATCCGTCTTGATTTCTATAACTGGATCATCATGAATTGATATGTGAAATGGAATTTCTAATTGTTGAGATAATTTTTCGATTCTGTATAAATCTAAATATGAAGTTCCTAAAACAATCCACAGAATATCAACGTTGTTATTTTCTAAAAGTGATTTGAATTTTTTTACAAATAATAATGTTTCGAGATACAAAAGTGCTTTAAATTTTCCTCGACCTCTAAATAATTTTGCTTCAAAAGCAAGAACTTCTATATCATTTAAAGTTTCATTTTTTACTTTTTTTGCTCTAAAAGTCGTCCACAAAAGTTTTAGATTTTTAGGATAGTCATTTGTCAAGCTTCTAATGATAACTCCTCCGCCCCAGCCTTGGTTTGGCAAATAATTAGATAAAATTAATACATTTTTCACAAAATTATTTTTCTAATCGTTTGTACCAATTCTCCACAATTTCGTTAAAAACCATTGGAATATTTTTTGTTATTTCCCAAGTTGGATAATGGTTTTGAATTTTTGATAAATCCGAATAGTAACAAATGTGATCGCCCTCTCTATTTGTATCAATATATTGATATTTCATCTCCTTACCAGATATAGATTCAACTAACTTAAAAGCTTCTAAAATTGAAATCGAATTGTTTTTTCCTCCTCCAATATTGTAAACTTCGCCTTGCCGTGGATTTTTTATAAAGCAATCAATAAATGTAGCTACATCATAGGAATGAATGTTATCACGAACTTGTTTGCCTTTATACCCAAAGACATTATAATTTTTTCCTTCGAGATTTGTTTTTATCAAATAACTCAAAAAACCATGAAGTTCAACTCCTGTATGATTTGGACCTGTCAAACAACCCCCTCTCAAACAAGCTGTATTCATTCCAAAATACCTTCCATATTCTTGAACCATAATATCTCCAGATAATTTTGATGCTCCAAAAATTGAATGCTTACTTTGATCAATCGTAAAATTTTCGCTTATTCCGTTAATATAATCATCATCGTCAAATTCCCAACGGGTTTCTAACTCTTTTAGTTTTATTTTGTTTGGAGCATCACCATAAACTTTATTTGTAGATAAATGTACAAAAGGCGATTCGATACAAAACTGCCTACAAGCTTCTAAAAGATTAAAAGTTCCAACAGCATTTACATCAAAATCGTCAAAAGGTCTTTTTGCAGCTAAATCGTGGCTTGGTTGAGCCGCTGTATGAATAATTACATCCGGTTTTTGTTGCTCTATAAAAGTTAAGATTTGATTTCTATCTCGAATATCTATTTCAAAATGGGTAAAATTTTTGAAATCATTTTCTAATCTTTTCTGATTCCAACGTGTGTCACCGTCTGGTCCAAAAAAATCGGCTCTCATATTATTATCCAATCCAATAATCTGATGGTCTCTTTTTGCAAAATAATTTACAACTTCACTTCCTATTAACCCACTAGATCCTGTAACTAATATTTTCATTTTGTAAAATTATTCAATTAATTATTTTAAAAAAATTTAATCTATTTTATTTT
>JAYTNO010000161.1:0-3566 GCA_043748275.1 Flavobacterium sp. | reverse complement strand
GCTGCACGCTATATCTTTTTGTTTTTTTCTAAAAAGAAAAAACAAAAAGGATGCCGCTACATCGGGGCGAGATTAGACTTATTGTTTTCAAAAAATAGTTTGAATCATAACCAAGGCTTATGAGCAAACAGCAATCAAAAACAAGAACTAAAATAGTATTTAAAATAAATTTTTAAAAACATGACTGAAAAACAACTTCGATCTAAATTAATAATTTATATTTGCTATTCAACAAAAAATAAAATTATAGATATAAAATAAATATAAAATATAGCGTTTCGCTAACGATTTCCACGCTTTCTAAATCCGCAAAATTTAAAATGTAGCAATGGAACTCAAAGCTGAAACGCCTACGATATTCGTGGGCGGTTCTCTTTGCTGTTTGTGCTACAAGGTTTTTTGCGGAACCAAGAAAGACAAACACGTGGGAATTTAGCCCACGTTGTATTTTGTAGCAATACAAAATATGAAACTATACACCATTCTCGAAACCATTTTAAAATCAGATTCTGGCAATCTCAATCTAATTGACAACCAAGGCGATTTGATGCTCAATAAAATTCACGATTTAGTTGACAAAACCGATGAAAACTTAATTGGTTTGCTATTAGAAAATCAAGAGTTAAGAGAAAAATTCTTTATTAAAATTAAAGATGTTTTTGTTTTTAAGACTAGTGATTTTAAGTTTTTTCTTGATGAAAACAAAATTGATAATTCGTACACCCAATACGAAAACCGAATAGGATTAATTGCTGGCGGAAAATTCCTAAAAGACAGTTCCGATGTTGTTTTGGATTTTCCATATAAAGATTGCATTCTCGAAGGTGGTCAAAGCACCGAAGAAGGCACAGATACTTATTTTGAATATGATGCAAATGATAATCATTATCAAGAAAAACAAGCCAAACGAAAAGAAATATTTTTCAACTCAATTCTCGCAAAAGACGAAATTGATAGATTGCTAGAACCTAAAGCTTTTACTAACATAAAAAAATATACTACAAAAGGAGAAGAAAATATCACTTCATTTGAAAGAGGTGAAAACGGTACGATAAAAGATAATCTTATCATAAAAGGAAATAACCTTTTAGCCTTGCATTCTTTGAAAAGCGAGTTTGCGGGTAAAGTAAAATTAATTTATATCGATCCACCTTATAATACAGGTAATGATAGTTTTGCATACAATGATAATTTTAATCATTCTACTTGGCTAACTTTTATGCGAAACAGATTGTTGGTTGCTAAAGAGTTATTGAGGGAAGATGGATTAATTTGTGTTCAATGTGATGACAATGAAAATGCTTATCTAAAAATTTTACTCGATGAAGTTTTCAATAGGATTAATTTTATGAATAATGTAGCGGTAAAAATGAGTGAATCTAGCGGAGTGAAAATGAACCATGCAAAAGCAAAATTCCCGAAGCTAAAAGAATATATCTTAATGTATAAAATGCCTAGCTATAATGGTTTTATTGAAATTGATAAATATGAACAAGAGAAATGGGATAATGAAAATAATATTTTTTTAGAAAAACTAATTGAAAAAGATAGAGAGAGATTAATTGAAATCGAATTAAAAGAGACTAATGATTTAAATGATGTTTTAATTGGAAATGAAATTTTATCTAAAGTAAATAAAATATCGCTTTCTGAAAAAATTAAAGATTTAAATTTTAAAAATGATGAAGATTTAAAATTATGGTTATTTAAGAATAGTTGGAGAATTATTAAAACTGCTGGATCCTCTAGTCTTGCATCACTTGTTAAATCTTTAGAATTAATTCCAAAACAGGATATTGCAGCTTCTTTGTCAAAAACAAAAATTCTATTTTTCTATATAACAGATTTTAATAGAGATACTAATCAACCTAGATTACAAGTTATTTTTGCAGATTCAAATATTTTTAAAAACCCTTGTGATTTTTGGCAAGACATTAAGACTACCGGTGCAATTTCTGACGAAGGTGGGATTAAATTAAGTAATGGAAAAAAGCCAGAAAAAATACTTCATAGATTATTAAAAATGACAACAAAAGAAAATGATATTGTTTTAGATTATCATTTAGGAAGTGGAACTACAGCCGCAGTTGCTCATAAAATGAATCGACAATACATTGGGATTGAACAAATGGATAACCAAGTAAATTTATCTAAAACAAGATTGAAAAACGTCATAAATAACGACCAAACGGGCATTTCAAAATCAGTAAACTGGCAAGGTGGCGGTTCATTCATCTATTTAGAACTTGCTAAAAACAATCAAAATGCTATTGAATACATCCAATCTTGTGAAAGTTATGAAGCATTAATTACTTTTTTTGATGAGATGTGCAATACCTATTTTTTGCATTATAATGTAAAGGTAAAAGAGTTTAGAGAAGTAATTTGTAAAGAAGATAATTTCAAAAAACTAACTTTAGATCAGCAAAAAATAATGTTTGCCAAAATGCTCGATTTGAATCAGTTGTATGTCAATGTGTCTGATATGAAAGATACTCGATTTGGTTTAAACGAGAATGATATAGCAATAACAAAAGATTTTTATCAACTTTAAACTGTGTCAAAGTTTAAAACTTTGACACAGTTATAATTCCAGCAAACAATGAGTTTATTTCCAGAAAAATATCTTTTTGAAGAACTAAAATCCAAAGCTTATGAATTGGATATTAGAAAACCGCAAATACCAAATTACATTATCAATAATTTAAAGTTTGATTTGTTTCAATGGCAAAAAGATGCCCTACTTAATTTTTTGCTTTATCATGAAATAAAAATTGCCGAGGAAGATAAAAATCCAACGCATTTGCTTTTTAATATGGCTACTGGAACAGGAAAAACCTTGTTGATGGCAGCCGTGATTTTGTATTATTACAAACAAGGAAAAAACAAGTTTATCTTTTTTGTAAATCAAAACAACATAGTTGGAAAAACAGAGGACAACTTGACCAATCCGTTGCACAACAAATATTTATTTCAGCCCAATATAGTTATTGATGATGCGATTGTAAATATAAAAAAAGTAGATACATTTTCTAATTATGATAATGATATTCAAATTGTTTTTACAACAATTCACACACTTCATAATTCAGTTTACAAGGTAAAAGAGGATTCTCTTTTCTTGGAGCAATTGCAAAAAGACGACATTATTATGCTTGGAGATGAAGCACATCATTTGAACGCAGCTACAAAAAAGAAAAAAGGACAATTAGAAACTGATTTGATTTTTGAATTATCCGAAAAAGCAAGTCAAGAACAAGTAGAAAAAAGCTGGGAACATACAGTAATTCAGTTAATTTTGAATAAAGGCAAAAAGGAACAAAATGTTCCTAATCAAAATGCACTTATCGAATTTACCGCAACTGTTCCTGATAATATTGATGTTCAAGAAAAATATGTTCCCAAAACAATAGCAAAATTCGATTTAAAAGATTTTCTTAAAGCTGGTTATACCAAAGAAATTAATCTGGTTTCGAGTTCTTTTAGCAAACGAAAACGAGTTTTGCAGGCTTTGTTGTTCAATTGGTACAGAAATGAAATTGCGTTGAAGTATAACATTCCAAATT
>JAYTNO010000160.1:0-3577 GCA_043748275.1 Flavobacterium sp. | reverse complement strand
GACTTTATAGCCAGCATTTTGAAACAATTGAAACAATAAAGAAGCAATCGTCGTTTTCCCGTTGGTACCTGTTATTCCAACTAGTTTAAGTTTATGAGAAGGATTCCCGAAATAATTGGCGGCAATAAATGCCAATGCTTTGTTGGTGTCTTTTACTTGAATATAAGTGATTCCATCAACTGTTGTCTCAGGAAAAGTATCGCAAACAATAGCAATAGCGCCAAGACTTATTGCTTTTTCAATAAATTCATGTCCATCTGAAACTGTTCCGCGAATAGCAACAAAAACATCATTTGCAACAATTTTTCTGGAATCAAAATCCATTTTATTGATGTTGATATCAGTTGAACCCTTTACAGCTTCAATAGCAACTTTGTATAATATTTCTTTTAAAACGATCAAGATAATTCTAATATTATGGTTGTGTTTTTATCTATATTTTGACCCGGCAATATGGATTGTGATTTGACTTTACCATATCCAACAACTTTTACTTTCATCCCTAAATTTCCCAATAATGCAACAGCATCCATACCAGACATACCTTTTAAATTTGGAATTAGATTTTGTTTTTTTTGAGCTTTTGTATAATAATCTGAATAATTATTTTCTTGTTTGGCATTCTTTTTATTCAAATTTTTAATTTCATTAGTTGATGGCGCATCTGTAAAAATCTTTTGTGCAATTCTTTTAAAAACTGGTCCCGCAACATCAGCACCATAATAATCATTCTTAGAAGTATTTGGCTCGTGAACCACTACTATGCAAGAATATTTAGGATTTTCTGCTGGAAAATAACCTACGAAAGAAGAGATGTAATGCTTCTCAACTCCACCATTTTTAGCATAATTGGCTTGAGCTGTTCCTGTTTTTCCAGCCATCGAAAAATCTTTCGAATATAGTTTTGCACCAGTACCTTTTTTAACAACATTTGCCAAAACAGCTTTTAATTTTAGTAATGTTTCATTCGAACAAACTTTTGGGTTGATAACTTCGGTATTGAATTTTTTAATGGTTTTATTCCACTCTTTTATTTCTGAAACAAATTGTGGTTTTACCATTACGCCATTATTTGCAACAGCATTATAGAATGTCAATGTTTGCAATGGCGTTATTGAAACTCCATAACCAAAAGCCATCCAAGGCAAAGAAATGTTTGACCAGTTCTTGTCACTTGGTTGCGGCACAAAAGGAATTCCTTCTCCTTTTATTGGTAAGCCCAAAGGTTTGTTTAAACCATAAGCATTTAGATGATTAACAAATTGAGCTGGATCGTTTTTATAATTGTTATAAACTGCTTGTACAAGAACTGTATTAGATGAAACTTCAAAACCTCTTACTAAAGAAATTTTGCCATAACCACCTTCGTGAGAATCTCTTACTTTTTTACCAGAATAAGTTATAATTCCGCCTTGCGTATCAAAAACAGCACTTGTGTCAACTTTTTTGTCTTCTAATAGCGACATTAAATCTGCTAATTTATAAGTCGAACCTGGTTCGTGAGATTCTGCTATTGCATAATTTGTGGTTTCGTAATACGTACTGTCTTTCGATTTTCCTAAATTAGAAATTGCTTTTATTTGACCTGTTTTTGTTTCCATAACCACCACACAACCGTGATCTGCTTGGTATAATTGCAATTGTTTTAATAATGCGTGGTGCGCAATGTCTTGAATATAAACATCTAATGTTGAAATAATATCGTACCCATCTTGAGGATCTACTTCGTTAATATCTCGAATAGGTTTCCATTGTCCTTGTGCTATTTTTTGTTTTAGAATTTTGCCGTCTTTACCGTTTAAATATTTTCTAAATGCCCATTCTATTCCTTTCCCGTCAGGCGACCCATTTGGAGTGACTCTTTCGTAACCAATTGTTCTTTCTGCAATTTTACCTATAGGATGTTCTCTAACGGTTTGTTGTTCTGTA
This sequence comes from Flavobacterium sp., assembly GCA_043748275.1. Taxonomy (GTDB): domain Bacteria; phylum Bacteroidota; class Bacteroidia; order Flavobacteriales; family Flavobacteriaceae; genus Flavobacterium. Next base: position 1,648 of record JAYTNO010000160.1, on the reverse strand, counting down.
ATAATTCCACCTTTATAAGCACCTAAATTAAAGAGTGGAAAGTTTTTTATTTTGATATACTCTGTATAACTTAAATCTCTAGCAACTAAAAAATATCGATTTTTATTTGCTCTTGCTTTTCGCATTTCTGATTGAAATTTACTGCTAGATTTTCCTAACAATAAAGCCAAAGAATCTGATAATGCTTTAACATTTTTATCAAATGATTCAGCTTTTGGAGCAACAGCGTCAAAACGGATGGTGTAATTTGGTATTGATGTTGCTAATAAACTTCCGTCTGACGAATAAATATTTCCTTTATTGGCTGGAATTACAAAATTTCTTACGGTTCGTTCTTTGGCAAGTTTTCTATAAGCATCTCCTTGAACCCATTGAATATTTGTTAACTTTATGACAACAGCAATTGCCATCAAAAAGATGCAAAATGCTACTAAATAGATTCGATAAGTGATGTATTTATCTTCTACTGCCATAATTTTTTGAAGAAATTGGTTTCTTCAGCTTTTTTTACTTTAATTTTTGTTGGTGGAACCGATGATGGGAAAATTTCTTTAGCCACCATTTTTTCAGAAACTGTTGATTCCATTTTTAGTTTCATAAGTTCCGATCTTCTGTCAACGAATTCTGAACGCAATTCTTTTACTTCATTTGTCAAAGCGATTATTCTAAAAACCTTACGCTCATAACTTTGAGTATTTGCAATCATAATTATGGCAAGGAGAATAATAAAGAGAATAAACCGCCAGTTTTTTGCTGCGTTTGCATCTTCATTGATTAAGAATCTTGCTTTTAATATGCTATAAACACCATTTTTCATTAGGCTCTTTTTTCAGCAATTCTCAATTTTGCACTGCGTGCTCTATTGTTTATTTTTATTTCTGCATTATCAGGAACAATTAATTTTCCTATTGTTTTAAAGGGTACCGAAAAATTTCCAAAAAAATCTCGTTCCGGTTCACCTTCAAACATTCCGTTTTTGATGTATCGTTTTACCAACCTATCTTCTAATGAATGATAAGAAATAACACTCAATCGTCCGTCAGGATTTAACAATTCTAAAGATTGCGTCAAGAATTCTTTCAAAACATCCATTTCTTGATTGACTTCAATACGAATAGCTTGATACATTTGAGCTAAAATCTTATTGCTTATGTGTGCTGGCAAAAAACGACTCAAGACAAATTTTAAATCATCTGTAGTTTTAATTGGACCTTCTTCTCTTGCTGTAAGTATTGTTCTTGCAATGGCAGGAGCATTTTTTAATTCGCCATAATCTAAAAAAACACGTCTAAGATTGGCTTCATCATATTCATTGACAACATTATACGCGCTCAATTCATTTTTTTGATTCATTCGCATATCAAGATCAGCTTCGAAACGAGTTGAGAATCCTCTTTCTGCAACATCAAACTGATGCGATGAAACTCCTAAATCAGCCAATATTCCGTCGACACTTTTTATATTATGAAATCGTAGAAATCGTTTGATATATCTAAAGTTTTCATTTATCAAAACAAATCTTTCGTCATCAATAGTATTTGCCAATGCATCTTCATCTTGGTCAAATGCAAAAAGTTTTCCGTTTGGACCCAAATGTTTTAGAATCTCGGCAGAGTGACCACCGCCTCCAAAAGTAACATCGACATAA
>JAYTNO010000159.1:0-21798 GCA_043748275.1 Flavobacterium sp. | reverse complement strand
TTTTCGTCAATAAGTGGATTTTGTTCTCCGTTTAAAGGTTTGTAATTATCCGAAGTCGGAACTTGAAAAGCTTGTTCTGGAATATAATAAAAGTTATTATTTCTGTCATATTCAACATTAGTATTATCATCGGCACCAAAATCCCGAACTCCAGCAGGATTATTTTTTCCTTCATATTTTCTGGCGATATGATTTGGTACAATATCAATAATGACTTTCAAACCGTTCTTGTGAGTTCGGGCAATCAGTGCTTCAAACTCTTCTAATCGTTTTGCAGGATTCACTGCCAAATCTGGATTTACATTATAATAATCTTTCACGGCATATGGCGAACCAGCACGCCCTTTTACTACTTCGGGGTCATCATTGGAGATTCCAAATTTGGTGTAATCGTTAACCAAAGCATGATGCGGAACTCCCGTGTACCAAATGTAGGTTACTCCAAGATTTTTTATTTCTATAAGTGCTTTATCAGTAAAATCATTAAACTTTCCAACTCCATTTTCTTGAATTGTTCCCCAAGGTTTGTTGGTAGTGTTTTTATTTCCAAATAATCGGGTAAAAACTTGGTAAACAACTTGTTTTTTTGGGGTTGAAATTTCTTTTTTTGTGGAAGGCATAACTTTCTTTTTTTTGTTTTGAGCATTCGCCGAAAGGAATAAACCAATCATTGCGAAGAGAATTACTTTTTTCATTTGATTTTTTTATCAAGATATTGTGACAAATATAAAAAAAGGAACTTCACTTGTACTTAACTTATAAATAAATCTTAATAACGGTTTTGGTTGATAGGTTTTTCTTAAATTTGGCAAAAATTTAAACCATTGAAGAATCTCATTTCTTTTACATTATATACCATTATTTTATTTGGAAGCCAATTCATTTTTGCACAAACTCCAAAGAAAATAATCATCGAATTTTCTGATTTTGCTGATATCAATCAAACAGAAATTCCAGATGCTTTTCTACTAACTGGTAATGTACGAATCAATCATGATGGCGCTATAATGACTTGCAATAAAGCTTATTATTTTCAGAAAGAAAATTATGTAAAAGCATTTGGAAACGTTCAGATTGTTCAAGGTGATACTTTGTTTATGAACAGCAAATATGCTGAATATAGTGGTAACGAGAAAAAAGCTTTTGCAACTGGAAATGTAGTCATGCGTTCGCCTGAAATGAATTTGGCTACCGATACATTAAATTTTGATAGAAATTCGCAACAAGCATTTTATACTACTTATGGAACAATTACTAATAAAGATAATGTTCTGAAAAGTAAATCTGGCAGATATTATGCTAATGAAAAAAAGTTTCAATTTCTTACTGCAGTTACAATTACAAATCCTAAATACGTCGTAAAATCAAATCATTTAGATTACTATAATAATTCTGGACATTCCTATTTATTTGGACCTTCAACAATTACTAGTAAAGAAAATTTTATATATACCGAAAATGGTTTTTATGATAGCAAAAAAAATGTGGGTCATTTTCTACGGAAATCCTACATCAAATATAAGGATCGATTGATAGAAGGTGATAGTTTATATTATGATAGAAAAATTGAATTTGCATCAGCTTCTCGCAATGTCAAAATAACAGACACCATTAATAAAGGACTTATAAAAGGGCATTATGCTGAAGTTTACAAGCAAAAAGATTCAATGTTTGTTACTAAAAGAGCTGTTGCCATAAACCTTGTTGATAAAGATTCTGTATACATTCACGGTAAAATTTTGATGGTAACAGGAAAACCAGATAATAGAATCGTGAGAGCTTTTAATAATGCTAGAATTTTCAAAAAAGATATGAGTGGTAAATGTGATTCTATACATTCAAGTCAAAAAACAAATATCACACAACTTATTGGCAAACCAATACTTTGGAATTTTGATAATCAAATGACTGGAGATGTAATGCATTTGATAGGTAATGATGCTACAGAAAAATTAGATTCGCTCAAAGTTTTGAACAATGCCTTTCTAGTCTCAAAAGACACATTAGGAACAGGATTTAATCAAGTAAAAGGGCAAAATTTATACGGGAAATTTAGAGACAACAAACTCTATGAAGCAGATATCATAAAAAATACCGAAGTTGTTTATTTTATGCGAAATGACGCTCATGAACTTATAGGAATTAATAAAAATGTGAGTAGCAAAATCAATCTTACTTTAGACGGAAATACAATTGAAACGATGACTTTCTTCACTAATGTTGATGGCGATATTTATCCTGAAAAAGATTTACCCGAAAATGCTAGAAAATTGCGAGGTTTTATATGGCGTGGTGATGAACGAATCAAAACAAAAGATGATATATTTCCTACAGAAGAAAATGAACTTAATGATAAAATAATAAAGGATAGTAAAACGGAACTTGAAAAAGAAAATGTTCCTATGAAAATAAGGAAAGAAACACTTGATTACGATAAGAATAATCCAAAAGATAAAAAAGTAGTCAAGTAAAAATGAATCCAGATTTTATAAAATATCAAGCACAAACTTCTCCATATCCATTGGGTATGGAAATTTCACATGCTATTGGTTCTTATATATATGATACAAATAATAAAAAATATTTAGATTTTGTAGCTGGAGTTTCTGCTTGTACGCTTGGACATCAAAACAAACGAGTAAATGATGCCATCAAAAATCAACTTGACAAATATTCACATGTTATGGTTTATGGCGAATATTCGCAAAGTCCAGCTGTAGCATATTGCAAACTACTTGCTTCTCTCCTACCCAAACCATTAGAGAAAACCTACCTTGTTAACTCTGGAACCGAAGCAACTGAAGGAGCATTAAAATTAGCTAGAAGAATTACTGGCAGAAGTCAATTAATTTCATGCAAAAATGCATACCACGGCAATACTATGGGTTCTATGAGTGTTATGGGATTTGAAGAACGCAAACAAATTTTTCGTCCTTTGCTACCTGATGTAGATTTTATTACATTCAATAATGAAGAAGATTTAAAAAAAATAACAACAAAAACAGCTGGAATTATTTTAGAAAGTATTCAAGGTGGAGCAGGTTTTATTCAACCTGAAAACAATTTTTTAGAAAAAGTTAGAGCTCGTTGTACCGAAGTTGGTGCTATGATGATTATTGACGAAATTCAACCAGGATTTGGTAGAACCGGAAAATTATTTGGGTTTGAAAACTATAATGTTGTTCCAGATATTATTATTTTAGGAAAAGGTATGGGTGGCGGAATGCCAGTTGGTGCCTTTACTGCATCGTCAGCTCATATGGATTTATTGAGCGACAATCCAAAACTAGGACATATCACCACTTTTGGCGGTCATCCTGTCATTGCGGCAGCTTGTCTTGCTACTTTACAAGAAATTACTGAAACTAGCCTTATTCAAGATACTTTAACAAAAGAAAAACTTTTCAGAACACTTTTGGTACATCCTTTGATAGAAGAAATAAGAGGAAAAGGATTAATGCTTGCGGCAATGACATCAAGTCCTGATATAACAAACCAAATTATTTTAAAGTCTCAAGACAAAGGATTGATATTATTTTGGTTACTTTTTGAAGGTTGTGCTATACGAATAACACCACCATTAACCATTACAGAAGAAGAAATACGCGAAGGTTGTTCGATTATTTTGGATGTAATGAATCAAATTCAGGCAACAAACAACAACCAATAATTGCAATAATTTCTTTGTTAATTAAATTGTTCAAAACAATTCTCCTTTCCTTAACTAATACAGATTAAATCCTTACTTTTATTAAGGATAATTTTAAAGATAAAACTATGCATTTAAGCGAAGAAGAAGACGATTATAACTTATCCCTTTCAAAATTCGAGTCGATGTTGAAAACCAACAAAGTACTCTTTTTTGACTCAGAAGAATTTGAAGAAATTATTCTTCATTATCTTGATATGGGTAAAGCCTCTTTAGCAAAAAAAGCCTTAAAATTAGCACTCGAACAACACCCTAAATCTACCGGTTTAAAACTTGTACAAGTAGAAATGTTGGTCTATGATGACAAACTAGATTTAGCCGAAAAACTACTTAATGAGTTATTTGCTATTGAACCTCATAATGAAGAAATATTTATTCAAAAAGCAAATATTTATTCAAAAAGAGATAACCATGAAAAAGCTGTAGAGCTATTGCAAACTGCCTTAAAATATACAGATGATTTTGCTGATGTATATAATTTGATAGGTATGGAATACTTGTTTATGGATAATCTTGAAATGGCAAAAGAAAATTTTATCAAATGCCTTGAAGAAGATCCAGAAGATCAAGCATCTTTATATAATGTTGTATATTGTTTTGAATTTTTAGATCAAAATGAAGGCGCAATTGAATATTTAAATAAGTACATTAATAAAAATCCATATAGTGAAATTGCTTGGCATCAGTTGGGCAGATTGAACTATGGCTTAAAAAAATACGAAGAAGCATTAAGAGCATTTGATTATGCAACTCTTATTGATGATGAATTTCTTGGCGCTTTTATGGAAAAAGGAAAAGCCTTAGAACGATTAAAACAATATGAAAAAGCAATTGAAAGTTACACAAGAACAATAGAACTTGATGACCCAACATCGTATGCTTTACTTCGAATTGGGAAATGTTATGAAAAATTAGGAAAGAAAGCATTAGCCTTAAAATTTTTCAATAAAACGGTTCACGAAGATCCTTTATTAGACAAAGGTTGGATAGCAATTACTGATTTTTATGTGCGTCAGAAAAATTTCCAAAAGGCTTTATATTATGTCAATAAAGCTTTGAGTATTGATAATGAAAATCGTTTTTACTGGAAACGATATGCTACTATCAATAAAGAAATGAACTTTTATGAAGAAGCAGAATTAGGATACAGAAAAGCTGTAGAATATGGTGACTATCAACTTGACACTTGGTTGTTTTGGGTTGATATTTTACAATTTTTGGGTGAATTTGAAAGTGCAATTAAAGTCTTATTACAATCATCAGAATATTTTCCAGAAGAATATGAAGTTGAATATCGTTTGGCAGGTTTGTATTATATGTTACACGAAAATGAAAAAGGAAAGTTTCATTTAAGTAATGGTTTACGCTTGAATTCTAAAAATCATACTATCTTAAAAGATTTATTTCCAGTAGTTTGGGAACGTAAAATAGTTCAGAATGCTATTAATAAGCATTTATAATAAGCTGGAAATGTCAAAAAAAATATATGGGTTAATTGGAAGAAATATTGAATATTCATTTTCAAAGAAATATTTTACTGATCGTTTTGAAAAAGACAATTTATTAGATTATTCGTATGTAAATTTTGACATTCAAGATATCAATGAATTTCCAGAAATTATCAAAAACAATCCTAACATAGCAGGATTAAATGTTACAATTCCTTACAAAGAAAGTATCCTTCCGTTTCTTGATAAAATTTCAAAGAAAGCTACTCAAATTGGCGCTGTAAATGTTATTAGAATCACAAAAAACAATAAGTTAAAAGGCTACAATTCTGATTATTATGGGTTTAAAAAATCTATAGAACCATTACTTTTGCCTCATCATAAAAAAGCATTAATTCTAGGAACTGGTGGGGCTGCAAAAGCGGTTGCATTTGCCTTACAAGAATTAGATATCTTATATACTTTTGTTTCTCGTGAAGCAACCGAAAATACGATAGATTACGATAGATTAAACGCTACAACTTTTGATAATTTTCAAATAGTTATCAATTGCACTCCTGTTGGTACAAGTCCAAATAATAAAGAATTTCCTTTAATTCCATATCAATTTTTTACAGAAAAGCATTTGGCTTATGACTTGATTTACAACCCTGAAGAAACACAATTTCTAAAAAAAGCCAAAAAAAAAGGAGCACTTACAAAAAACGGTTTGCAAATGCTCATTCTTCAAGCTGAAAAAGCCTGGAAAATCTGGAATAAATAATTTATTCTTTTCCTTTTTCAAGCATTTTTACTTTTCTTTCTTCTTGTATTTCTAAATAGGTTTTGAATTGTTCTGGTGACAAAAGTTTTTTCATTTCCTCATTTTTTTGAGTTTGAAGTTCTTTAAATTTCTCTAATTTTTCAAAACGAACCATTGTGGAACCTTTTACACCTTGCAGTTTTAAAGCGTATCTTTTTGTAATTTCTTTATAAGGCACTTCTTGTTCGGTAGTCAAATTAAGACGATCTCTATTTTCTTTCATTTTAGTGACCATTTCTTGCTTTTTTTCGTCAGAAATATTGGGTTTGTCTTGAGCATTCATAGCAACTGTCAAAGAAAAAAGGGCCACTGTGTATATTATTTTTAAATTTTTCATTATTAAGGTTTTTATAAATTGATATATTACTTTGACTTATTATTAAGACAAAAGTTTAATGCAAGATAACATTTTATTTTATTTGAATAAAAAATTAGAATTTTCATTCAAAACTAATATTAAAAACTATAGTAAGTAAATCCTAAATATTCCTAAATGTTTCTTTAGAATTAGCAAATCTAACTATCTTTGCACTTTCAAAAAAACAACTATGAACTTACAACATATTCCTCAAATAAAACATACTGATAGTGGCAATTTTTTTCTACTTGCTGGACCTTGTGCCATCGAAGGTGAAGAAATGGCAATGCGAATTGCAGAGAAATTAGTTGGAATTACAGATAAACTTCAAATTCCTTATGTTTTTAAAGGTTCTTTCAAAAAAGCAAACCGATCTAGAATCGATAGTTTTTCTGGCATTGGAGATGAAAAAGCGTTAAAAATTTTACGCAAAGTATCAGAGACTTTTCATATTCCTACTGTTACCGATATTCATACCAACGAAGATGCAGTTATGGCAGCAGAATATGTTGATGTATTGCAAATACCAGCTTTTTTAGTTCGCCAAACTGATTTGGTTGTGGCTGCAGCTAATACAGGAAAAGTTGTAAATCTTAAAAAAGGACAGTTTATGAGTCCTGAAAGTATGAAACATGCCGTGCAAAAAGTACTAGATTGCCAAAACGAAAATGTTATGGTTACCGATAGAGGTTCTATGTTTGGGTATCAAGATATGATTGTTGATTTTAGAGGAATTCCTACAATGCAACAATTTGCTACTACCGTTTTAGATGTTACACATTCTCTACAACAACCTAATCAAACTATAGGAGTTACAGGAGGAAGACCAGATATGATTGAAACTATTGCTAGAGCAGGAATTGCAGTTGGTGTTGATGGTATTTTTATTGAAACTCATTTTGATCCTGCAAATGCAAAAAGTGATGGTGCTAATATGCTTCATTTAGACTTATTTGAAGGTTTAATGACTCGTTTGGTTGCAATCAGAAAAACAATAAATACTTTTTAATTTTATATATTTTGAAAAACACATCATTTGTATTACTGTTCCTTTTTTCAGTTTTTACACAAGTTGCTTTAGGACAAGAATCACTAAAAATAAAAGAAAAATATACCACGCACAATAAAGGAAAGTTCTTTATTTCTTGGGGTGGAAATAGAGAAACGTATTCGAAATCTGATATTACATTTAAAGGTGATGATTATAATTTTACTTTAAATAATGTAATTGCTCACGACAAACCTAAAGGATATAGTATTGATTATATTAATCCTGCAAGAATGACCATTCCTCAAACCAATTTTAGAATGGGGTATTTTATTAATGATCATTATAGTATTGCAATAGGATTAGACCATATGAAATATGTAATGGATCAGTATAAAGCAGTAAATTTGAATGGATACTATCCAAATCTAGGTACTTTTGGTGAAGTTTTGCCAAATAATCAAGTATATCTTACACCAGAATTTTTGCAATATGAGCATACAGATGGATTGAATTATATCAATTCTGAATTTTCTAGACACGATGATGTTTCTCAAATATTCAAAATAAATAATACTGATAAAATTCAATTAAATCTTACCGAAGGAATTGGTGCTGGAATACTTTATCCTAAAACCAACACCACTTTATTGGGAAAAGATCGTCACGACGATTTTCATACTTCAGGTTTTGGAGTTTCGTTAAAATCAGGTTTGAATATTACTTTTTTCAAATATTTTTATATTCAAGGCGAATTAAAAGGTGGTTATATTAATATGCAAGATATAAAAACTACAATTAGCAATGCTGATAGTGCTTCGCAAGAATTTTTCTTTTTTGAAAGAACAATTGCTGTTGGCGGAATTTTTAAAGTTTAGATTTTATAGAAATAAAACGTTGTCTCATATTGCTGATATATAGGACTTTCTGTATTATAAAAAAGGAGTTGATCATTTCCTAAAAAAATAGCATCTGTATAATTATATATTGGTAGTTTCTTAAATAATGTTTGATCTATCGTTCGTAAAAGATTTCCATATCCTATACCATATTCCCCATTTGGAGTTACATCTTGAATTGGTATTTCAACATTATCAACTAAAAACGTTCCTAACCTATCAAGATTAGTGTCTAAAATCATATGGTTCCAATATAATTTATTGTTTCTGAATTTTAGCTTTGGTATTTGATAATCATTACTATCCCATTGATCTATAAGTGTAAAAAAGTCATTTGTCACTCCTATTTTAGACATTTTTGAAAAGGATGAATTGCTTTCGCCGTGATAGATAATATTATTTTCTACAGCAAAATCTCCTTGTTGAAAACTAGCAAAAGCATCGCTAATATTTGATGCGTAAGGAATATTTGTACTTGTAGCCAAATTGTAAATTCGAAATTGCGGGGAACTATTTGATGGAGAAATCATCTGATAATACAACTTATTATTACTTTGTTTTAATTTAAGTGCATTTTCTGTTACTGAAAAAGTTGATTCTAATTCTTTGGTATTCAGATTGATTTTATGAATCGTTTTGGTTTTAGAACACAGATACAAATAGTTTCCTTTTGTATCAAAATCTAAATCTGAAAATCTGTTGGTTTGTAAAATTCTTTTCTCTACAACTTGTGTAGCTGTATTTATAAAAATCAATCCATAACCAGTTGTATTAATGTCAGAATTGTAGTTTAGATTTACAATTCCGTAAGCATAATTTCTATTTGGATCTGCTATCATTTTTAAAATCGGATAATCCAGTTTCAAAAAATTTCCAGTTGAAATTGAATCTATATTACTTCCTACCAATGGTAAACTTGATACAGATCGATTATAATAAACTTTATAATAATACTTATAACCCAATAAACTAGTTCTATCAACAAATGTTGTATCTGACGAATTGGTAGTTGAATATATAAGTTCAGAATTTAAAAAATTATTTTTAGCATTTGAGCGATATAAATTATAGGAAATAAAATTATTAGTTCTATTTGAATTCCATTTTATGGTATTTGAATTACTCGTTTTTTCGATAGGAAAAAGTTTAAATAAATTATAAATCTCTATCTCATCAAAAATCATTTCATTGGCTTCATTATAAACAGTGAGTTTTATTTTATGAACTGTTCTCGATAAATTATTTTTAAGTAAATCAGTTACACCTGAATTATTTAAATAACCTTCTTGCAAAACACCATCAACATCACTGGTCCAAACGGCTCTTAGTTTTGTAGGATCAATAATTTTGTTGTTGGTATATAATTCTCCTCTAAAAAGTACTTGTTGATTGGGTGTTATAGATTCTAAATTTGATGGAGTTATTATTGTAATTCCAAAATTTTCTAAAGAAGTTACAATTATTGGTTCCTCTTTATTACAGGAAACTAAGGTGAAAATTGCAACTAATATTAGAATACATCTTTTGAAAACCATAAATTTAATATTAAAAAAATTAGTTATAACTATATTTATCAAACAAATACATCAACGATGCCATAGTTGCAGCACCAAGTTCTAATTCTCTTTTATTTACCGAATCAAAAGTGTCGTTTGCGGCATGATGAAAGTCAAAATAGCGCTGAGAATCTGGATGCAAACCAACTTTTACAATATTTTTTGAAAGTATAGGTTCGATATCTGTTCCCGAATGTCCTTTATCAAAAATATGAATTAAATACGGTTCAAATAAATGCTTCCAATTGGCAATTTTAGCAAAATTAATATCATCTGAATCTATTGAAAAACCTCTTGGAGAAAATCCACCAGAATCACTTTCTATAGCAAAAATGTGATTCTCATTATTTTTTACAGCTACTTCCCCATATTTGTTTCCACCTTTCACACCATTTTCTTCATTCATAAACAATACAACTCTTATGGTATTTTTAGGTTTATAATTCAATTGTTTGAACATTTCTAAAACTGCCATACTTTGCACACAACCAGCACCATCATCTTGAGATCCATCACCTAAATCCCAAGAATCGAGATGACCACCAACTACCATTATGTTTTCTGGATGTTCAGAACCTGTAATTTCGCCAATAACATTATGAGATAAAACATCATCAAAAGTTTGACATGATTGTTTGAAATATAATTTAAGATTTGGATTTTGTTTTAATAATGCACTCAATTTTTCAGCACCATTTGTTGATATTGCAGCTGCTGGAATTCTCATTTCTAGTGGAGTATCTTTATAATTGGTCATTCCGGTATGAGGCAAATCATCTAGACGCAAATTCATAGAACGCACAATTACACCAACAGCACCAAGCTTTCCAGCTTCTCTTGCACCTGAGGAACGTTGATCTACACAAGAACCATAAGCATGAAAGGTTTCTATAAATTCAGGATTCATAGGTCGATTAAAGAAAACTATTTTTCCTTTTATTTTTTCTCCCAATTCTTTTAATTCGTCTAAACTTTTAACTTCAATAATCGAAGCATTCAAACCTGTTTTGGGTGTTGCAACAGACATTCCCAAAGCACAAATTGGAAAAGTAATTTTTTGTTTTCCGTTTTGAATATAGGCAATTTCTTTTTCGCCTCTCACCCACTTAGGTACCATAACCTCTTGAAGATCCACTTTATCAAAGCCTAATTTTTGCATTTGTTGTTTGGTGTATGCAACTGCTTTTTCTGCACCTTGAGAACCAGATAACCTTGGTCCGATTTGATTTGACAAATCATCTAGCCAAGAATAGCAATGACTTTGGGTTAAAGCCGATTTGTAAATTGCTTTTAACATCTCCTCATCTGTAGTTTGAGCAAATGTAAAAACGGAGGAAAACAAAAGTAAAAATGTGATTTTTTTCATAGTATCAATATTACTTCAAAAATAATTCAAAAAACATTAGGTTGAACAAAAAATAATTATAACTTTGTATTTCAAAGTACTTTTATATGGAAGCAAAAGATTATTTAAAAGACATACAAGACATCAAACAAATGATGTCTCGTTCATCACAATTTATTTCGTTAAGTGGACTTTCAGGAATTATGGCTGGTGTTTATGCGCTTATTGGTTCTTGGTTGGCATACAAAACTATCTATTTCAATACTTCTGATGAGCGATTATATAAAAACCTAACAATTTCTGAAGATGGAGCAATTAAACTATTATTAATTGGAGCAACAATAGTAGTTTTATCTATTATTACTGGAATATTTTTAAGCCTTAAAAAAGCAAAAAAACAAAATGAAAATATTTGGAATTCAACTTCAAAGAGGTTACTTATCAATTTTTTGATACCACTAGTAACAGGTGGCTATTTTATATTGTATTTGCTAGAAAAAGAAATGATTGGTCTTATAGCTCCACTAACGCTAATTTTTTATGGTTTGGCTTGTGTAAATGCAAGTAAATATACGCTTGGTGATGTTCTCTATTTAGGAATTACAATGATTATATTAGGAATAATTGCTACATGGTTTTTGGGTTATGGTTTGCTATTTTGGGCATTAGGATTTGGAGTTTGCCATATTATTTATGGTAGTATGATGTATTTTAAATATGATAGAAATTAGAAAATGATCATAATTGCTTTTGGATTTTTATTTGCAATTTTTATTAGTATAACTTTAGTTTTATGGATTTTAAAACTAATCTTTAAAAAGAAAATCTTTAGTAAAATCATATTAGGATTATGGATATTTTTTATTTCAATACCAATATTAATGCTAATTGTATCCATTTTTACAACAAAAATAGATTTAGATAAAGAGGATATTTATGGAAATTATATTATCAATAGAAAAAAATGTCCAGGAGAACAAGCAGATTGGCAGTACAACCATTACCGATTTAAAATTACAGAAGATAATAAAATGTATTTTTATATCATCGAAAATGAAAAAATTATAAAAACAATAAGAGGCAAAGTTGAAATTAAAGATTATTTTTCAACAAGTCCGCATTTAAAAATAATATTTGATGAACCCAAATTCCATATTCTAATTGAAAATCCAACTTTATATAGAGAAATTTGGACTTTTTATTATGTCTTTCATTCAGACAAATTTGGAAATATGTTTTTTACAAAAGGAAATTGGCATTCAATTGACTAAATAAATTATGAAATCAATCATACAAAATATTAATAAAGCCTTTGATCACCGCATTCGACTGGGGATTATGTCAGTATTGATGGTAAATGAAAGTGCCGATTTTAATATGCTCAAAGAATTACTTGGTGTTACTGACGGAAACCTTGCCTCTCATACCAAAGCATTAGAACAAGATCAATATATTATGATTGAAAAACAATTTATTGGCAAAAAACCAAACACAAGATATATTGCCACAAAAGAAGGAAAGAGTGCTTTTACTGCACATATTGAGGCGCTTGAAAAATTAATATCAAAATCATAACCTATTTTTTTAATCATTTACTTTGAAATACAAAGTACTTTATAAAAGAAAAAATGAATAATTTAATCACTATTTATCTCTTTAAGAAAAAACAAAATTCTAGTTTTTATTTGCTATCAATTATTGCCATTTTACTTGCATTGCTAAGAGTAAAAGCAACACATTCAATATTTTTATTATTTCTTATTTGGAATTTATTTCTTGCCTATCTTCCGTTAATAATTTCTTCATTTTTATATCATTCAAGACAAAATATAAGAACAATTACAAAATGTTTTCTATTGCTTCTTTGGATTTTATTAATACCCAATACTTTCTATATCCTCACTGATTTCGAGCATTTACATTATCAAAATCAATTTCAATATGTGTATGATTTTATTTTACTGAGTTGTTTTACAATTGCAGGTTTCTATGCAGGAATAAAGTCTGTTTATGAAATTCAGATTTCTTTTCTCAATAATTATTCAAAATTTATAGTGAAAATTGGAATAATCTGTATCAGTTATTTGTCTGCTTTTGGAATTTATCTTGGTAGAATTCTCCGATTTAATAGTTGGAATATCATTGACAAACCTATACAACTCCTAAACTCAATTATAGAATGTTTATTTCTAAACGAAGCTTTATACTATACATTTTTTTTAGGAACACTCATATTAATCGTGTACACATTAACCACTTATTTCACTCTAAAAAAGCAATCAAATTATTAATAACAACCTTTAAATCAATTTATTATGGAATCTCAAGAAAATCAAAAACCGTTTTCAATTTTTCAATCTACTACAGCTAAAATGGTGATGGTAGGTTTTCTAACACTCATTTTACTTATTCCTTTAGAATTTGTAAAAAATTTAATTAACGAACGTTCTCAAAGACAAAAAGAAGTTGTTGAAGAAGTATCTAATCTTTGGGGAAAAGAAGTTTCTTTTTATGGTCCGATAATGAGAATTCCATACAAAACATTTAAAGAAACCACAATTGTAGATGAGAAAACAAAAAAGACTATTATTCAAAGAATTTCTAGTACCGAAAATGCCTATTTTTTTCCAGAAAAATTAAACAATATTTCTGATGTTAAAAAAAACACCTCACTAAAAAGAGGCATTTACAACAATATTGTTTTTAAAGCAGATATGAAATTTAATGGTAATTTTAACAAACCCAATTTCGAAAAATTAGGCATAAAAGAAGAAGATATTCTTTGGGATAAAGCTGCTATTATTGTTAAAACGACCAATTTGAAAAGCATCAAAAGTGATCTTAAAATAAAAATCAACAATCAGTTATTGGCATTTGAATCAAAACCAGAAGAAGATGATTTTTATGGAACACTTGAAACTTCTAGTTTTGATTATAAAACGATAACACCAAATAATAGTATCAATTTCAATTTTAATATGCAATATAACGGTAGTGATAGTATTTCGTTTATTCCTATTGGTAAAACAACAACTGTAAGTGTCGATTCTGATTGGGAATCACCAAGTTTCAATGGAACTTTTGCTGCCAACAATTCGACAAAAAAAATTGATAAAAATGGTTTTCATGCAGATTGGAAAATATTAGATATCAACCGCTCTTTTTCGCAACAATTTATAAAAAAAGTGCCTTCACTAAAAGAATATGCTTTTGGTGTAAAATTGATTGAAACCGTAAATGAATACCAACAAAATGAGCGTGCTTCCAAATATGGTTTTCTTGTAATAGGTTTAACGTTTCTTATTTTCTTTTTGATACAATCTATTAGTAAAATAAGCATTCATATTTTTCAATATTCTATGATTGGGTTGGCATTAATTATGTTTTATACATTACTGATTTCTATAACTGAGCACAGTAGTTTTTCTTTAGCCTACGGTGTTGCTGGAGTTTCGGTTATTACAATTATTACTTTGTATTCAATTTCAATATTAAAGAATAAGAAATTCCCAATGTTTATAGGAGTTTCACTTACTGTTTTATACTCTTTTATATTTGTTATTATACAATTAGAAGATTATGCCTTATTAGTAGGTAGCATCGGATTGTTCTTTATTCTTGCAGCTGTAATGTATTTTTCAAGACAAATTGATTGGAGTAAATGATCATAAAATAAAAAAAAATGCCACTATAATGAGTGGCATTTTTATTTAATTATTTAAAGTTTCTTTGCGTCTAATTTTTCCGTTATCGGTTTCTATAAATTTATATACAAATAGAACTTCTTTTGGTTTCTCATATTTATCTAAATCTTTAAAAATAGATTCGTTTATTTTTTGTTTTTCTCCTTCAATTACCAAAACTAGTTTTTCTCCGAGTGTATCATCTGGTTTTCCAGCTACAAAAAAGCGTTGCACAATTTTATCTGATAATTTTTCTTCAATCTGTTCAGGAATTAGTTTTATACCACCACTATTGACAATATTATCGTGTCTTCCTAAAAACACAAATTGGTTTTCGTTGACCAACTCCACAAGATCATTGGTGACAATTATTTCGTTAGAAATTTTTGGAGCGTGAATAACCAAACAATTATTTTCATCATAAGAAATAGTTACATTAGGCAAAACAGTAAAAGCTTTCTCTCCTACTCGTTTTGCAGCAATATGAGTTATAGTTTCGGTCATACCATAGGTTTCATAAACTTCTGTTGGTAGATTTGATAATTGATTTTCAAGTGTACTACTCATACTTACACCACCAACAATCATCTTTTTTACATCTTTCAATTCGTTTATAGAATTTTGAGCTTGCAAAGGAACCATTGCTACAAAATCATATTTGGTGTCATTTTTTTGCATAGGAAATGAACTTGGTGCTACAAAATCCATATCCAAACCCAGAATAAAACCTCTAACAAACATCATTTTTCCTGCAATGAAATTTACTGGTAAACAATTAAGAACTTTATCACCAGGATTCAAATCAAAAAAATCTCCAGTTGCCAATGCCGAATTGACCATAGCTTGTTTCTCAACACGAATCAATTTTGGCTTTCCTGTTGTACCAGATGTCATCATTTCGATAAAAGGATTATGGTCAAACCAATCCAATAAAAAATTACCTACTGGTTTTTCAAAATCATCGCCTTCTTTAATAAAACTATAGGCTACTCTACATAAATCGTCTCGATCTAAATAAAAGCCATTGAGTTTGAAATTATTGTGAACATTAAGATAATTTGGAGTCATAGTCATTTTCATTTATAGGGTTACTATCATTTTCATTTTTTAATTGAATATTACCAGTCAATTTTTCTTGCCAGTTAGTCCAATTATATTTTTTACTAAAGATAAATAAAAGTATAGGATATACAATAATTACAGGCAAGATAATATCTAATCCTGCAGAAGGATCAGAAATATCTTTAAGTATTGAATTGGTTTGAAAAACCGACCAATCTGTAGACACCAGTAAAGCTCCAATTAGATTGTTGGCTGCGTGAAAACCCAGAGCCAATTCCATTCCTTCATCCATCAAAGTCATTATTCCGAGAAGAAAACCGGTTCCAATATAAAACACCAATACTATATAACCCATTTTTGCAACTTCTGGATTAAAGATATGCATACCGCCAAAAATAACCGAAGTCATAATAAGTGGAAACCATTTATTGAGAGATAAATTTCCAAAACCTTGCATCAAATAACCTCGAAAAACATATTCTTCGCAACTCGTTTGAAAGGGTATCATAATTACTGAAATAAACAATAATATTAAAAATGGAATGGGTTTGAAATTAAAAACAAAATTTTCAGGACTTGTATAATAAAGAATTGCCGTTGAAACAATAGTAAAAAATGTCCATAACGAAAATGAAAAAAATATTCTATTCCAATCTACTTTTTTTCTTGAAGTAGTAATTTCTAATAGTGTTTGTTTGTGCAAATATTTTACCACAAAATAAAATCCGATTAAGGCAAAAACAAAAGACAACATAATAAGAAACAATGTGAGGTTTGAATCTAAAGTTTTCATTAAATCATCAGTATTTGTTGGAATTCCATTTCCTTTAGCAAACGATTTTGCAAACACAGCAATTACTAATGGTACTTGCCCAATGGTTGATGCCAAAATAATTAGTAGTGAACCAACAATATATTTCCAAAACTTATTTTCCTCTTTTATACCTTGTTCTATAAACATAGTCTTATATTAAAATGATTTATTCCGACTAATTTAGGGCATTTTTTAAAAATAATTTTAATTTCTTTACTAAAATTTTAGCAAAAAAGAAATGATTCAATTTTATCACAATCCACGTTGCGGGAAATCAAGAGATTGCCTAGCTTTTTTAGATCAAACTAAGCAAGAATATCAAATTATAAAATACCTAGAAAATGTTCCAACTTTTGAAGAATTACAAACTATCATTTCAAAATTAAAATTAAAACCTATTGAATTGGTTCGTCAAAAAGAGAAAATCTGGATTGAAAATTTTAAAAATAAAACCTTAAGTGATTCAGAAATTATTCAAACAATGGTTTCTAACCCAATTTTGATAGAAAGACCAATTGTAATAAATGGAGACAAAGCAGTAATTGCAAGACCATTTGATAAAGTTAAGGCAATTCTTTGAAGTTTACAAAACATCATTTAACAAAGGTTTGTGATTGAAACATTAAACCAAACTTTATTTTTGCAATCCTAAGTACAAATAAACTTCTATGAAAATATTAAACACAATAATTTTCGCCTGCTTTCTTTTTACAACTTCATTTATTTTTGGACAAAACAGTTCAAATGCCAAAAAAATTAAAATATCGGGTACAATTATCGAAAAATCAAGTAAACAACCATTAGAATATGCTACAATTACATTTCTAAATGATCAAAATCCTAAAGCTGTTGGCGGTGGTATTACAAATGCAAAGGGAGCATTTGAAGTCGAGATTGTACCTGGAACATATACTATAAAAGCAGAGTTTATCTCGTTTAAAACTACTGAAATAAAAAATCAAAAATTTACAGAAACCACAAATTTTGGAATTATTGCATTAGATGAAGGAACCACTCAATTAAACGAAGTTGTGGTTCAAGCCGAAAAATCTTCTGTAGAAATTAAGCTAGATAAAAAAGTATACAATGTAGGTCAAGATATGACTGCAAAAGGAGGTACAGCAAGTGATGTATTAAACAATGTACCTTCAGTTTCTGTAGATGCTGACGGAAATGTGAGTTTGAGAGGAAATGACAATATCAAAATATTAATAGATGGTAGACCATCAAACTCCGTAAATATTGCAAGTGCCCTTCAAACAATTGCCTCTGATGCAGTTGATAAAATTGAAGTTATTACCAATCCTTCTGCAAGATATGATGCCGAAGGTGGCGCAGGAATTATCAATATTGTTTTGAAAAAAGGAAAAAACAATGGCTTAAACGGAACTATAATAGCTACAGTTGGTGATCCTAAAAATTATACTATCAACACATCGGCAAATTATAAAAACGAATTTATGAACCTAATTGGTGGTTTTGGTTATGTAGACAGAAACTCACCTGGAAAAGGACTTACAGATACTGATTATTTAAATCCTGATGGATCTATCAATAAAACTATTAATGAACGTAGTAAACGTGATAGATTGCAAAGTGGAATAAACTATAATTTAGGTTTAGACTTATATTTAGACAAATCATTAACTTGGTCAAACAATTTTAATTATAGAACAAATGATGGTAAAGAACCTGAAAAAGTTACTTTATATAATTATTTGCCAACGGATAGTTATGTTCAAAACAGATTCAATGATCAATATAATGTTTCAGAAGATTTAGATTTTTCGACAAATTTCACAAAAAAATTTAAAAAAGCAGGACATCAATTAACAATAAACAGTGCTTATAATAGAAGTATCGATAATGATTCTTCGATAATTTCAAATTATATTACTGGTTTTGAAAGTGACATTACCAAGCAATCATCAAAAAATTTCCAAACACAATCCAAAACTACAGCACAACTTGATTATGTGTTGCCAATAGGCAAAGTAAGTCAATTTGAAACAGGTTATAAAGGCGATTTTAATGAATTATTGACCGATTATAATGTTGCAAATACCAATTCAAATGGTGATTTTATCAACAATCCTTTATTAACCAATCAATTAAATTATAAAGAAAAAATAAATGCAGCTTATGCCCAATTTGGTTCAAAATATAAAAAACTTTCCTATCAATTGGGATTACGATATGAAGACACCAATATCGATATCAACTTATTAACCACACAAGATTTCAGAAATAAAAAATACCATAATTTTTTCCCAAGTTCGTTTTTAACGTATGAAGTTACAGAAGCAACATCTGTATCCTTAAATTTCAGTCGTCGTATCAATAGACCAAGAAACAGATTTATAAATCCGTTTGCAGGCTATTCAAGTAATGTCAATATTTTTCAAGGAAATCCAGATATAAATCCATCATTAACCAGCGCTTTTGATTTAAGTTTATTAACCAAAATCAATAAAGTAACACTAACAACTTCATTATATTACAACAATACCAAAGATCCGTTTCAGTTTATCAGAAGAAAAAATGGAGATATAGTAACTACAGTAATCAATGGGTTGACAACCATTACAGATGTATTACTTTCAACTCCAATCAATTTAGATACTGACCAACGACTAGGATTAGAATTTACTTTAAATTATTCCCCATTCAAATGGTGGAAACTAAATAGTAATTTCAACTTTTTTCAAAGTAAAGTTTCAGGAAACAATACCTATACCCTATTACAAACCAACGAAACTATCACAGAAAATTTAGATAAAACAGCCTTTAGTTGGTTTACAAAACTAAACTCAAAAATCACTTTACCCTACAAAATAGATTGGCAAACCATTATCAATTATAACGCGCCACAAAACACAGCACAAGGAAAAAACATAGGTGTTTTATTTGCCAATGTTGCCTTCAGCAAAGATTTATTGAAAGACAAAGCAACCTTAAGTTTTAATGTGAGTGATATTTTCAATTCAAGTAAAATGATTCGACAATTCAATCTACCAACATTAAATTCATATAGCGAAATGCAACGACGTGTAAGACAAGTCAATCTTACCTTCACTTACCGTTTCAATAAACAGAAAAACGAAAGAGAAAAACAAAAACGTCCACAAGAAAATGGTGGTGGTGAAGAATTTTAAACATAAAAAAAAGGAACTCATTTGAGTTCCTTTTTTTATCAATCAAAGCCTAAGCCGATTGATCTTTCTTCGCTTTTCTTTCTTTGTACATTTCATATAAAGCTCCGCCAATCCAATATTGAACGAAACCTACAAGAAAAAACATCAACCAAAACCCTATAGTTAGTATGGTCAAGAATAATAAAAAGCCTAAATACTGTGAAAATTCAAACATGTTTTCCGGATTTTTTTTGAATTATACGCAAATGTAAGGGTAATATTTTTTCTTACCAATAAAAACCAAATCAATTTTCATAAAATAGTTTTTATCCGTAAATTTGAACAGAAATTTTTTGGAGCTATTTCCAGCTATTCGTTACAATCTTTTCTTTTTTTTTAAGAAAAAAAGAAAAGGATTTTCACTACTACCTGCCTGCCGGCAGGCAGGTCTGGGCTAAACTCCACACTATAAACCATAAACAAAAAAAATAATGGAATACAGAATTGAAAAAGACACAATGGGCGAAGTAAAAGTGCCAGCCGATAAATATTGGGGAGCACAAACCGAACGATCTAGAAATAATTTCAAAATTGGTCCTTCAGCATCCATGCCAAAAGAAATTATTGAAGGTTTTGCTTATCTCAAAAAAGCAGCTGCTTATGCAAACTGCGATTTAGGAGTTTTATCAACCGAAAAAAGAGATGCAATTGCTGCAGTTTGCGACGAAATATTAGCAGGAAAACTTACTGAAGAATTTCCATTGGTAATTTGGCAAACAGGTTCTGGAACCCAAAGTAATATGAATGTAAATGAAGTTATTGCCAATCGCGCTCAAGTTTTGGCAGGATTCAAAATTGGTGAAGGAGAACAACTCGTTAAAGCCAATGATGATGTCAACAAATCACAATCATCAAACGATACTTTCCCAACCGGAATGCACATTGCGTGTTACAAATCGGTTATACAAACTACAATACCAGGTGTTGAAAAACTAAGAGATACATTGCACGCAAAAGCAGTTGAATTTAATTCAGTAGTAAAAATTGGTCGTACCCATTTGATGGATGCAACACCATTGACGTTAGGTCAAGAAATTTCAGGTTATGTAGCACAATTAAACTATGGTTTAAAAGCATTAAAAAACACCTTATCACATCTTTCAGAAGTAGCACTTGGCGGAACTGCAGTTGGTACAGGACTTAATACTCCAGATGGTTATGATGTGAAAGTTGCAGAATATATTGCCAAATTTACTGGTCATCCTTTTGTAACAGCGCCAAATAAGTTCGAAGCATTAGCTTCACACGATGCTATAGTTGAATCTCACGGAGCATTAAAACAATTGGCAGTTTCTCTAAACAAAATTGCAAACGATGTACGTATGCTTGCCTCTGGACCACGTTCTGGAATTGGCGAAATTATCATTCCAGAAAACGAACCAGGTTCATCAATAATGCCAGGAAAGGTAAATCCAACACAATGTGAAGCCTTAACAATGGTTTGTGCACAAGTAATAGGAAACGATGTTGCAATAACCGTTGGAGGAATGCAAGGTCATTATGAACTAAATGTTTTTAAACCTGTAATGGCTGCCAACTTCTTGCAATCGGCACGATTATTAGGTGATGCTTGTTTGTCTTTTGATGAACATTGCGCAAGCGGAATTGAACCAAACTACAAACGAATAAAAGAATTGGTCGATAATTCATTGATGCTTGTTACTGCTTTGAATACAAAAATTGGCTATTACAAATCGGCAGAAATTGCTCAAACGGCACACAAAAACGGAACAACTTTAAAAGAGGAAGCCGTTCGTTTAGGCTATGTTTCTGCAGAAGATTTTGATGCTTGGGTAAAACCTGAAGAAATGGTAGGAAGCTTAAAATAAATAATTAAATAATTGACTAGTCCTAAATAATCGATACAGATTATTAGACAAAAATAGACAAATTAAACAGCATCAAAAACGTTTTTGATGCTGTTTTTAGTTTTATAGGTT
>JAYTNO010000158.1:0-21859 GCA_043748275.1 Flavobacterium sp. | reverse complement strand
ATAAAATGTGTAAAAATTAAAATTAAGTAAAAAAAGTATTAGGGTTTGCACAAACCCTAATACTTTTTTTACTTACACACTTTATGGGATACTACCTTGAATGAATATTTTCTAGTTTACTAAACTATTAAATAATGTAGTATTCGCTTTTACTTTTGCAAAAGTTGGACCATCTAATGTAGCTTCTAATTTAGCTTCAATAATTCTAGCAATTTCAGCTTTTTTTTCTGCTGTTGGTGAGCCATCAGAATATAACATTTTGTTTTTTGTAACAAAAAGATCATAAAGCATATGTTGTTTATCCCCATCAATAGTTACAAATGAAACTAAATCAGATAAATTAGTTTTAGCAATTTCTTCTTTTGAAGGATTTGCTTTCACAGCAGATGTAGTAGCAACAGCAGTTTTTCTATCTTGAGCACTAACTCCTAAAGCAAAAAACAAAGAAAATACAATAAT
Organism: Flavobacterium sp.; assembly: GCA_043748275.1. GTDB lineage: Bacteria > Bacteroidota > Bacteroidia > Flavobacteriales > Flavobacteriaceae > Flavobacterium. Next base: position 21,400 of record JAYTNO010000158.1, on the reverse strand, counting down.
TAAATTTTTCATTTTTATTAAATATTAAAATTTTACAGTGTCAAATCTAATTAAATTTTGATACAATTAAAAATTTATTTAATTATTCTTTTGATTTTTCGTTTTTAGGATGTCTTTTTTGCATTTTTTCACCTCTTTTTTCCTTATTATGTTCTCTCATTTTTTCCCATTTTTCAAATTGATCAGGATTTAAAATTTTACGAACTTTTTGTTTGGTTGCAATTTCTTCATCTAATCGTTTTTTTTGATTTTCAAAACGTTCTTCTGCCGAAGGTTGAATTCCTTTTTCTTTGTTGCTTTTGCGTTCAGCTCTCACCGTTTCCATCTTTGCAGATTGCTCAGCAATAATTTTCGACATTTCCTTTTGTTGTGATTCTGTCAAATTCAATTCTAAAATTAATTTTTTTAGATGCAATTCATTTCTTTGTTCAAGAGAAAGTTTTTCTCTTTCTGGTCTTTTTCCATCTTGAGCAAAAGTTGACAATCCGATTGTTAAGGTTAGGATTAAAAATAATTTTTTCATTTTCTTAATTTTTAAGTTATGAAGGTAAGACTTTGATAATTCAAAAAAGTTTAATGGTAAGTAAAAATTTATAAAAAAAGGAACTCATTTGAGTTCCTTTTTTTTATGATAAAATAACGGTTTTTATTTCGCCATCTACAGTTACTTTTAGTAATGCATTTTTAGAAAGTCCTTTCATTGCTGAGTCCCATTTTTTACCGCTTAAATCAGATTTGACTTTAAGCATTCCTAAATCCATTGCATTGTTATTTTCTTTCAATAGATTAAGTATAATTTTTTCTTCATCAGTCAATTCAATTTGAATGTGTTTTTTCTCTGGACGCATTTGCGGAAACAAAAGCACTTCTTGAATAGAGGCATTGTTGGTCAAAAACATCATTAATCTATCCATTCCAATTCCTAATCCAGATGTTGGAGGCATCCCGTATTCTAATGCGCGAAGAAAATCTTCGTCAATAAATTCAGTTGCTTCATCATCACCTTTTTCAGCTAGTTTTAATTGATCTTCAAAACGCTCTCTTTGATCTATTGGGTCATTCAATTCAGAATAGGCATTGGCAACTTCTTTACCACAAACCATCAATTCAAATCGTTCGGTCAATTCAGGATTGTCTCTATGTTGCTTGCAAAGTGGAGACATTTCTTTTGGATAATCTGTTATGAATGTAGGTTGAATATAATTTCCTTCACATTTTGCTCCAAAAATCTCATCAATCAATTTTCCTTTCCCCATTGTTTTATCAACATCAATACCCATTGATCTAGCAGCTTCAAAAAGTTCTGCTTCACTTTTTCCAGAAATATCAAAACCAGTAAAGTTTTTGATGGCATCTGTCATTGTGACTCTTGCATATGGTGCTTTGAAATTGATTTGATGAGTGCCAAATGTGGCTTCTGAAGTTCCGTTTACAGAAACTGCACAATGTTCCAGAAGATTTTCGGTAAATTTCATCATCCAATTGTAGTCTTTATAAGCTACATATATTTCCATTGCGGTAAATTCTGGGTTATGAGTTCTATCCATTCCTTCATTACGGAAATTTTTAGAAAATTCATACACACCATCAAATCCTCCAACAATTAATCTTTTTAGGTACAATTCATTTGCAATTCGCATATACAAAGGAATATCTAACGAATTATGATGCGTAATAAAAGGTCTTGCTGCAGCACCACCAGGAATAGGTTGCAAAACTGGAGTTTCTACTTCGAGATAGCCTTTGTCGTTAAAAAAACTACGCATAGCATTAAACAATTTTGTTCTTTTTACAAATGTCTCTTTAACGTGGTCATTAACAGTTAAGTCTACATAACGACGGCGATATCTTTGTTCTGGATCAGAAAAAGCATCGTGAGCTTTTCCATCAGCATCAATTTTTACTATTGGAAGTGGTTTTAAAGCTTTTGCCAAAACTGTCAATCCATAAACGTGAACTGAAATTTCGCCAACTTGAGTTTTAAAAACAGTACCGCGAACGCCAATAAAATCTCCAATATCCAATAATTTTTTAAAAACAACATTGTACATGGTTTTTTCTTCATCATCAGAAATATCATCTCTCGAAATATAAACCTGGATTCTTCCTTCAGAATCTTTTAATTCTGCAAAAGAAGCTTTGCCCATAATACGCTTACCCATCAAACGACCAGCTAAGACAACTTCTTTTCCATCAAATTTTTCAAAATCAGCAATGATTTCTTTAGAATTTGCTGTTACAACATATTCATTTGCGGGATAAGGTTCGATGCCTAAAGTTCGTAATTCGGTTAGTGCTTCTCTACGAAGGATTTCTTGTTCTGATAATGCCATTGGAGTCAAATATTAAGTGTGCAAAGATACTTTATCTGTATTAAAGTTGCAAAGTCTTTTTTTGAGGAATAAAATCAATCAATCGATTTCAGTTTTAATAGTTTTTAAAGAGACTTTCAATTATGAAAACCTTTGTATCTTTGTCATCAGAATAACATAAAATGAACAAAAATATTCAACTTCAAGATTTAGGATTAAAAGATTATAAGAATACTTGGGAATATCAAGAATTTCTTTTTAAAGAAATTGTAGACTTAAAAATCAAAAATAGAAGAGAAGAATCGCAATTAGAAACTCCTAATTATTTTTTGTTTGTAACGCATCCTCATGTATATACTTTAGGGAAAAGTGGAGATGAAACCAATTTGCTATTATCAGAAAAGCAATTAGAAGCTAAAGGTGCCACTTTTTATAAAATAAATCGAGGTGGAGATATTACCTATCATGGACCAGGTCAAATAGTAGGGTATCCTATTATTGATTTAGAAAATTTCTTTACCGATATACATAAATACTTGCGTTTTTTAGAAGAAGCCATTATTTTAACATTAGCAGAATATACTATAATTGGAGCAAGAAGTCCAGGCGAAACTGGAGTTTGGCTTGATGTAGGAACTCCTTTTGCTAGAAAAATTTGCGCAATGGGTGTTAGAGCATCGCGTTGGGTAACGATGCACGGAATGGCATTAAATGTAAATGTTGATTTGGGTTATTTTGATAATATAATTCCGTGTGGCATTAAAGGAAAAGCAGTAACATCTTTAAATGTTGAACTTGGTGTTGAAAATGTAAATGAAGAAGAAGTTAAAGAAAAAATACTAAAACACTTTTCGAATTTATTTGAAGCTACTTTTATAAAATAATTTTTAAAGGATGCTTATAATTCCAGCTTTAATTGCTCTGGTAACAATCGAAAACTTAAACGATGATATTTTGTCACACCATATTTCCTTATGGCTTCACGATGTTCTACCGTAGGATAGCCTTTATTTTGTTTCCAATTATACATAGGAAATTCTTCGTGTATCTTATTCATATATTCATCTCGATGTGTTTTTGCCAGAATAGAAGCTGCTGCAATGTTCATATATTTTGAATCTCCTTTAATAATACTTTGATTCGGAATCGATTTTAATAATTCAATTTCATTTATAGAAAATTGTTTTCCGTGATTGTTTTTTAATCCTAATTTTGCATTCAATAAGCGATTTCCATCTACAATAATAAATTCAGGTTTTGGATTTAACATCAAAATACATTCTTGCATGCCTTTCATTGAAGCATTTAAAATGTTGATTTCATCAATTTCGTTGGCGTGTAAATGTATAACAGCATATGCAACTGCTGTACTTTCAATCTCAGGTCGTAGATTTTCTCTTACTTTTTCTGACAATTGTTTAGAATCGTTTAATATATTGTTTTTAAAATTTGGTTTCAAAATTACTGCCGCAGCAGTTACAGGTCCAGCAAGACATCCTCGACCAGCTTCATCTGTTCCTGCTTCAAATTTGAATTTAGAAAACTTCAATGGTAACATATATTTATTTTTTTATAAAAATATAAAATTTGACGCAACCAAAAAGTAATTATTGAATCTAATTTATAGTTGTTTCTCAGTACAGATTTTTTAGTAAAAAAACATTTAACAGTAGCAAAAACTGATTATTAATTAATAGTATTTGTTTATTTAAGAAATTATTAAGAAGTTTGCGGAATAACTAACTCAAACAAAACTTATATGAGATCAAAGTTCAAATGGATTTTCATGCTATTATTAGCATTATCAATGCAGTTTTCTTTTGCACAAGAGAAAACCGTGACTGGTGTTGTTTCTGACGAAACAGGTCCACTACCAGGTGCCAATGTAATTGTAAAAGGCACAAATCGTGGAACCCAAACAGATGTTGATGGGAAATATTCGATAAAAGCAAAAACTGGAGAAGTTTTGGTTTTTTCTTTTATAGGAATGAGTGATACTTCAGCTTCTGTAGGAGCATCTAGTACATTAAATATGAAGATGAAGTCTGGTGGTGTAGAATTAGGTGAAGTCGTAGTTACCAGTCAAGGTATCAAGAAAGAGAAAAAAGCTTTAGGTTATGCAGTGACAACTATAAAAGCGGAAGAGTTTGCATCAAAACCTTCAACTGATGTTGTAAGAGCTTTAACAGGTAAAGCTCCAGGTGTTAATATTCAACAAACAAGTGGGCTTTCAGGTTCTGGAACAAATATTATTATTAGAGGATATTCATCAATAACAGGTAGTAATCAACCTCTTTTTGTAGTTGATGGTGTGCCATTTAATTCAGATACAAATAGTGATGGAAATTTTGTAGAAGGAGCGACAAATGCTTCTAGTAGATTTCTTGATTTAGATCCTAATAATATTGAGTCTATCAGTATCTTAAAAGGGTTAAGTGCCACTACATTGTATGGTTCTGCAGGAAGTAAAGGTGTGGTTTTAGTTACAACTAAATCAGGAAACACAAAAGATATTAACAAGAAAATGGAAGTTTCTTTAGCTCAGTCTACATATATGACGGAAATATCTAGTTTGCCAGATTTTCAAAATCAATACGGTGTAGGAAATGATTTGGATTACCGAACTACTTTTGGTAACTGGGGACCAAGTTTTGATACAGTTGGAGCTGGAGGAATAGATGAAAACGGAGAAGTAGAACATCCTTATTCATATTATGGTCCTGATGTATTTCCACAATATTCTGATACTAAAACAAAATGGAAATCACAAAATAATGTTAAGCCTTTTTTCAGAACAGGAATTGTAAATACAACATCTTTGAGTATTGGTGGTAGATCAGATAAAACGAGTTACAATGTAAATGTGGGTAACACAGATGACCAAGGTTTTATTGAAAACAACCAATATAAAAGGTTGAATTTAAGTTCTGGTGGTTCTACAAAATTATCTAATGGGATCACATTAAGTACAGTTTTAAATTATGTAAGAACAGATAAGTCAGCTCCACCAACTGGTTTTGGTTATGGATCTGGAGCTGTAACACCTTCTGTATTTTCAACAATTCTATATACTCCAAGAAATTTTGATTTATTTGGTTTGCCATATGAGAATCCAAAAACACACGAATCAGTATTTTATAGAAGAGATATAACAAACCCGAGATGGTTATTAAAAAACTCAAGTGATGATGAGGCGGTGAGAAGATTTTTTGGAAATTTTTCTGCCTTATATGATATAAATTCTTGGTCAAATGTTTCGTATAGGTTAGCTTTAGATAATTACACACAAAGAAAAAGATATTATATCAATAAAGGAGGAGTTCAAAATCCTAGAGGATATATGCGAACTTCAATAAATGAAAATACTGTTTTTGATCACACTTTTAGTTATAATTTTGATACTAAAATTGATAAAAATCAAAATTTTAATTTAGATGGAACTTTAGGGGTTAATTCAAGATTGGAAGGATATAATTATACAGTATTAGAAAGTTTTGATCAGTTTTTATATGGCTTCAATGAGCATCAAAACTATGAATCTCATAGCGGTTATTCAGAAAAAGCAAGTACAAATATTGTAGGTGTTTATGGTAGTACAACATTAGGATATAAAAAATATTTATTTTTGAATTTACAAGGCAGAAAGGATTATTTTTCTTCTTTACAGCCAGATAACAGATCTTTATTTTATCCTTCTGCTTCTGTTTCTTTTGTTCCGACTGATGCCTTTAGTGTATTAAAAAACAATAAATATATAAATTACACAAAAGTTAGAATTGGTTATGGTTCTTCTGCTGGTTTTCCTCCTGCTTATCAAACAGTAAGAGGGATACAAAATCAAACAAATGTGTTTTTACCTTCAGTTGGAGAAACAGTAAACACCTCTAATATTGATTCTAGGTTAGGAAATTTAAATTTAAAACCAGAGTTGTTCAAAGAACTTGAATTAGGTGTTGAAGCAAAATTTTTCAACAACAGAGTTGGAATAGATTTTTCTATATATGATAAAAGATCAAAAGACTTAATCATTTTAAGAGATTTAGATCCTTCAACTGGATATACTGATAAGTATGATAATATTGCCGAAGTAAGTAATAAAGGTATTGAGTTAGGATTAAGTCTTGGTATTATTAAATCTAACACAAATGGCTTTGAATGGAATCTATCCGGTTCGTTTACAAAAAACAAAAATATTGTTGAAGATTTAGGAGCTGGAATTAAAAGATTAGGTATTGCTGGTTTTAGTAACTTAGGTAATTTTGCAATCCCAGGTCAACCTTATGGTTTAATTATGGGAAGTAAAATTAAAACCGATGGAAACGGAAACTATATTGTTGGAACAGATGGTAATTATATAGAAGATACAGAATTATCAGTAATTGGTGATCCAAATGCTGATTGGAGAGCTACTGTAATAGATGAATTTTCATATAAAAATATCACACTTGGTTTTCAATTTGAGTTTCAAAAAGGTGGTGACATTTATTCCAATACTGCGAACTCATTATTGTCTCGTGGTGTGACTGAAGATACAAATTTTGACAGAACAGGAACATTTGTATTGCCAGGAGTAAATGCAAATGGTAATATTAATAATATTCAAATAGGCGCTACTCAATATGGATTTAATAATTCAGGATTCTTTATTGATGAGCAATCTGTTTATGATGCAACTAATTTAAGATTAAGAGAGATTTCTTTATCATATAATTTGCCAAAAAAGATGATTGAAAAAACACCATTTGGAAAAATGTCAATTTCATTTGTAGGACAAAATTTATGGTTTAAAGCTTTTTATTTTCCAAAACACTTAAATTTTGATCCAGAAGTAATGAGTCTTGGAGTTGGTAATGGTCAAGGATTTGACTACTTAACTGGTCCAACTGCAAAACGATATGGATTTAACATTAACTTAACTTTTTAAAAAACATGAAAAATATAAATAAATTTTTCAAAAGTTTCCTTTTTATAATAGTACTTTCATTAGGAAGTTGCGAAACTTTTGATTTGCAACAAACAATTGACCCAAGTGGAATACCAATTGATAAATTAGATCCTATTTATGCATTTAATTATGCACAAATAGAATTGCCAAATTTTGTAAATTCTGCAAATAATTTTACGCAACGTGTTACAAGACAAATGGCAATGACTGGAGGAAGTACATATGAAAGTGCATTTTCACCTGAGCTTTTTGATACAAACTGGACTAATGCTTATTTAATTTTAAATACTATTAAAGGTGCCGAAGCAAAAGCAGAAGCAAACCAGCAATTTTTTATTTTAGGAGCTAATAGAATTATTCGTTGTTATATTCTAATGACATTAGTAGATATGTATGGTGATATTCCATATAGTGAAGCTTTACAAGGGAATGCAAATTTAAATCCTAAATTTGATTCTAGTGAATCAGTTTATGAAGGTGTTTATAACGAATTGAATCAAGCAATAAATGACTTAGATAAAACAAATACTGATATAGAATCTCTTCAAGAGCGTGATTTATACTATGGAAATGTAACAACTGGAAAAGGAGATGCTACAAAATGGAAACGATTAGCTAAAACATTAAAATTTAAAATGTTAAATAATTCTCGTTTAGCTGGTTCTATTGGTAGTATAAATGTGAATTCAGAAATAACAGCTTTGCTTGCAGAGGATGATTTGATTAATACAAAAGAAGATGATTTTGCTTTTAGATATGGTACCAATCAAACCAACCCCAATTCAAGACATCCATTATATAACAATCAATATGATTCACGTTCTGGTAGTTATATAGCTAATTATATGTTTTGGGCTGTAGCTAGAGAAAAAGGAACTGTATCGGTTAATGGTGCTTTAAGTTATATTACAGATCCTAGAGAAAAATTTTATTTTTACAATCAAAAGAGTAGTTTGCAGGATTTAAATGCGCAAACTTTACCTTGTTCACAATCTAGTGCTCCTGATCATTATAGAGCGCCTGAAGCAGCATCTTTTTATGAGCCAGCAATCAAAGGTCCTTATTGTACAGTAACTTTTACAAGTTCAAACAAAGGTACTTATCTTGGTAGAGACCACGGTGATAATTCAGGAATCCCTCAAGATAATGAATTTAGAACGGTTGCTGGAATATATCCTGCTGGTGGTGCAATTGGAGCTAATGCTGAAGTAAATGGTAATAAAGGAGCAAAAGGAGCAGGTATTATGCCAATGGTACTTTCCTCTTATGTGCGATTTATCAAAGCTGAAGTAAAGATTACTTTAGGATTAGGGGCAAGTTCTGATAGAGATTTGTTAGAACAAGGAATTAGAGAATCTATCACTAAATCCACAACACTAATTAATCCACCTTTGCAAGGAGGAAATCCTCCAACAGCATCAACTATTACAGATTATATAGATTATGTATTGTCTTTTTATGATGCTGCAAATAATGCTCAAAAACTCGAAATAATTGAAAAAGAATATTTTATTGCTTCTTGGGGTAATGGAATAGAGCCCTACAATGCCTATAGAAGAACAGGTTATCCAAGTAATTTTCAGCCTACTTTAGAAGTAATATCTGGAGATTATTTTAATACGGCCTATTATCCTGCAGTTGCAGCAAATAACAATCCAAATGCTCCAAATAATGTGAGAACAAGAAAAGTGTTTTGGGATAAAGCAAATTTAATTTTACACTAATTTTTTAAATAAATAAAAAATGAAAAATATATTTTTTTTAACTTTTTTAATTTCATTTCTATTTTCAAGTTGTGAAAACGATAGTTTAAGTCCACTGCCGGTAAAAGTGGAAGGTCAATTTGTGAAATTTGAAATAACAAAAAAACAGTTAGTGGCTAGCGAAATTGAGACCACTTCTTTTGGTGGTTTAATGACCGATTTGTCTGGAACAATTGTAAAATATGATTTGTATGTTAGGCGTACAACTCCCGATGGATATGTGTTAAATGATTATGTGAAATTACAAACCATTACCAGTTTTCCTTATCGATTGTCAGTAACGCCAGCTCAAATTGCGCAAGCTATTGGCTTGAATGTGGCTGATTTACAAGTTTCTGACATTTATAGATTTAAAGGATTTTCCTACAATGCGTCAGGTGTAAAAGTAGGTTATGATAATTTAGCTAGAGTTTTACAAACAACAGATACTATGCAACAAGGATATAAATTCAATACAGATTTGGTAGCAACTCCATTACAATTAGATCCGGATTTTGATAATAGATCTGAAAAATTCTAAAATTATATGTTATTAATATTTAACAAAAACTTTTTTTATGAAAAATTTTAAAATTATATTTTCTTTTATTGTTCTTTTGACTTTCACTTTAAGTTGTACCAATGAAGAGAAAGTTGTAGGGACTATTGAAGGCAATAATCTTGAAAAAACACCATTAGTTGGCATTATTTCAACAACAGCAGATTATGTTTTAACCGATCAAAAAACGCCAATAACTATAACATTGCCTAAAAGTTTTGCAGATATTGTTACAGTTGAAGTTTCTTCATTTAGTGATACAGGTAGAAGACGTAGAACTTATATTCAAATTCCAGCCAATCAAACCTCTATTAATAGTTTCGCTTCTGCTGCTGGAGGAGTTGACGGGGTTTATGATGGTTCAAAATGTACTTTTGTACTTTCAGGAATTTCATTGAAAACTACTGAACCAGGTAAACATTATTTATTAACCTCAAATGAATTGCAGATTAATACAGGTAATTCTTCTGTACCATCAGCAAATTCATCAAAATTACAGATAAGATTAAATTGGTTATATCCATCTGATAATAATTTAAACTTTCTTTTTCAAAAACAAAATGGTGTTGTAACTAGTTTAATTACTGGAGCAAATTCTAACGGTACAAACATTACCGTAAGTTCAACTGCAGAATTAGTCCCTGGTATGGTTGTAAAAGTAGCAAATGTTACAACTACTTCTGGTAATTTTCTATCTAACACTGTAATAACTGCTATTACATCAGCTACGACATTTATAGTAAATAGAGCACCACCAACTGCATCTACCTTGACAAATGCTACAATAATTGGTTATGGAAATAATTACAATGATGTTAATGCTTATTCTGTTGCAAAAGATGTAACGGTTTCCTCCACAGCCGGATTGTATAAAGGAATGGTTTTACATGTTTTATCAGGAACTGGTAAGTTTGCTGCTAATACAGTAATTTCTGAAGTAACATCATCTACTACATTTACATTATCTGTAACTCCAACAACTGCTTTGTCTGGAGCAACTATAGTGGCATCTTTTGCAGATGTTTTAGCTCCTATTACTACTGAAAAAAACAGAACTCACGATATTGCAACTGCTGGAACAACAAATATTGCTAGTTCATCATCTGTTCAAGGCGATTATATATTTAAAATCGCACCAGTATCTTTAATAACAGGTACAACAAGTTTACCATATAGATTGGTTATTGTAAAACCTAATGGAGAGCTAATTGTGTATAATGGTGTTTACAGTGATTTAACATTAGCAAGTCCGTTTAAAGATGTGTTGAAAGTGAATAAAACTGGTGAAGGTGATGCTGCAGTTTTTACAGTAACAAATTTAAATCCTTAAATAATTATATTATTTATTCAAAAGTCCTTAATTTATTAAGGACTTTTTTTTGCTCTACAAATAAAATTAACCTATTGTCTAGAATGAAAACAAGTAATAAATTTGTTTTTTGTTTTTTTATATAATAAATTTGCTAACTATAAATTAATTAAAATTAAAAAATTATGAAAAAATCTTTACTAATTTTATTTTTCGCATTGAGTTTTAGTTCTCAGGCGCAATTTTGGCAGAATGTTTCTACAAGTTTCTCAACAGTTTCTTCTGGTGTATCTGAAATTTCATACGCCATTGATCCAAGTACTATTTGGGTTTCAGCTTATGATGGAGTGACAACCACTAATAATGTTCAAAAATGGGCAAAAACAAGTGACAATGGTACTACTTGGACAAGTGGTTCTATTGACGTTGGAAATGCAAACTTAGGTATTGGTGATATGTCTGCAATTGATGCTACTAACTGCTATGTATTAATAAACCCAACAGCGACAAGTGGAACAGCTCTAGGTGGTGTTTGGAAAACATCTAATGGTGGTGCAACTTGGGTAAAACAAACTACGGCATCTTATAATGCAGCAACTTCTTTTCCAAATATTGTTCATTTTTTCAATGCAAATGATGGTGTAACAATGGGTGATCCAGCTGGAGGATATTTTGAAATTTACACTACATCTAATGGTGGTGTAAACTGGACAAGAGTGCCTTCATCTAATATTCCTTTACCTTTAAACACAGATGAATTTGGTTATACTGGTAAACGTGAAACAAGAGGAAATACAATCTGGTTTGGTACAAGTGTTGGTAGATTATACAAGTCTACAGATAAGGGTTTAACATGGACTGTTGGTGATGTAACACCTGTTCCTGATTTTGGTGGTGCAATTACTTCTGGTACTTCTGGAAGTGTAATGTTTAGAGATGATAATAATGGTTTATTGATGGATAACAACTATGGTCTTTGGGATACAACAGATGGTGGTACAACTTGGAATTCAGTTACATATTCTGGAGATTACAGAACTAGCCAAATGTCTTATGTTCCAGGAACTCCAAATACTTATGTAGTAACTGGAAATGATATTACAAATGATTTAAGAGGTACTTCTTTTACAGAAGATGGTGGTTTAAACTGGACGAATATAAATGATCTTGAGCCAACTCCTCCTAATACTGGTGGTTCTATAGAATTTTACGATTGTACACATGGTATAATCGGAGGTTTTACCACATCAAGTACTGTTGGCGGAGCATATTTGAATACACATGATTATTGTGTTTCTTTTGCCACTTCTACATTCTCTAACGACAAATTATTCTCTGCTAACATTTCTAATAAAGTATTAGAAGTATATGGTAAAGACATAACTAACGTTACTGTATTTGATGTTTTAGGAAAACAAGTTTTAAATAATAGCTTTACTTCAGTTACTAATGCTTCTTTAAATGTAGATTCATTAAACAGTGCTGTTTATTTAGTAAAAGTTACTAATAATTTAGGAAATACTTCTACAATTAAAGTTGTAAAAAACTAAATTACTAAATAATTTATTTTGAAAAACCATCCCAATTCGGGATGGTTTTTTATTTATATATTTTAAAATCATAACTTTTTACTAATAGTATGCTCTTTACAAACATTTAGCTATTTTTGTGCTTTATAAAATAGATATGAAAATTGTATTCTCAGTAATAGTGCTTTTAATTTCTTTTATGGGTTTTTCACAAGAACCAACAAATGAAAAGCCAAAGAAAAGCCTCATCAAAACAGAAGAACAAAAAGCCAAGGAAAAAGCAGAGAAAGCTCCAATAACTTCTTATAGAATAATTACCTTGGATCGTGATACAACTTATGTAGACACTTCGCTTACTATAAAAAAAGAATACGAATACAATTATTTAAGAAAAGATAATTTTGGATTATTGCCTTTTTTAAATGAAGGTCAACCATACACAACCTTACAATATGGATTGAATACTATTACTCCTTATCCTGAATTTGGATATAAAGCCAAACATTTTAATTATCAAGAGGCCAATCAAATTCGATATTATTCTGTTGCCACACCACTTACAGAATTGTATTTTAAAACAGTTATGCAACAAGGCCAGAGTTTGGATGCCTTAATCACATTAAATACCTCAGAACGATTTAATATTTCATTATCTTATAAAGGACTACGGTCGTTAGGGAAGTATATAAACCAGTTATCTAGTGCAGGTAACTTTAGATTTACATCTAGTTATAATACCAAAAATAAAAGATATTATGCTAATTTTCATTTTACTGGGCAAGACTTGCTCAATGGAGAAAATGGTGGCATAACTACACCTGAAAATTTTGAAAGTCAAGATGTAAATTTTAAAGAGCGTCAACGACTAGGAGTGTATCTTAAAGATGCGAAATCTTTTCTAAAAGGTAAAAGAGTATTTCTGGATCACAATTTTAGAATAAATGGTACTAAAGGTGCTAATAATCTTTACTTCACCCATCAATTTAATTACGAAAATAAATTTTTTGAATACAATCAAGCAACTCTAAAATCAATTGTCGGGAATAAAAGTATCGATCATTTTGGTGATGCTTTTGTAACAGGTGCCATAAATGATCAAGTGCGATACAATAAAATGTATAACAAAGTTGGAGCTATCTATGAAAATGCTACTCTTGGAAAGTTTCAGTTTTTCGTGGATGATTTTAGATATAATTATTATTATAATACAGTATTTATTTTTGATTCTAAAACAATACCAAACGGTTTAAATGATAAAATAAATTCAATAGGTGGACAATATAATTTAGACAGAAAAAATTGGAAAGCCAAGTTGTTATATTCTAATTCTATTACCAAACAATCTTTGACAAATATTGATGGAAGTGCTATTTATAAATTCAATCCAAAGAACGAAATATCATTTGAATATCAAAATGTCAATAAATTGCCTAATCATATTTATAATTTACACCAAAGTAGTTTTGTAAATTATGTATGGCATAATGATTTCAAAAACGAAAAAATCAATAGCATATCAGTTAACGCTACAACACAATGGGCAAATGCCTCACTTCAAATAATGAATTTAGATGATGTGTTATATTTTAAAGACAATAGCGTCAAAGATTCTGTTCAACTCATTTCTCCTTATCAATATAATAAAAGTATAAAATACCTTTCCGTTAAAGTCAATAAAGAGATTAAGTTTTGGAAATTAGGTCTCGATAATACCATTTTATATCAGAAAGTAGATCAGAAAGACGACATAGTCAATGTGCCTCAAATAGTAACGAGAAACACCTTGTATTTTACTAATTATTTTTTCGAAAAAGCATTGTATCTTCAAACAGGAGTTACGTTCAACTATTTCACTAAATATTATGCTAATGGGTATAATCCTGTTTTGGGAGAATTTTATAGTCAAAACAAAAAAGAAGTGGGAGATTTTGCCAATTTAGATTTTTTTATAAATGCCAGAATTAGACAAACACGAATATTTGTAAAAGCAGAACATTTCAATTCAGCGATGTCAAGTACAAATACGTTTTATTCGGCTCCGAATTATCCGTATCGCGATTTTTTAATCCGTTTTGGTTTGGTTTGGAACTTCTTTCAGTAATATTTTACAAGTCTTCAATTTATCGTAGAATATTATCACATTACAAACTTGCAAACCTTTTTTTTATCAATATCTTTGTACACTATTAAATAAAAAATGAAATACTCAGAAAATATATTAGGAACTATTGGAAACACTCCGTTAGTTCGTTTAAATAAAATAACAGCCGAAGTAGATGCTTTGGTTTTGGCTAAAGTAGAAACTTTCAATCCGGGAAATTCTGTAAAAGATAGAATGGCTGTAAAAATGGTAGAAGATGCTGAAGCAGATGGAAGATTACAACCAGGAGGAACTATCATTGAAGGAACTTCTGGAAATACCGGAATGGGTTTAGCACTTGCTGCTATTGTTAAGGGTTACAAATGTATTTTTGTAATCACAGACAAGCAATCTAAAGAAAAAATGGATATTCTTCGTGCAGTTGGTGCCAAAGTAGTGGTATGTCCTACAGATGTAGAACCAACTGATCCAAGATCATATTATTCGGTTTCAAAACGATTGGGAGAAGAAACGCCTAATTCTTGGTATGTAAACCAATATGACAATCCAAGTAATGCTATTGCACATTACGAACAAACGGGTCCAGAAATTTGGGAACAAACTGATGGAAAAATTACTCATTTTGTAGTTGGTGTTGGTACAGGTGGCACAATTTCTGGTGTTGCCAAATATTTAAAAGAAAAAAATCCAAATATCAAAATTTGGGGTGTAGATACGTATGGTTCTGTTTTCAAAAAGTATCACGAAACTGGAATTTTTGATGAAAATGAAATCTATTCCTATATCACAGAAGGTATTGGAGAAGATATTTTACCTAAAAATGTTGACTTTTCATTAATAGATGGTTTTACAAAAGTTACAGATAAAGATGCTGCGGTTTACACACGCAAAATTGCTTTAGAAGAAGGAATTTTTGTTGGAAATTCTGCAGGTTCTGCTATCAAAGGATTGTTGCAGTTAAAAGAACATTTTAAGCCAGAAGATGTAGTTGTAGTATTGTTTCACGATTCAGGAAGTCGTTATGTTGGGAAAATGTTCAATGACGATTGGATGAGAGAAAGAGGTTTTCTTGAAGAAGAAGTGACCAAAGCTGAAGATGTAATTAAAGATCATCTAGACAAACCATTAATCATTGTGCGTACAGAAGAGTTGGTTTCTCACGCTATCGAAAGAATGCGCAAGTATAAAATATCTCAAATTCCAGTTATCGACATTACAGGATTTGTAGGTTCGGTTGATGAATCAGATTTGTTTCAAAGTTATGTGTCTGATAAAGATGTTGCCGATAAACCTATAAAAGAAGTTATGGGCAAACCCTATCCTATTGTAAAAGCAGGAACAACAATCGAAGAAGTTTCGAAATTATTTACCAAAGACAATCAAGCGGTATTAGTTGAACTAGAAAAAGGGAAACACCATATTATTACCAAATATGATATTATTGGTTCTATAAAATAAAATAAAAAATATAGCAATTTTTCAAACCTGCAAGGATTCAAATTTTTGCAGGTTTTTTGTTTTCAAACTTTATTAATTTTATATTTGTTTGCAATCAAGTTTTAAATGAAAATAATTTCTAACATACTTCTCAACGACTATAAAGCAACTTTTTCAAAAGAGCTAGAGGAAAAATTCAATGCACTTCAAGATGCTGAAATTTCTAATGATTCTTTTAGTTTTTATACATCAGTTGCATCCGTATTTTCAAGTAAAATTGAAGGAGAAGAAATTGAATTAGATTCCTATATAAAACACAGAAAATTTGGAATTGAATTTTTACCAGATTACACAAAAAAAATTGACGATTTATACAACGCATATATTTTTGCCAAAACCAACATGTTGAGTGTAGAGAATATTTCAAATGCACATTCTCTTTTGAGTAAAAATATTGTTGCAAAACATTTTCAAGGTAAGCATAGAATTCATAATATGTTTGTAGCATCCGATGATGGTAAAATTGAGTATGTTGCAATTTCACCTTATGAATTAAATACTGAAATGGATAAATTTTATTTTGATATTGATGAATTACTTTCAATTAAATTGAGTTTTTCAGAAATTTTCTATTATGCAAGTATGATTCATTTAGTTTTTGTTAAGATTCATCCTTGGAATGATGGTAATGGTAGAACTGCTAGATTGCTAGAAAAATGGTTTCTGTCAAAAAAGTTAGGTGCAAATGCTTGGTTTGTTCAAAGCGAAAAAAACTATTATCTAAACCATAAATTGTATTATAGTAATTTGAGAGTTTTAGGGATTGAATATGAATCTCTCGATTATACTAAAGCAATGCCTTTTTTGAAAATGCTTCCAGAATCATTATATTTCTAAACTTTCAATTTTATCCAAATGACTTTTACCGCTATCGATTTTGAAACTGCAACAGGATATCAACACAGTGCGTGTGCCGTTGGTATTGTTACTGTAGAAAACGGAATCATTATCGAAGAATATTATACCTTAATTCAACCGCCCAATAATGAATATTGGTATCAGAATATCATGGTTCATGGTATAAAACCGATTGAAACTCTTAATGAAAAAACCTTTGACGCTATTTTTCCTGAGATCAAAAAGCGATTGTTTGGTAAAACTATTGTTGCCCATAACGAACAATTTGATCGTAATGTACTTCTTAAAACAATGAAATATTATGGTTTGTATTATGACGAACTAGAAATTGACAATCAATGGGAGTGTACGTGTAAAATATATCGAGCCAAAGGATACAAACCGGCAAATCTTAAATACTGTAGCGAAAGAAATAATATTCAACTCAATCATCACGAAGCATTGTCTGATGCAAGAGCTTGTGCTAAGTTATATTTGCTAAAATAAACTATTATTTTTTACTAAATTTTATCGACTCACCTTTTTTCATTACTTTAGAAGTTTATTATTCTAAAATGAAAGAAGATTTTCTGCACTATCTCTGGAAGTATAAAAAATTTGATACTTCAAATTTAAAAACAGCAACAGGAGAGTCTATTGTAATTATCAATTCGGGAAATTATTTGCAATTAGCTGGTCCAGACTTTTTTAATGCACAAATTACAATTGGAAATCAAAAATGGGCGGGTAATGTAGAAATTCATATCAAATCTTCTGATTGGTATGTGCATCATCACGAAAGAGATGAAGCCTATGAAAATGTAATTCTTCATGTAGTCTGGGAACACGACACAGAAATATTCAGAAAAAACAATACAGAAATTGCTGTCTTACAATTGAAAGATAATGTGGCATCAGAAACACTCAATAAGTATCAATCATTGATGTTGCCAAAATCTTGGATTCTATGCGAAAAACAAATTCAATTGGTAGATTCATTCATAATACAGAATTGGCAAGAGCGCTTGTTTTATGAAAGATTAGAAAGAAAATCAAAACCAATAAACATATTATTAGAAACAACCAATTCAGATTGGGAAGCCATACTGTTTGCCACTTTAGCAAAAAACTTCGGACTGAATACCAATGGTGATCAGTTTCTAAAAATAGCACAAGCCATTCCTTTTGCTGTTGTTAGAAAAGAAAGTTTTGAAGTAGAAAATCTAGAAGCGTTATTGTTTGGTTTTGCAGGATTACTAGACGCAGAACACGAAGACAACTATTATAAGGATTTGAAATTTAGATTTTATTATCTCATTCATAAATATCAAATAGAGAAAGACATCATTGCACCTGTGCAGTTTTTTAAACATCGGCCAGATAATTTCCCAACGATACGACTGTCTCAATTAGCAAATGTTTACCACAAACATCAAAATTTATTTTCAAAGATTATTTCTAGTCAATCGTTGGAGTCAATTTATGAAATTTTTAAAATAGCAGTTTCAGAATATTGGCAAACCCATTATCAATTTGATAAAGAAAGTCCTAAGAAAACCAAATCACTTTCAAAAGCATTTATAGATTTGATTGTGATTAATTCTATTATTCCCATTCAGTTTGCCTATGCCCATCATCAAGGAATTGAGGATAAAGAATTTTTAATTGCCTTATTGCAGGAAGTAGCTCCAGAAAGTAATGCCATAATTAATAAATTTAATGCTTATGGTATCAAATCAAACAATGCTTTCGAAACACAATCATTACTGCAACTCAAGAACGAATATTGTAATAAAAGTAAATGTTTAAAATGTGCCATTGGTATGGAATTGTTAAAGAATAATTTGTAAATTTGTAAGAAACGCATCAAAATGTCACTAGTTATTCAACTTAAATATTTTTTTGAAAAACACGGGTTTCACGTATCCTCTCGATTAGCAGATAGGTTAGGAATGCGAGCCAATAGTGTCCGACTATTTTTTATTTACATTTCTTTTGTGACTGCAGGTCTTTGGTTTGGGGTTTATTTAACGCTTGCTTTTTGGATACGCTTGAAAGATTTAATTCGAGCCAAACGAAGTTCTGTTTTTGATTTATAATTTTTTTGAATGACTCTAGAAACATTAAAATCCTATTTCAAGTTTACTACTTCACAACGAAGTGGAATTTTTATTTTGTTGTCACTCATTATTACCATTCAACTCATTTATTTTTTTGTTGATTTCGCTACTTTAGAAAAACCAAATCGCGAAAAACAACAATGGTTGTCTTTGCAATCTGAAATCGATTCATTGAAAGAAAATAAAAACGAAGAATATCCTAAAATTTATCCTTTCAATCCCAATTTTATCACAGACTTTAAAGGGTATAAGCTAGGAATGTCAGTTGCCGAAATCGATAGACTTTTGGCTTTCAGAAAAACAAACCAATATGTTAATTCGGCAAAAGAATTTCAAGCAGTAACAAAAGTTTCAGATTCATTACTTCAAGTGATTGCACCTTATTTTAAATTTCCGGATTGGGTAACAAACAAAAAACAATATGTCCCTTACGAAAAACATAATTTCGATAAAAAACCAAAACTAGTGGTTTTAGATATCAATCAAGCCACATTAGAAGATTTGAAAAAAGTATATGGAATAGGAGATGGTTTGTCTGAACGAATTTTAAAAGAAAAAGAAAAATTTGGAAATTTTGTTTCTATGGAACAAATGAAAGCTATTTGGGGATTATCGCCAGAAGTAGTTCAAAAACTTAACGAAAGTTTTAAGATTTCTTCTACTCCAAATATTAAGAAAATAAACATCAATACGGCATCAATAAAAGAGTTGAGTGCATTTCCTTATTTCCGATTCCCTATTTCAAAAAACATTGTGACCTACCGAAGTATGAATGGCGAAATAAAAAATTCTGCGGATTTAATAAAAATTAAGGATTTTCCTGTTGATTTGGTAAATATAATTGTGTTATATTTGGAATTCTAAAAAAATAACAAAAAAAGCAGTGTATATTATATGAATTCAACTTACTTTACAGAAGAGCACGAATTATTTAGAAAGAGTTTACAAGATTTTTTACAGAAAGAAGTAGTACCTCATATTGAAAAATGGGAAAAAACAGGTTCAATAGAACGCTTCATCTGGAAAAAATTTGGTGAAATGGGCTTTTTTGGCATAGCTTATCCAGAAGCTTATGGTGGATTAAATTTAGATTTATTTTACACGGTTGTGTTTTTAGAGGAGCTTCAAAAAATACGATCCTCTGGTTTTGCAGCTGCAATGTGGGCACATTCTTATTTAGCAATGACGCATTTAAATGCCGAAGGAAGTGAGCAAATTAAGAACGATTATTTAGCACCAAGTATTTCAGGAGATAAAATAGGTGCTTTGTGTATTTCAGAACCTTTTGGCGGAAGTGATGTAGCTGGTATGCGAACCATTGCTGTAAAGAAAGGGAATAAATACATTATCAATGGGTCTAAAACTTTTATTACCAATGGTGTTTATGCAGATTATTATGTAGTTGCTGCAAAAACAAGCCCTGAACTAGGAAATAAAGGTATAAGTATCTTTCTAATAGATACAAATCTAAATGGAATTTCCGCAACCAAACTAGATAAATTAGGTTGGAGAGCATCAGATACAGCAGAAATTGCATTTGATAATGTAGAAATTCCAGAAGAAAATTTAATGGGCGAAGAAGGAAAAGGATTTCCTTATATTATGCAACATTTTGCACTTGAGCGATTAATCATGGCAATCAATGCACATGCAAGAGCCGAATATGCTATAGAATACACAATTGATTATATGTCGAAACGAGAAGCTTTTGGCACTACAATAGATAAGTTTCAGGCATTACGACATACAATGGTTGATCATGCAACAGAAGTTGAACATTGCAAAGTGTTTAATTATATGGCTGTATCAAGATTGAACAAAGGAGAATATGTTGTGAAAGAAGCCACAATGGCAAAATTAAAATCTACTAAAGTAGCTGACGAAACCATTTATAGTTGTCTGCAAATGCTTGGAGGATATGGTTATATGGAAGAATATCCATTGGCACGCTTATTAAGAGACAGCCGTTTAGGACCAATTGGCGGTGGAACTTCTGAGATTTTGAGAGAAATTTTATCAAAAATGATAATTGATAAGCAAAACTATCAACCAGCGGTGAAGTAGTTGTTAAACACTAATTTATTTATCGAAATAAAAAATTCTAAAATCCATTACGATAACTTTTATTATATTGGATTTTAGTATTTAATATTTTTTACTACTCCTTCACAAATTTTCCATTCCAACTACCATAATTAGTAGTAAGTGAAACAATATAAATACCTTTTTGCAAGTTGCTTACATCGATAGTTGTTGTGTTTTCTGTTTTTTGCTTTTGCACAATTTGCCCTAATGAGTTAGCAATTGTAACACTAGTAACATTAACATCAATATTCTCCGGAAGTTTTATGTTTAAAATATTTTTAGCTGGATTTGGATACAATGTAATCCCTTTTTCAAGAGATGCCACAGTATTTGTACCTAAACAACTTACAGTTAAATGCAAAAC
>JAYTNO010000157.1:0-21888 GCA_043748275.1 Flavobacterium sp. | reverse complement strand
TATTAACCTCACTGGAGCTAATTCTTTTAGAGTTACCTGTGTATCTCCTTCTTGTATTTCTATTATAGTTTTTTTGAAATTTTCGTGTGCAGATGACTCAACTGATGCTGCAAAACGAGAACCTAATTGAACACCATCTGCACCAAGAATCATAGCAGCTAGCATTCCTTTTCCTGTAGCAATTCCTCCAGCTGCAATTAACGGAATAGTGATATTTTGCTTGACCATTGGTATTAATGTAAAAGTGGTAGTTTCTTCTCTACCATTGTGTCCGCCAGCTTCAAATCCTTCAGCAACAACGGCATCAACGCCTGCTTCTTGTGCTTTTATTGCAAATTTTGAACTACTAACAACATGAACTACGGTAATTTCATTTTCTTTCAAAAAAGCGGTCCATGTTTTTGGATTTCCAGCTGATGTAAAAACAATTTTGACTCCTTCATCAACAATAATTTTCATTATTTCATCAATATTCGGATACAACATCGGAACGTTTACACCAAATGGCTTTTCTGTGGCATTCTTACATTTTTGAATATGTTCTCTTAAAACTTCAGGATACATTGACCCTGCTCCTATTAACCCCAAACCACCAGCGTTGCTTACAGCACTTGCCAATTTATATCCACTATTCCAAATCATTCCGCCTTGAATAATTGGATATTTTATATTGAACAGTTTGGTAATAGCATTCATTATTGCTTGATAATTTTACCTGTTTGTAATTTATTTTTTGATTGTATTGCATATAAATATATACCCGAATTTAAATTATTAATAATAACTGAATTCGAATTGTTTGTAATGCTTTTTTCTAAAACTTTTTGACCTATTGAATTATAAAATGTTATTGAAGCATTTTCAAAACCATTTGGAAACTGAACAGAAATTACATTTTGTCCTGGATTTGGATAAATCTCAAATTCTGATTTTGAAATATTATTAACACTTAAAATCCCACTCAAAGGCAAACTAAAATCTGGTATTCCGTAACCTAATTCATTATTTGGAGTATTATAAATACTTGAAGATTCTTTGATTATTTGAACTAACTCAGCATTGGTTTTGTTTGGTAAAGCTTGCCACAAACAAGCTACCATACCCGCAATTATTGGTCCAGAATACGATGTTCCACTTCCAGAATTATTAACATTCCCATTTGTGTTTGACACATATGGATTTTGACCTTGAGCTGTTACATCAGGTTTTATTCTCCCATCAAATGATGGACCTTGAGAACTAAAAGTAGCATAATTTCTTGAAGCATCTACAGCTCCAATTGTTAAAGCTCCAAATGCATCTGCTGGAGCAGAAATATAAAACCAAGGATCATTTCCTGAATTTCCTGCAGAATTAACACAAACTATACCACGACTGAAAGCCATATTAACTCCTCTTGAAATGAAAGTTGTTGTACCATTCATATCGTTATAAGTAAAATTATAAGCTGGATTATCAAATTCTGTATATCCTAAAGATGTAGTTATAATGTCAACACCAAGTCTGTCTGCTTCTTCGGCAGCTTCAACCCAATTAGACAATTCTAATGGTTCTTCATTGGCACCATCTTCTGTAATAAATAAATAATAATTAGCATCTGGTGCTGTACCTACTAGTTGACCATCTTTATAACCGCCCATTAACGAAAGTACTGAAGTACCATGTGAAATTCCTGTATAAAAATTTGCATTTCTATTGACATAATCATATCCACCTAAAATTTGATTGTTGGTTCTTAATCTTGTAAATGTTGAAGCGGTATTTACTCCTGGAAAACCACCATCCATAACGGCAATAATTTTTCCTGTTCCTGTAAAATTATCCTGATGCAATAAATGTCCGTTGAGCATTTCTATTTGATTATATGAATTTCCATAATTAAAAAGGATATTACTTTCTAGAATTTTATTTACTTTTTTGATTCTTTTTTGTTGTGAAGATCTTCCGCCAACATTTAAAGTTCTGTCTGCAAAATCTACATGATCTACAAAAGACAAAGCTGTAAGTGCCTGAATATCTTGTTGACTTCCTTGTACGTGAAGGGTATTAAACCATTTTGATTTTGCTCTAACTGTAATTCCTGTTGCTGATGATATTTGATCAATATAGGGCTGATAAATAGGTACATCATGAATATCTAAAGGAATATTTTGCAACACTCTTCTATCTAACGAACGTTGTGATAACATTGTCAAAGGATTATCAAAATAACTTTGAGTATTTGGTTTTGCATTAAAATATACCCAAGCATCTTCTTGAGCATATAGGTTAAACCCAATAAAAACAATTAAAATTGTAAAAATATTTTTCATCTTATTATTTTTTTATGTTGTAAACTTATGAAATTACTCCCGAACCAACTAATTCGTCATCCAAATACCAAGCAACAAATTGACCATCTGTAATTGCTGATTGTGGCTCAGTAAAAGACACATACATTCCGTTTTCAAATTGATATAGAGTGGCTTCTTGCAAAGGTTGTCTGTAACGAATTCTTGCCATTACTTGCATCGATTGCCCAATTGTCAAAGTCAAATCTTCTCGAATCCAATGTACTTCTGATTTTTCTACAAACAAAGCTTTTTTATACAATCCAGGATGATTTGCTCCTTGTCCTGTATAAATAGTATTCGTTTTGACATTGGTTGCAATTACAAACAAAGCTTCTGGTGTTCCTCCAACATTCAATCCTTTGCGTTGACCGGTTGTAAAATAATGTGCTCCCTGATGCTTCCCAACAACTTTCCCCATTTCTGGAATATAATTTATAGATGTGGCTTCAAAAGAAAGTTCTTCTTCAATAGAATTGAAATCTGGTTTTTCTGAATGATAAATAGCTTCTTTTGCATTTATCTCAAAAATCAACCCATCTTTAGGTTTTAATTTTTGTTGTAAAAATTCTGGTAAACGTACTTTTCCAATAAAACACAAACCTTGTGAATCTTTCTTTTCCGCTGTTACCAATTCCATTTGGGTTGCAATTTCCCGAACTTCTGGTTTTGTTAATTCACCTATTGGAAATAAAGATTTTGCTAATTGTTCTTGAGATAATTGACATAAAAAATAAGATTGATCTTTATTCACATCAACTCCTGCAAGCAATTGATAAACTGGTTTCCCATTAACTTCAATTTCGCCTTTTCTGCAATAATGTCCTGTTGCCACATAATCTGCACCAAGACTCAAAGCAATTTTCATAAAAACATCAAATTTTATTTCTCGATTGCACAATACATCAGGATTTGGAGTACGGCCTTTTTCATATTCATTGAACATATAGTCAACGATTTTTTCTTTGTATTGTTCACTTAGGTCAACTGTTTGAAAAGGGATTCCAAGTTTTTCAGCTACCATTAATGCATCGTTACTATCTTCAAGCCAAGGACATTCGTTAGAAATGGTAACGGTATCATCGTGCCAATTTTTCATAAATAGCCCAATAACCTCATAACCTTGTTGTTGCAATAAATAGGCTGCAACACTAGAATCTACACCACCAGAAAGCCCAACAACAACACGTTTCATTTTGCAAAATTTAGTTACAAAAATACGATAAAAATTTATTTTGCTTTAGGTTTTACAAGTTTCTTAACCTTTGACATATTTTCTTCGCTTACGAGTTTTCCGTTTTCGTAAAAACGCCAGATTCCTTTTTTCTTTCCTTGGACATATTTCCCTTCGGCAACAACTTTATCAAAAGGATCTTTATAGGTTGCTTGTCCATCAAACTCACCATTTTTATAATTGGAATTTTCTAATAAAATACCTGTATCCGAATATTTTTTATAGTAACCTTCTTTAATTCCGTTTTTATAATTGGTTTCTTCGGCTATTTTACCATTTGGATAATATACTTTTCTAAGTCCTTCTAGTTTTCCATTCTTATAATTTTCTGAAGTCATGATAACTTTTGAAGCTTCGTGGTAATATTTCCATTCACCTTCGTGTAATTTATTTTTTACTTTGCCTTCACTAACAATATTTTTTCTTTGATCATAAAAAATAGTATATGCCGAATTGTCTTTTGGATTGAATTCTCTGGTTGCAATTATTGTTCTTGTGGTGGTATCATCAAAATAATTAAAGATTCCAATTTCTTTACCATGTTCAAAAGTACCTTCGTAACGTGGTCTTTTTGATTCTGGGTAAGTACCTTTCCAAGTACCGTGTTTGTTTCCTTTATCATCCAATTTATTAAAATCTGAAGGTTGTGCAAAGGTTGAATATACAAAAAGGAAAAAAAGTATTAAACTTAAATTGAATTTCATTTATTAATTATTTTAGATATGTTTCTAACGTTTTATTTTTCATTTTATTTTAGCAAAAATACATTTTAAAAATGATATTTTTTTTATGAAACCCGATTGTTGACCTTGCAATATTAATCGATAAATTCGAAAATTTTTTTTTGTTTAACTTTACCTTAATAATAAATAATAACATTATCTACCTTTGAAAGTAGAATTCATTCATTTTATGCACTTATTTTAATTTAAAAAAACTTAATCAATTGATAATCATAATATAACAATTCTTAAAGAAATTATAAATTTTAATTTTGTTTAATAAATTTTTAAATAAATTAAACAATTATTAAAATTTAATTTATAATTTAGCCTAAACATTAAAACAAAAAACTATGAAAAATGTATTAAATTTAAAAAGATTCTTTGTACTTGCTTTTATAGCATTCGTTGGAATTTCATGTAGTAACGACGAAAGTAGTACACCTGCACCAACAGACAATTCCATAACTGGTATTGCCTCTAGAAATGCCGATTTATCAATTTTGGTAAAAGCATTAACAAAAGCTGGTTTAGCCACTACATTACAAGGTACTGGACCGTTTACTGTTTTTGCTCCAACTAACCAAGCATTTATTGACGCTGGTTTTTCTGCAACTGTAATAGATAATTTACCAGAAAGCGAAATTGCTGGTTTAAAAGAAATTCTTTTGAATCATGTAGTTAGTGGTGCGGTACAATCTACTGCTTTGCAAAATAACAGTTATATTAAAACATTAGCTAAAGGTAGTGCATCTGCAACAAACACCTTGAGTATGTATGTTAGCACTTCTGCTGGAGTAAAATTGAATGGTGTTGCAACTGTAACAACTGCAAACGTAATTGCATCTAATGGTGTTGTTCATATAGTTGATAAAGTAATTCTACTACCAACAATTGCTACACATGCGATTGCAAATACAAATTTCTCAACTTTAGTAAGTTTGTTGGCGCGTCCTGATCAACCTAATTATGCTGAAGCATTATCTGAAACAGCAGGATCTCCTTACACGGTTTTTGCACCAACAAACGATGCTTTTACAGCTTTAAATACTGAACTTTTACCAGGCGGAATTGCTGGTGTATCTGCTAATAACATCACTAAGGTTTTACAATATCACGTTGTTGGAGGTGCAAATGTTTTATCAAGTACGCTTACTGAAGGTCAAGTTGTAACTCCTCTTTTGGCACAAACCTTTACAATACAAATAACTGGTGGTGCGAAAATAAAAGATATTAATAATAGAATATCAAATATTATTGCTGTTGATGTACAATGTTCTAATGGAGTAATTCATGCATTAGATAAAGTATTATTACCAACTTTGTAAAAAAATAATTTTATAGAAATGAATAAGGAGGAAAATTATAATTTCCTCCTTTTTTTTTTAATTGTATTCTAAGAAATGAAATCTGTAAAAAAATGAAATCATTTAAAACAAATCTTTTGGTGAGGTTAATTTATTTAATGCTTCTTTAAGATTTTCGTTCAAAAGTTGCATTCCGTATTGAAAAGAAGCGTTCATCCAACCAAATCCTTCACGGGTAATATATTCAAAATCGGTTCCTTGATTGCCATATTCTGCAAAAACTTTATGAGATGCTGACACTACATCGTATTTTTCTGGAACTGTTCCGTTATAATCGCAAGCATTTTTGGTAATCATCCACAACCAACGATACATTAATTCTTGTGCATAATCATTGTAACCGTAATTTATTAATCCTTGCCAAATAATAATTTGATGTGGTGGCCAACCATTTGGAAAATCCCATTGACGTTGCATTTGGTGCTCTCCAATATTAGATAAAGCATCTTTTGAGCAACCTGCAATTCCACCAAGAGAAACAAGTTTTGGCAATGAATTTTCTATCATTTTATCAGCTTGTTCCTGAGTTGCTATTTTTGCCCATAAAGGAAAAAAACTAGTTGCTGATAAAAATATATTTTGGGTTTTGGTTTCAATATTATAATCGAAATAGCAATTTTCTTCATCATTCCATAAATACTGATTCATCAGTTTTTTTCTAGAAATTGCTTTATCTAACCAATATTGATGTGTGTAGTTTGTGTTGTTATATTCATAATTATTATTAAAATAAAACGAAATTATTTCAGCAAAATCTGTTTCATATTTGTACAACATTGCATTTAATTCAACAGTGTTCAAAGAGGCACAAATACCTTCTAATCTGTAACTGGTATCATGACCACTTTCTCGAACACTTCTATCATGAACAAAATAAGCATCCAATTCTGAGTTTGCTATTTTGCGTTGATAATATAACTTTTCATATTCTGGAATAAATAGATTACTTAATTTTGCAAATGGCTCTAGAATTTCATCATAATGTCCAGATTCTGTTTCTGGAGGCAAACCTATACCTTGAGCAAAATAGCGGTTCAAACCATTTTCAGTCAACCGTTTTCCTGTTTCCATCCAAACAGTTTCATATTCTTTTATACAAATTTGAAGTTTTTCTTGAAGCCAATTCAAATCTTTTACCGGCATTGCTTCATAAACTTCTCGAATCATACTCGAATAAAATGGAGGTTGTGTTCGTGTTAAATAATAAGATCTATTTGCATTTAAAATTTTTCCGTAATGAGTTATTTGATAGGCAAAATTATCAACCATGCTTTTGGCCAAGTCATTTTTACCATCAATCAACAAACCAATATTTTCAAAATAACTATCCCAACCATACATTTCATTAAATCTTCCACCAGGAACTACAAATGGCAATCCAGATATTTCACCGTTTTGATTATGCAAAGCTAATGAGAGAATTCCTCCTTCATCATTTATACTACTCACATATTGAGGTGTAATATCTTGTGGAAGTTGCACCACTTTTATATTAAATTTTGTTGCTAAACTTTGATAATATTCAAATGCAAAATCATCTGTAAATGGAACATAAATAATGGATTGTGCTGCTTTTGACTTAGAATCGGTCAAGATATTTTCCAACCCTTTTTCATCCATCGTTCGAGTCAATCCTTTCCAGAAATACTCTTTAATCATTCTAGAAATTCGATTGGCTGGAAGCTCGAATATTTTGTCGTATTCTATAAAATCTTGATTGTTTTCATGAGCTAAAATAAGTTCTTGCAAAACATTAGACAAATAATAAGTGCCTTCAATAGCAATTTCTTGTGAATCAAATTTTAGAATAAATCTTTTCGGACCTTTATCTTCTATTGTGATTCTTTTATCAGCATCAGTATCTTCTTGAGTTAGAAGTTGTGAAAGTGTTTGCTGAATATTTAATTTAATTTTTTGCATTTTTTGAAAGCATTGAATTTAATACCCAAAGTAATATAAAAATTAATGCAATTGGAATTAATGCAAAATAAAAAGCTGTCGTTCCTCCAAAAGCCTCAAAAACATGACCTGTTATAATTGACCCTATTGTTCCTCCTAAAGCAGAAAAAACTACAATCAAACCTGACATTGAGCTGTGCATATGTTTTGGTAAAGATGACAATATTGTAGAGTTTAATGTTGGATAAATAGGTGCTAAGAATAATCCCATAATTGGCAATAAATACAATACAAAAGGTGCGTTAAACCACGTCATGGTGTCTGTATTTTCTATTATAATATTTTTCGCCAATGGCATCACAATTAATACAATACCTCCTATAATAATCAGGCAAAAAGATAAAAAATGAATCCATTTTACTCTTAATAAAACAAATCCAGATAATAATCTTCCTAGAAATGTGGCTCCAGCCAATATTGAACCCGCTTGTACAGCTAGACTTGTAGGCGCATGTAAAATTTCTTTATAAAATGTTGGCATCCAAGTAGAGAAACTTTGCTCTATCATTACATAAAAAAAGATAGAAAGTATAAATACAATTATTAATGTTTTGACAATCATTCCAATCATTTCTTTAAAATCTTTCTCAAGAGAAGTGTTTTCTATTTTGGCCTCTTTTTCATCTAACCTGGTGAAAAACAACAGTAAAAATGCCATAAATGAAAGTGCTCCAATTATCCAATAAATATGTAACCATTCACGAGATTTTGGGTCAGCATCATTTACAAAAAAACTAAATACAAAACCACCAAGCATCACGCCACACATAAAGACAGCTTCAAGAAAATTCATAAAACTGCCATGTTCTTTTTGATTATTGGTCAATAATCCTATGGTTGAAAACACTGAAACTTTTATTAAAGCAAAAGAAACACCAATTACAAAAAAAAGCAATTTGAAATACCAAAAAGCATCTGCAAAAGGCATAATACAACAAACAATTGTAACTAATGAAAGTGCAATTAACATTGATTTTTTTAAACCAATTTTGGGTAAAAACGAAGCAAATATGAAAGCAGCAATTGCAATAGGTAAATCTTTAAATCCTTCTAAAATTGATGCATCAGCTTTTGAAACTCCAAAATTGAGTTGCATTTGAAGCATAACAATTCCTACACAATTTAGCAAAATGGCAAAAACAAAATAATTAAGAAATAACGATATTTTGATGGCTAAGTTTTTCATATTTTTTAAATTAAAAACAAAAATATATTGAACCCTTTTGGGATTTTTTACTATTAAAACAATTAAAAATTCATTTTTGAAGTAATATCATTTTCTGTATGATAGATTGTAAAACTACGAGTATTTAGATTTGCATTTAAATGCGATATTACAGTATCATTTTTCCACTTTATATCAATTATTTCTGTTTGATTATCATTTATTTCTACAGTTCCAGAAAATGCTTTTGACGTATTTCGTAAGCGAATTAGTTCTAATTGTTTTTTTACAATTTCTTTTTTTAATCCATTCGCAATGTCTTCCAAAGATAAAGTTGTTCTGTTAATTTCTTTATGTCCTGCACTACCTCCATTATCCGCTGCTTTATAATTGTTTTTTCCTGCAAAAATATCCAAATACCAAATTTGAGGTATTCCTGGCATAAAAAGTTGTATCGCTCTTGCTAAAAGTAACTTTTGTTCATCTTCACCCAAGGCACTAAAATAAGTAGCATTTACTTGATAATAAGATATTTTTTTTCCTGCTGCATCATAAAGATTTTTTACACGTCCACCACGATCCATAATTTTGGTCATTATGCCATCTATTTCATTGTCTTCTAATAAACCTTTATTATAGACTCCGTTAACCTCTTTTCCTTTTAAATCCAATACAGGAATTCCATCGTGACAACCCAACATGTTTACTGTTTTGTATCCTTTAGTAATAATTTCTTTTGCCCAAGTTAATAATGCCTTATTTGATTTATTTTCGATCGTATGAATGGTTAAACCTGGTAAGAAAAAATCATATATATAATAACCTTCATTGGCAACTTCATCGTGTAAATGCAATCCGTATTCTGCGTGAATTTCAGGCAAAAGCATTAAATTATTTTTTTTGGCAATTTGCTTAATTCGCTCCAAATAATTCCAAGTTCCTGGTTTATTAAAAAAATTGGACTCACCTACTTGTTTGTGTAAGTACGCAAATGCATCTAAACGAAGAATGTTACCCCCATAATCGCTTACTTTTTTTAATGTTTCTTCATAAAATTCCCATACTAATGGCGATGTCGCATTTACATCCATTTGTCCGAGATAAGAACGTTTTTGCTCTACAATTTGTAAAATTTCTGATTTAAAGCAAACACAATCTTCAAAATCGATTGTGCCAAAATCTTGGTTATGTTCAATGGCATCATTTACTTTTTTACAAATAATTAGCCGTTGTTTTTCTGTTACTTCTTTTATATTTTGTAAATCGGTTACTAAAATTTTATTGTATGTTACTTGTTGATAAAAAGTATTCCAATAGGGTTGTTCAGTTCCATCTGGAAAGCGCACTTTTAGTAAAGGCAAACCTGATTTTCTCATAAATAATTTGTTGAGATATTTTGGTTTTGGAACTATAATTCCGTCTTCATTTTTAATTCCATTTCCTTCCCAAAACTCATTCCAATTGATAAAAAAATCTTTAAACTTGGATTGATTTCCATTTTTAAGAATATCCTTAAATTGAGGTGATGCTACCGAAAGGTGATTTAAAACAATATCAAACTTTAATTTAATATTGAGTTCTTCAAGATTACTTAAATCTTTTAAATTTACTAAATCTGTATTAATATTATAATCAATAATAGAAAATCCTCTGTCTAAATCACTGTTAAAGAAGGTTGGTAATATATAAAACAAAGAAAAAACATCTTTAAATTCTGGCATTTTAAGCATGCTTACCGTATCGCTTAACTTATTCCCAATACTATCTGGATATGAGTTTAGCATTACGCCATTCACGATTTTTGAATTATTTTGATGCATAGAATTTTATAAAAGTTTAGATAAAATATTAATATTATCTGGTAATCGTCCAACATTTTGCAATTTTATTGAGGCTAATCTTTGGGCTACTGAAATACTTTCTTCAAGTTCTTTTTTATTTAATTGAGCAAACAAAAATCCTGTCCAAAAAGCATCTCCCGCACCTGTTGTGTCTTTTATTTCTTCGATTTTCATTGCTTCTTGAAAAAAAAGACCTTGCACTAAATCAGAAAGTACAACCCCATTTTTTCCTTTAGTTAAACAAATTCTAGACGCACCTAATTTATGAAAATAGTCAAAAATATATTCCTCTGTTTTTACTTCTGCAAAAAGTCGGTAACAATCGTCCTCACTTAATTTAACTAATGGATTTAAAGATAAATATTCGGCTAAAACTTGTTTTGCTTCTTCACGGTTGGGCCAAATTCGTTCTGAAAAATTAATATCGATACTTAATTGCAATCCTAATTCGGCAGCTTTTTTAGCACGATTTAAAATTGTTTTTCTTGCTGGATTCTTACTTAATGCAAAGCAAGTGGTGTGAAAAATAGTTGCATCAGCAATAATTTCATCAGGTAATTGATTTTCTGAAATTTGATAATCAGCTTCTCTATAAGCTATAAAATCAGGAGTTTCTGTAGATTTTGACACAAAAATAACCGAAGTTGGTGAAGATTCAAGTTTAAAAATTTGAGATGTAATTACATTATTATCTTTCAATTTTCTAACTACATATTCACCTAAACCATCTTGTCCACACGAAGCTACAAGTAGTGATTTTAAACCCAATCGAGAAGCATTAACTGCAACATTTGTTGGTGAACCACCCAAATATCTGTGATAATCTTTGGTTCTATTAATTGAAGTGTTTATTTCATGACCTATAAAATCTATGAGAACTTCGCCGATACAAATGATGTCTATATTTTTCAAATTAAATAAAAAGTTTGAAGTTTATAATTAATTGTTTGTTTTTTATTTCTATTTTTCAGAATCACTAGGCAGACTCGATTGTTTGTTGGCTTTAATAAACAAGGTGCAAATGGCACTAATTACTAATAAAACTCCTGCAAAAATTATTGCGTTTCTTGCATCATTATTAAGAAAATGTTTCATAATAAATCCAAATGAAATATTTTGAATCAACATCGGTATTACAATCATCATATTAATAATTCCCATATATACACCATATCTTTCTTTTGGAATATTTTTAATAATTATTAAATACGGAATTCCCATCATACTAGCCCAACCAATTCCATATCCTATTATTATCACAAAAAACAAATATTTGTTGTGTACAAATGGAAAAATCAAAAAGGCAATTGCTGCCAACAAAAGGCAAGTAAAATGCACTATAATTGGGCTATATTTTTTTGCTAATGTTGCCAAATAAAAGGCTACTGAAAATGTAATTATAAATCCAAAAGCACCTATTAAGCCATTCCAACTAACTGCTTTTTCATATTCCATCTTATTTAACGGAGTTGCATTCCATACTGACAATGCTATACTTTTTGAATTATTTTGCCAATAACACATTAAAGCATACCATTGAAACAGATATACCAAAAATATTTGCCACATCACTTTTGGCATTTCTAAAATTGCTTTATAAATATCAATAAACGGATAAAAAATATTTAATTTTTCTGATTTTAAAATTGAAATTTCTTCAATTGTAGGTGGTATTTCTGGAGTTTTCCTCATACTCCACCAAATAGAACCTATTGACAATATGGAACCTAAAAAAAATGAAGCATAAATCCAATTAGGCAATGCTCCAGTATATCCTATGAAAATCATTGGGAATATAAAAAGAGAGATGTAAGATAAAAATTGCCCAAATCCTGTAAAAAAACTTTGTGCTTGAAAACCTGTAGGCTGTTGTTCTTCATCCAAAGTATCAGCTACAAAAGCTCGATATGGTTCCATAGCTGTATTGTTACCTACATCTAATAGCAAAAGTAAACTAGCGGCCATCCATAACTGACTACTAAACGGAAATAAAAATAGTGCGAGACTACAAATAATCGCTCCAATTAGAAAATAAGGTTTTCTTCTGCCCCAACGTGGATGCCAAGTTTTATCACTCATTGCACCAATAATTGGTTGAATTAGCAAACCCGATAATGGGCCAGCTAGATTTAAGAGTGCTAATTGATCTGGATGTGCACCCAAAAAATCGTATATGGGGTTAACTGCACTTTGTTGCAAACCAAAACTATATTGAATACCAAAAAAACCAACATTCATATTGATGATTTGCCAAAAACTTAATTTTAATTTCATTTCAATTCTATGATTTAGTATATTTTTTTAAAATTAATTTATATATTAGAATAAGAATACCATTTAATTAAAAATCGTTCTCGCTGGGAGCGAAAACGATTTCGGTTTATTAAATTTACTTTTAAATTAAGGAATTTATTTTTTTGAAAAAGGAATTATTATTTGAGTTTCCCATTCAAGTTCATTTCCTCCATTGAAAGGATTGGCTAAAAAATGTTCTAGAGGTTTTACTTCAAGCTCTAAATTGTGTTTTTTGGCATAATCCAGAATAGCAAACCATCCTCTATCGGATGTTCTAAAATTTCCAAAATAAGAAACTGTAAGACCTTTATGTTCAGGAATCGTTTTGAATTTTACATTTGTATCATTACCAACAAGAGCATTTTTATCTATTGGAAAACAATAGTTAAATTCAAGATTCTCTTTTTCATCATCCCAATTTGTTATTTCCAAATAAGGTTTGCCTATTATTTTTATATGATTCTTAAATATAAAACCAGTAATTATTGCATCATTCATAATCATTGTTTGTGCTTTTTCTTGCATCACACTTTTTAACGAAATATAAGCTACATAAACTTCTGGAGATGTACCTTCTTTAACCTTATTTATTTTAAAATCCTTAATATGGTCATCTAATCCTTTTTTGAAATCTGTTATTTTTTTTAGCTGGTCTTCTTTAAAATCTGTAGCTAAAAAAGGAACGGTCACTCTATTATAAATACTATTGTTACAATCCGAAATACCAACTTTAACTTCTGTAATAGAGTCATTTACAGGTTGAATTTCCCAATTATAATTTAGAGTATTTTTATCATTCTTTAGAATATATTTTAGTAAATTATATTTTTGTTTGGTTACTAAAATATAATTCTCATTATTACTTTTTTTTCTACCAGTAACCCAATCTTGAACTCCTTGATGCACTGTTCCAGTTGTTGTTTTTACTTTAAAAGTAATGATGTAATCATTTTCTTTTACAAACAAATACCAAACTAAAAATAAGGCCAAAAGGCTTGAAAAAAATATAAAAAAGGTTTCTTTATGTAACATTTATTTTGTCATTTTTAATTTTGAAACAATAAAATCTCCCACATTTTTTCCTTCAATAATTCCGTTTTCTATAGCCGATCTATAATGAATTCCTCCATAAAAACGGCTATTTGAAGCTTCTTTGGATGCCATATTAAATGATTTGAAAGTTCTTTTTGGCAATCCAAATTGTACTTCTGTGTCGTCTACATATTCAAAATTATCTCCAAATATTGATGTCAAAATAGTTGCCGAACAAGTTGAAACTACTGAATGTCCACTTGTGTATTCAGGAAATGGTGGTGTTTGTAGTAAAGGTTTCCAGTTTTCATCAATGGTTTGATTGATAATTGTTTCTGGTCTGATAACATTGCTTCTATATTTTTCATCCCAACAACTGATAAATCCTTCAAAAATACCAATTGAAGTTTTTGTATAGGCATATACTGTTTTCTCAAAATCAGCTTTCGATTTTCTACAAGCTATTTTCACAATACCAATCCAATGTCCTCCTGGAGTAATTTTCTTTTTGGCAAACATCATGTGACCTTGATTTACTGTTACATATGGATTACAATCCCAGAATTGGGCAATCTGAATTTCATCACATGTGTCACCCTTTTTTACGATATTATTTCCAATTTCATAAACCTCCATCATTTGTTTATAAAAATCAGAATTTTTATCTAAAGAAAATGGGACAGCAGGTTTTGGTTTAAATTGTGAAGCCGAATCAAGCACAAAGGTTCTAATTTCTCCCCAATGTGGCTCAATTGCATCCATATAAGATGGTGGTGTTGGCTGCCATCTTCCCGGTTCATTAGCATTGACCGTAAATTTCTGAAAAGTTCGTGTTTGTTTGTAATTGTCTTTTCCCATCCATTTTTTTATTCTTTCGGCAACTTTCAAACCATACTCTTTTGAAATTTCAAATTCTTCTTGGTTTTCATTTGTCCATTTTTGATACAAACTATCACGAAATTTTTCTACCAATTCTTCAGAAAAAACTAGTTGTTTACTCACTTCCATATGAGCAACAAGTGCAGCAACATTTTTATTGACTTTGCTTTTTGGGTCTAATTTTGGTATGGAATCTAGTCCTTTTAATTGATTTTGAAGCGAATTATATTTAGTGTTATTTTGTGCAATAACTTCGAAAGCAGCGATGTTTGGATAAACAAAAATCCTACTAGCAACAGGTGGTGAAAAAATATCATGAAGCATAATTTGAGTCACATTATCAACTGCTGCATGATAATCATCGGGAGAAACTTCGATAGATTTATGTTTTTGGCAAGAAATAAAAAGAATGCTAAAAAGAGTGATTATTAAAAATTTGGTTTTCATTATATTATTTATTTGAAGTCAATTCGTAAACTTCTACTTTATTATTATTGATTGTTACTAGTAAATATTTTTTATTATTTAAATGAATTATATCAAGATGTCTAACTGCTTTTTGAGTTAAATCTATACCTATTTGATTGCCCAAATATATGGTTTTTTCGTTTTTTATTAAAGCACCAGAAAATCCATCAAATCTAGAATGATAAGGAGAAACTCCAAAATAATTTCCTGCTGCAAAGACCTCTTCTTTTGCATCAGCATCAAAATTTGATTTCACAAAACTTGTTATAGGTGACACTTGCATTTTATTTTCGAAAGCAACAAAAGTAAATTTGCCGTTTTCATTTTTCAAATAACCTGATTTTAGGTTTTGAACTTCATATAATTTTGCTTTTTCAAGCATTTTGGGGTCAAAAACTTCTTCTAAAGTTTTTCCTGCAAACGATTTATAACTTGTGAATTTCTTTTTTAGCATTCCGCTGAATTGTTCAGCTAACTCGTCTAATCCCATTGTTGTATAGTACTTACCATTTTTTTCGATGGCAACAATGGTTTCAAAAGTACTATTTTCATCAAAGTCATCATAATACATTTTCATAGGGAATTCTGAAGAGGCTTTAAATTTTGAGTTCAATCCCCAATTTCCTAATAAATAATCTTCATCACCATCATTATCAATATCATAATTAATGATTGATTGCCAAAGACCATTGTTTTTTTCTGGAGCAACTGTTGCAGTTACATCTTTAAATTTTCCATTTGTATTTTGGAAAAATGTGGGTTGCATCCATTCTCCAACTACAATCAAATCTGTTTTTCCATCTTTATTAAAATCAGAAAAAATAGCATCAGAAACCATTCCGATATTTTCAAACGTTTTATTTTCAACTACAGAAAAATTACCATTTGTATTTTTAAGTAAATAGGAATCGGGAGAACTTCCGAAACGATTATTTTTTGAATTATTGCCAATAAATACATCTAAATCAACATCATTATCATAATCAAAAGTTTTGATAACTGAAGCATTCTGGGCTAAATTTGGAAATTCAGTTTTTGTAAAATTTTTACCATTAGTATACAATCTGCTTTGAAGATTTTGTGGCAATTCACCATTTCCTGTGGCAATAAAAATATCGTTGAGCTTATCTTTATTAAAATCTGCAATTACAGCCGAAGCATCCTCAAAAACAGAATCATTTTCGATTATAGACGCTTGTTTTTTAGTAAATCCAGAAGCGTTTTGAATAAAAATTTGAGCCATTTTTCCTTTTGCACCACCAAAGAAAATATCCTCTTTTCCATCATTGTTTAAATCACCAATTGCAGTAGCTGGTCCGCGATCTGAACGCTGATAAGGAATTAGTTTTTGTGCTGTAAAATCGATATAATTGTTTTCTTGGTGTGTAAAATTGATACCTAAATTATCATCAACTTTTTTGAAAATTGGCAATTGTGCAGGATGTAATCTTTGATTATTAAATGGTTTTCTATTAGAATTTACTTTTATTGTAAGTGTTTGATTGGTTTTTACATTTTTTATTGTCTGAAATGTTTTGTCTGGCCAAATTACTAACAAAGAATCTATTTGTTTTGTTTTGCCATATCCAAAATGAATTATTGGTTCTGATGAAGATTGAAATCCTCGTGTAGTTTGCAACTCTTTGAATTGTTTTTGACCTTTTGAATAGGATATTACTTTGGTTCCTATACCAAAAGTATTTTGCCCTTGATATTTAAATTTTAGCTTTAAATAATTTGCTTTTTCGTTTGTTTTATTGATATAAATTGTTGCTTCGGCATTTAAATTATTTGTGATTAAATCTAAATCGCCATCATTATCCAGATCAGCATAGGAACTTCCGTTTGAAATTATAGAATCCTTCTCAATCCAATTTCCAGATTCGTTCTTAAAGTTGGTACTTTTTGAACCTTGAAAAATATAATTTGATACATTTCCAGAAGTCATTTTTTTCAAAGCTTCTTTATCCAATAATTTAGTAGTTGTGATTTTGGTTTTTATATTATCATTTGAATAATATTTTACATAATCTAGATCGTTTGGACGTTTTGGAATACCATTACAAACAAACAAATCTTGTTCTCCATCTTGGTCATAATCGGCAAAAAGGGCACTCCAACTCCAATCTGTTGCTGCAACACCACTTAACAATGCGGTTTCTGTAAAATGCTCACCACCTTGATTGATTTGCAACATATTGCGTGTATATTGATAATGATAGCCTAACTTTTCTGTCCTGAATTTTAGCATTTGAACATTATCATCACCAAGAGAAGATTTTAATACTTTTTCATCTTCTGGAAGCATATCTAGGGTAATCAAATCTGGAAAATTGTCGTGATTGATATCAGCAACATCAACACCCATTGAAAAACGACTGGTATGTCCAAAATAATTTTTTAAACTTTCTGTAAATGTTCCATCACCATTATTGAGATAGTAGTAATCATCTTCATGAAAATCATTGCAAATATAAATATCAGGAAATCCATCTAAATTAAAATCAGAAATTGCTATTCCTAAACCATAACCATTGGCTCCACCATAAATGCCTGCTTTCTCACTTACATCAACAAATTTAGCATTATCGTTTCTAAATAATTTATCTCCGCATTCATAAGAGCGATTTTTTCTGATGGAAACATCACCATAAGATGCTTCTGAATGTACTGCATGATTTAATAAATACATATCCAGATCACCATCGTTATCATAGTCAAAAAAGGCTGCAGAGGAACTATAATTATCTAAGTCTAAACCATATTCTGCGGCACTTTCTGTAAAAGTATTGTTCTTGTTATTGATAAATAATTCGTTGTGACCTTCAAACCCATTGATACCAACAACTGCACAAACATAAATATCCAAAAATCCATCTCCATTTACATCTGCCATTACAGTTCCAGAATTCCAATCAGATTGACCTTCTACTCCAGCTTTTGCAGAGATATCTTCAAATTTATTTTTGCCTTTATTAAGGTATAATTTATTTTTTCCTTGGTTGGAAGTAAAATATATATCGACCAATCCATCGTTGTTGATATCACCAGTAGAAACACCACCACCATTATAATAATAAAGGTAATCTAGTATAGAAATATTTTTTGATGGGTCTAATGTATTACTAAAAGTGATGTTACTATCTTTTGAAGATAATTTTTCAAAAAGACCATCTTCTTTTTTTGAACAACCAATACATAATACAAATAGTGCTATAAAAAAACTATTTATTAAGGTTGAAAATTTTTGGTTTTTCATTATTGATAACTGCAATTATTGAAACTAAATTATTTTTATTTTTTATTTTTTGAATGCTTTTTACTTGTCCTTTTATATTAAAACCAGATTGATTGTATGGTAACCATGAATACACTCCAGATTTGGAACCAAGAAGTACACTTCCGTAATTAGCATCCAAACGAGAGAACTGAGGCTTAAATCCATATTGATTTCCGGCAAGAATAATATCCAAAATTCCATCCTTATTGACATCCAAAGTACAAATCGTATTTACAGATGAGAACTGTACTTCTTTTGGTAATTTTTGAATTTCAAAGTTACCATTTCCTTTATTGATTGCAATTATACTTTCTTGAAACGAAGCTGTTTTTAAAATTGAATTATCACAAACTGGTTTGTCAAAAATTTCTTGAAAACATTTTTTTGAATAGTCTGCATAGCTCAAATTCTTCTTTTTGATAGATGGTATTTGTTTGGCCAATTCTGATTTTAAATGAATGGGTACATCTTTACCGTTAATAGTTCTAGTTGCAATTTGCTCAATCGTTCCGTTATTATCAAAATCATTTACAAATAACTTCATCGGATTTTCTGAAGTTGCTTTATACGAAGTATTGGTTCCTTTGTTTCCTAAAATTAAATCTTTTTTGCCGTCGTTATTTAAATCTACACATGAAACAGCATTCCAAAAACCAGAATATTCGGTTAAATTTGATTTGAATTCTGCTAATCGTCTGCCTGTATTTTTGAATATTTTTGGAGAAGACCAATCAGTAACTACAATTAAATCTTTTTTGTTATCATTGTCAATATCTTCCCAAATAGCGTCTGTAATCATACCCGCTTCATTGAGTTTAAATCCTTTTTTATCAATAACATTTGTAAAGTTGCCTTTACCATCATTTTCTAAAAGTAAATGTTTAGGATCAATACCAAAAACACCAGGAACGCTTCTGCTACCAATAAATACGTCAACATCGCCATCATTATCAAAATCACAAGGAGCAATTACAGCAACATTATTGTTAGTTGTTGGAATGGCTGTTGTGCTTTTGGTAAAAATTCCTTTTCCGTTATTGAGATACAATCGGTTTATATAATTAGACTGATCGGCTTTTTCATTTCCTCCAGAACCTACTAATAAATCTAAATCTCCATCTTTATCAGCATCAAAAAAACTTGAAGCAGTATCTTCATAAATAGCATCTTTTTCTAAACTTGGCTGGATTGTTGCAACATAATCGTTGCCATTATTTAAGTATATTTTTGCCGATTGTCCTTTTCCACCACCAATAAATAAATCATCATTCCCATCGTTATTGATATCTGCAACTGCTAAAGTTGGTCCTTCTTGTGAAAGCATTTTTGAAATTAATCCTTCATAATCAAAATCGATATAATCGTTTTCTTTATGAGTAATTAATGAATTTGATTTTTCTGTAAAAAAAGATTTAACTTTCTCTATTTTAGGAACATAACTGTTTTTAGCATCAACTATATTCAAATTTATTGTTGTGTTTGAAACTACTTTTTTAATGGTTTGAAATTTATCATTAGGCCAAATTACACGAAGCGAATCTATTTTCATGTTTCCAATTCCAAAAGTCATCACATAATCAATAGAGGATTGAAAACCACGAGTTGGAATAAGTTCTTGCCTCAAAATTTCTTTTCCAGAAAATAATTCAACAACACTACCTACGGCAAATTTATTCTGTCCATCACCTTTTAGTTTTACTTTTACAAAATGGTTTTCTTTACTTTTATTAGAATTGTTTTGATAAACAAAAGCGGGTTGGTTTACGTTATTTACTATTAAATCTAAATCGCCATCATTGTCTAAATCACCATAAGCTGCTCCATTTGAGAAACTTGGCTCATCCATTCCCCAATTTTTGGCTTCATTGGTGAATGTTAGATTTTTGTTGTTTTTGTAGGCATAATTAGAAATTGGTGTCGTAGGCATTTTGTTGATAACTGTTTCAATATCATCTTTTTTACCAGTAACTACCATTTTTTGCATCAATTCATTTGCAAAAAAATCCATAAAATCTTGATTGGTCAAATCGTGAGAAATTCCGTTACATACATAAATATCTTTATAACCATCATTATCCATATCAAATAAAAGTGCACCCCAACTCCAATCTGTTTTTGCTACACCAGCATAATTTGCAATTTCTAAAAATTGATTATTACCATTATTAATTTGCAAGGTATTTTGCATATATTGATTGAAGAAATCGAGATTTAATTTTCTTGTAAACAAATCATAGTTATCAAAACTAGTTGTGTTTTTTAATCTTTCGTCTTCTTCTGGAAGCATATCGGTTACAAAAACGTCAGCCTTTCCATCATTATTTACATCTGCCATATCAGCACCCATTGATGATTGGCTGATATGTGTAGCCCAAGATTGAATTTGCTCACTAAAAGTTCCGTTTTTATTATTGATATATAAATAATCTCGTTCGTAAAAATCATTAGAAATATAAATGTCTGGATACAAATCACCATTAACATCTCCAACAGTTACTCCAAGACCGAAACCAATTAAACTTCCGTAAATTCCAGCAGCTTCGCTTACATCGATAAATTTTCCGTTATCGTTTCGAAGTAATTTGTCGCCACCACCTTTTAGAATATCATTTACATCCCAATCTTTATCACGTAATTCTCTTTTGTTAGAATAATTTAAGGAACTAACAGGGATAAAACTATTATTGAGAATATAACAATCTAAATCACCATCTTTATCATAATCAAAAAAGGCTGCGTGAGTAGTAATTCCGGTATCTGCAAGATTATATTCTGCCGCTTTTTCAGTAAAAGTCAAGTTACCATTATTGATAAAAAGTTCATTTTTTTGTTGATCTCCTTTAGTATTACCAGCATTGCAAACATAAATATCCAACAATCCATCGGCATTGATATCAACCATTACAACTCCAGTTGACCAAACTTTTGTTCCTTCGACACCTGCTTTTTTTGAAATATCTTCAAATTTAAAATTTCCTTTATTGATATATAATTTATTTTTCCCTAAGTTGGAGGTAAAATAAACATCCGATAAACCGTCGTTATTAATATCTCCAATTGCAACACCACCACCATTGTAGAAATTTCTATATTTAAAAATATTCATTTCTTCTCCATTCTTAACTTCATTATTGAAATTAATACCAGTGGTTGAAGCGTCTAATTTTGAAAAAAGTCCGTTTTGATTATTGTTTTTATCCTTAGAACAATTAGTGAATAGGACTATAAAAGAAAAAAATACTAAAATTCGTAATGCCATTTTTTTGAGAAAAAGAAATTAATTTAGAAGCGACTAAAGTACATATTATTGGCCTAA
>JAYTNO010000156.1:0-9536 GCA_043748275.1 Flavobacterium sp. | reverse complement strand
ATATTTCGACTACAGTTTCTCTTGAAGAAATTGATGTTATTACCATAAATGGTCAAGTTTTGCAACAAATCAAAAACCCAACTTTCGAAAACAACAATTACACTATTAGCAATTTGTCAAAAGGGTTTTATTTCTTAAAATTATCTTCTGCTTCTAATTCTGTTACCAAAAAAGTGTTGATAAACTAGATTTACCAATTCAATATATAGTAAAACGCTGTTGAAATTCAACAGCGTTTTTTTGTTTTTAATCGAAAATAGGTCTAAATAGCCATCATAATACTGTAGAAAACATTGATTTCCTTTGAATTTTAGTGGCACTTTAGTATCTTTCGCCCTCAAATTGTGTAACCCTTAAAACATTTTATAAAATGTTAGAAGAAAAGAATGATAACCTGCTTGATGCAGATGGAAGTTTAGAAAGCGTTTCTCAAGACTCAGAAACAATAGTGAATGAAGAGCAAAACTCTTCTGAAACTGTTATTGATGCAATTGAAGCTCAAGAAGAAGTAATTATTGAAGATAGTCCAAAAGATTCAATCGAAAATTCAAAATCTGATGGTGAATTAGAATCGCAACCTGAAACATTAAAAGCAATTGATATTGAAGAAAATGTTGATGAAAAAACAAATGCTGAAGAAGAAAATATAGATGTTATTTCTGAAATTTCAAATGTAAATGCAGCTGAAAGCGAAGATGAAACGGTTCGTAACGATATTCCAATGTTGGATTATGAAGCTATGTCTATGGAAGCATTAGTAACTGAACTTGAACAA
This sequence comes from Flavobacterium sp., assembly GCA_043748275.1. Lineage (GTDB taxonomy): Bacteria > Bacteroidota > Bacteroidia > Flavobacteriales > Flavobacteriaceae > Flavobacterium. The sequence continues at coordinate 8,761 of JAYTNO010000156.1, read as the reverse complement.
TTGACCGCTACTGATAAAGTAATGGCTGTGAAAGATCATGTTGAGGAAATAAAAAAATCATTTTTAGCAAAATACAATCATTTTATAGATGAAAAGAAAGACGAGTTTGTAGCAGAAAACCCAGATACAACTGAAGATTTTCATTATCATTTGCCTTTAAAAACAAAATTTGATCAAATTTATTCTCATTATAGAGATAGAAAAAATTTGCATTTTAAAAGTTTACAAAACAACTTGCAAACAAATCTTGAAAATAGATTAGCAATAGTTGAAGAGCTAAAAAACCTTATAAATCCACAAGAAAATATAAAAGATACCTTAAAACAATTTAATGAGTTAAGAGATCGTTGGAAAGTTGCAGGAGCAATTCCAAAAGACAAATACAATCACGTTTGGAATAATTATCATTTTCACGTTGAAAATTTTTATGACTATTTACATTTAGATCGTGAAGCTAGAGATATTGATTTTAAACATAATCTAGATCAAAAAAACAAAATCATAGCCCGTGTTGAAGAATTAGTGAACGATACTGATATTAATAAAGCATTTCGTGAATTGCAAGATTTACATAAAATTTGGAAAGAAGATATTGGTCCTGTTTCTAGAGAACATCGTGAAGAAGTTTGGAATAAATTCAGTGAATTAACCAAACAAATGCACGACAAAAGAGAAGTGCTTTTTGAAAGTTTAAGAGGAAAAGAAAACGAAAATCTTGAAAAGAAAATTGAGATAATAGGTAGAATTGAAAGTTTGGCTCAAGAAAAAGTAAATTCTCATAACGCTTGGTTAAATCAAGTTGAAAAAGTAGAAGCTGCTAGAAATGAGTTTTTTACTGCCGGAAAAGTTCCAAGTGAAGTAAACGAAGAAACTTGGGCAAGATTCAAAAATGCAGTTCGTGATTTCAATGTATTGAAAAATTCTTTTTATAAAGATATCAAAAAAGACCAAAGCGATAATTTGACAAAAAAACAAGCGCTTGTTGCAAAAGCAAAAGAACTTCAAGAAAGTACTGATTTTGTTGCAACAACACCTATAATGAAACAAATTCAAGAAGAATGGAAAAAAATAGGACATGTGCCTAGAAAATTTTCAGATACTTTATGGACAGAATTTCGTGGTGCTTGTAATAGTTATTTTGAAAAATTAAAAGAACAAAAAACAGAGGAAAATCCTGAAGAAGTTGCAGCTTTTGAAAACAAAAAAACTTATTTAGAGACTTTAAGAGGTTTTGAACTAATAGGAGAACATAGAGCAGATCTAGATGCTATAAAATTGCATATCGAAAACTGGAAAAACTTCGGGAAAGTACCATTTCCTAGAAGACATATTGAAGGAAAATTCAACAAGATACTAGATGCCTTGTTCGAAAAATTGAGTTTAAGTAAAAAAGAAACCGATACGATGCGTTTTAATAATCGTGTTGGTAGTCTTTCTGAAAACAATGATACTCGAAAACTAGAAAGCGAAAAAATATTCTTGATGAGAAAAATTGAAGAAGTTCAAAACGAAATTTTTCAATTAGAAAATAATATTCAGTTTTTTACCAATACCAAGAATGCTAAAAAAGAAAATTCAATTGTATTAGAAGTTCGTAAGAATATCGAAAAACACAAAGAAAGTCTACAAGAATGGAAAGATAAATTGAAACAATTACGAAGTCTAAAACAAGAATAAATAGATTCAAATAAATATAAACTAAACCATCTCCCTTTAAGAGATGGTTTTTTTATATTATTAAATTTAATAAAAACTTGTGATGTTTTTTTAATCATTAATTATCAGGTATTTAATTTTTTTTTGTGATGAATATTTTGTAACTTAGACTATAAATAATAACACAATAGTATTTTTGAATCTATTGTAAGTCGGGTTTCCTTATATTGCTTTTTGCTATGAAATTTGAACTCTAAAAAAAGAAGAGCAATAGTTAGGATAGTATTGCAGAGTTATGTTTTATGTGACTTTATACCACACTAGTGGATTAGAATTTCTTTTTACAATAATACAAACACAGATTAAAAACCTAAATTAATCTAAAATGAAAACAAAAAAAACTCAAAAAATAAATGCGTTCAAAACCTTATTCACTTTTTCTTTAAGTTTTATTTTAAGTTTAAATATCTTCTCACAAAACATTCAATCTACATTAATTGAAAAGTGGGACAACTCAGCTTGGGAAAATGATTTTAAAACTACAAATACCTATAATACAAATGGGTATTTAACCTATGATTTAACGCAGTCTTGGCAAAGCATAATGGGTGTTTGGGAAAATCTATCTCAAACCAATTATACAAATAATGGCAGTGGTTTGGTAACTCAACAAATTAGCCAATCGTGGGATAGTTCGAGTAGTGCCTGGGAAAATGCTACAAGATCAACCTATACTTATACAGGTGCATCTAAAATCGCTACCATAACAACCGATTTTTGGGTGGGTGTTTGGCAACCATTTGTAAAAATTACAAATACCTATGATAGTAGTAATTATTTAATTGTTGAAGTAACTCAAAATTGGGATTTCCTTTCAAATGCTTTTGTAAATTCTTCAAAAGACATTTTTACCAATTTGCCCAATGGTACCGTTAGTCAAATTGTAAATCAAACCTGGAATACAGGAACCAGTAATTGGGATAATGCTGAAAGAAATACATATACCTATAATTCATCAAGTAATTTAATAACTGAATTAACAGAATTTTGGAATGCAGGAAATTGGGTTAATTTTTCTAAAATTACCAATACCTATAATGCAAACAATAAACTTATTCAATCTTTAGATCAAAATTGGGAAGCTTCTACAAGTTCTTGGATAAATGATAGTCAGTCCTATGAATCTTATAATGGGAATGGGGATTTAAACCAAATTATTTCACAATTATGGAATAGTACTACAAGTGTCTGGGTAAATGAACTTCGAATAACGTTTACCTATAATCCATTAGCAAATACAAGTTTTATATCTAAAAATGAAGTTGTTTTGTATCCTAATCCTGTACAAAACAATTTTACAATAGCAACAAAAGAAAATGCTATTGGTTTGAAATATTTTATTATCGATCAAAATGGCAGAAGTTTATTAAATGGTTCAATACTAAATGAAGAAACAAACATTGATGCAAGCCAATTGGCAAATGGAATTTATTTTGTGAAAATTGGTGATCATAACCAGCAAAGTTTTAAATTGATTAAAGAATAAAATAATATTGAAATTTTTGATTTCTTAATTTTAATATAAACTTGTTTATCATTAATAATATATAAATGGATAATTATTAATAGAAAAAATCCGTTTTACTTTCACAAAACGGATTTTTTATTATTTGAAATAGAATGATTACAAGTGTATCACTTCACCATACGCATCAGCAACGGCTTCCATAACAGCTTCACTCATGGTTGGATGCGGATGTATTGATTTCAGAATATCATGTCCTGTTGTTTCTAGTTTACGGGCAACAACTGCTTCTGCAATCATATCGGTAACACCAGCACCAATCATATGACATCCTAACCATTCGCCATATTTAGCATCAAAAATAACTTTTACAAAACCATCAGGAGTACCAGAAGCTTTTGCTTTTCCTGAAGCCGAAAATGGGAATTTGCCAATTTTAAGTTCATATCCTTTTTCTTTGGCTTGTTTTTCTGTCAAACCAACAGAAGCAATTTCTGGAGTTGCATAGGTACAACCGGGAACATTACCATAATCTATAGGTTCTACATGAAGTCCTGCAATTTTTTCAACACAATTAATTCCTTCTGCAGAAGCAACGTGAGCTAATGCTTGACCAGGAGTTACATCTCCAATAGCATAATATCCAGGAATATTGGTTTGATTGTAGGCGTTGACAAGTATTTTATCTTTATCTACAGCAATACCAACATCTTCCAGTCCTATATTTTCAATATTTGTTTTAATCCCAACTGCAGATAGCAAAATATCGGCTTCCAAGACTTCTTCTCCTTTTGCTGTTTTTACAAAAGCTTTTACTCCTGTACCCGTTGTATCAATTCTTTCTACTGATGAACTTGTCATAATTTTTACACCCGCTTTTTTCATCGAACGTTCCATTTGTTTAGATATATCTTCATCTTCAACAGGAACAATATTTGGCATAAATTCTACAATGGTTACATCTGTTCCCATAGCATTATAAAAATGAGCAAATTCAACCCCAATCGCACCAGAACCAACGATAATCATTGATTTTGGTTGTGTAGGTAATGTCATTGCTTGTCTGTAACCTATTACTTTTATTCCGTCTTGAGGAAGATTTGGCAATTCACGAGAACGTGCACCTGTTGCAATAATGATATGATCGGCTGTATACTCAGTTGTTTTTCCTTCTTTGTCTTTTACATCAACTTTTTTACCAGGTTTCAATTTTCCGAAACCATCTATGACATCGATTTTATTTTTTTTCATAAGGAATTGCACTCCTTTACTCATATCGCCAGCCACATTTCTTGAACGGTTTACAACTGCAGAAAAATCTTTATCAAATGCAGATACAGTCAAACCATAATCTGATGCATGTTTTAAATAATCAAAAACTTGAGCAGATTTTAGTAAAGCTTTAGTTGGAATACAACCCCAATTTAAACAAACACCTCCAAGACTTTCTTTTTCAATAACAGCTACTTTAAATCCTAATTGTGAGGCACGAATTGCAGTAACATAACCACCTGGGCCACTTCCTAAAACAATAATATCGTATTTCATATATGTAAATTTCTTTGATTATTTAAGATTGCGAATTTAATGATTTATTTTTAAATTTTACTTTCATTTAAAATCATCACTTCGATTTATTTTTTTTTAATTCTCAACAACAAACTGCGAATCGTATAATTTTTTATAATATCCCGATTCTTTATTCACAAGTTGGTAATGTGTTCCTTGTTCTACAATCAAACCTTTATCCATTACAACGATTTTATCGGCATTGACAATAGTTGCCAAACGATGTGCAATGATGATTGAAGTTCTACCTTGTGTGATTTTTTCAGTTGCTTTTTGAATCAATTCTTCTGAGTAAGTATCAATAGATGAAGTCGCTTCGTCTAGAATTAAAATACTCGGATTGCTAACATAGGCTCTCAAAAATGCAATCAATTGTCGTTGTCCTGATGACAACATCACACCACGTTCTTTTACATTATAATCGTATCCTTCGGGCAAACTCATTATAAATTCGTGCACTCCTATTTTTTGAGCGGCAATAATTACTTCCTCTCTTGTAATTTCTGGATTGTTAAGTGTAATATTATTCAGAATGGTATCCGCAAACAAAAAAACATCCTGCAAAACCACTGCAATTTGTTTTCTGATGGAACTTAATGTATAGTCATCAATATTTTTACCGTCTATATAAATTGTACCACTACTGATTTCGTAAAATCGATTTAATAAATTTATAATAGTCGATTTTCCAGCACCTGTAGCACCTACAATGGCAATTGTTTCACCTTCTTTTACTTGCAGATTAATTCCCTTTATGACTTCTTCATTATCAATATAACTGAAATGAACATTTTTGAATTCAATATTTCCTTCAAAAATAGGAGCTTCAATAGTACCATTATCTTGAATTTGATCTTTGGTATCTAGAATATCAAAAACTCTATTGGCAGCTATCATTCCCATTTGCATTTCATTGAACTTATCTGCAATTTGACGCAAAGGATTAAACAACATACCGATAAACATAGTATAGGAAAATAAATCTCCAAATGTGGTAAAATGATCCCCATTCAATATTTTTATTCCACCATACAAAACCACAAAACCTAAGGTCAATGAAGAAATAATATCGGCAATTGGAAAAAAAATAGAGTTATACAAAATTGTTTTTATCCAAGCTTTTCGATGTTTGTCATTGATTTCGCTAAATTTTTGAGCTTCGATATCTTCTCGATTAAAGAGTTGAACGATTTTCATACCAGTAACACGTTCTTGAACAAACGTATTCATATTGGCAATTTGATTACGTACTTCCTCAAAGGCTACTTGCATTTTGCGTTGAAAAATTCTGGTAAAAAATACTAAAACTGGCATAGCAACAATGACAATCCAAGTCAATTTCCAGTTCATATAGAACATAAAAATAAGTACCACTACCATTTTTAATAAATCGCTTATAATCATAAACAAACCTTGACTAAAAATTCTAGCAATGGCTTCTATATCAGAAACTGAACGGGTAACCAATTGACCGACAGGAGCATTATCATAATATTTCATTCTAAAACTCAACATATGCTTGAAAAGTTTAATTCGGATGTCTTTGACAATATCTTGCCCCAACCAATTGGCCCAAAAAACAAAATAAAATTGGGAAAAAACTTCAAGCAACAAAACAAATCCCATTAAAGTGACATAAAACAAAAGTCCGTTTGCATCGTGACTTTTGATATAACCATCAACAGTTTGTTTTAATAAATAAGGTCGTAATGCAGCAAATACAGAAAGTGATATTGCAAAAAGTATTACCCCATTAAAACGCCATTTGTAGGGTTTGGTATATTCTAAAATTCTTTTAAATACTTGTGTGTCGAATGCTTTTGCCTTCATTACTCTTTTGTTATAAGCTTCTTTTGTCCTATTTGTTTATAAATAATCATATTCAATATTAGTCAAATACAATCCATGTGCTGGAACCGAAAAACCGGCTTCGCTCCTATTCTTGCTTTCAATTATTTTAATAAAATCTTCAATCGTAATTTTTTTCAAACCTACATTCAATAAAGTTCCCACAATGGCTCTAACCATATTTCTCAGAAATCTATCAGCAGCAATTGTAAATATGAGGGATTCATTCTCTTTTCTCCAAAAAGCTTCTTCAATTTTACAATTAAAGGTATTGACATCTGTATGTACTTTTGAAAAACATTGAAAATCTGTAAATTTTAATAATTCTGCTGCAGCAATATTCATTAAATCTAAATCTAATGCTTGCGGACAATACCAACTTTGCTCTTGCAAAAAAACATTTTTGAACGTATGAATATGATATTCGTAGGTTCGTTTTTTGGCATCAAATCGTGCATGAGCATTTTCATTAACTGCATAAATATCAAAAACTGCAATATCTTTTGGAAGGTAGGAATTGAGTTTGTGAACCAAACTTTTATTATCAAACGATGCATCAAAATCAAAATGAGCAAACATCATTTTGGCATGAACTCCAGTATCTGTTCGTCCTGCTCCCATTAATTCTATTTCTGAATTAAGAACAACTGCCATTGCTTTAGTCAAAGTTTCTTGTACAGAAATTGCATTAGGTTGTGATTGCCAACCGTGATAGTTTGTGCCGTTGTATGAAAATTTAATGAAATATCTCAATTTGAAGTTTCCCTTTTTTGAAGTTGCAAAGTTACAAAGTTTTGACTAGACAAAGTCTAAAGTTGTCTTAACTTAAAACAAATTATTTACTTTGTATCTTTGAGCCTTATTAAGTTATTTTTTATAATGAAAAAAATCCTATTGCTTTCTGACACTCACAGTCATATTGATGAAACTATTTTGAAATATGTTGACCAAGCTGATGAAGTGTGGCACGCAGGTGATATTGGCAATTTGAATGTAACAGATAGCATAAAAAAACTGAAACCATTACGAGGGGTTTATGGCAATATTGATGATGATAAAGCCCGAATGGAATTCCCTTTACACAATAGATTTCAATGCGAAGAAGTTGATGTTTGGATTACTCATATTGGAGGTTATCCCGGAAAATACAACCCAAATATTAGAACCGAAATCACAACAAATCCGCCGAAACTCTTTATTTGCGGACATTCGCATATTTTGAAAGTGGTGTTTGATAAAAAACTCAACCTTTTACATATGAACCCAGGTGCAGCAGGATTGAGTGGTTTTCATCAAGTACGAACCATGTTACGCTTTGCAATTGATGGTGACAAAATAAAAGATTTAGAAATAATAGAAATAGGTACAAAATAGCACAAAAAAAACCCGAACTTTCGTTCAGGTTTTTCTTCGCACTAATAAACTAAGTTTATAGGTTTATCTCAATCGGTCCACTGATTTTACGAGATCCTCATCCTTTTTGATGGCTTTATTGGCCAGAACTAAAAAAACGATAGAAATAATCGGTAGAAACATCCCAATACCTTTCTCCGAAACAGCAAGTGTTTCTCCAGATATATTTAGCGAACGATATACAAACAATCCTAATAAAATTAAATTTAATATGATATTCAATCTGCCCAAAACAAATTGATGTTGTCTTTTTTTATAAAATAAAATACTCAACAATGATAATGAAGTACTCAATCCGAATAGTATACTATAGAATTGGTTACTCATAAAAAACATTTCTTTACCATCACTCATTGTCCATAACGAGAATACAAATGGCAAAATACCACTCACTACAAAAGCTAAAATTAAGTAAACGGTTTGAATTCTCTGAATCATATATTGTTTATTCTTGCACAAAAATATATTTTCTTTTTTAAAAATACTATTGTATGATAAATTTTTATTCGTATTATTGCATAACAAATTCGTAAGTACTTCATTTTACGAACAGTTCAAAGTTTAAAAAATCACTACACATTTTATTATATTCCAAATCTAATAAATTCAAATTCTATTTATGTTTGACATTTCTGTATTAAAAGAAATGAAGCTATCTGAGCTTCAAGATATTGCTAAATTAGCAAAAACAATAAAATTTAATGGTGTTAAAAAAGATGCCCTTATTAATGAAATATTGGTGCATCAAGC
>JAYTNO010000155.1:0-9592 GCA_043748275.1 Flavobacterium sp. | reverse complement strand
GTGATGTAATTTTATAAAATAAATTGAACTTTTTAAAAATCAATTATATAGATAAAAAATATTATTTATATTTGTTGAAACAAAACTAACTTTTTAATTATTTATTATGATAAAAAAATACTTTTTTTTAATTGTTTTAATGACTTCTTATATTGTAAATTCTCAAAGTAATTATGCAGTTACTTCAATTCCTTTTCAACAATATTCAGGATTATTAGCGCCTTTAAGTACAATGGATGATATGAATTCTCCATTAATTTCCTTGCCTTTTGGGTTTGATTTTTATGGAATTACTTATAACCAAATTGTTGTAAGTACAAATGGGTATATTGATTTTAGAACAACATCTGCAAATTCAAGTTCGCCTTTTGCCTTTTCTCAAACAATACCAAATGTAAATTTTCCTGTAAAAAATGCCATTTTTGGAGCCTATCATGATTTGAATAATAGCAATGCTCAAGGAACAATTTCATATGGAGTTTATGGAACTGCTCCATATAGAAAATTTATTGTTAATTATTTAAATAATTCATTATTTGCTTGTACAGATAGTCATAGTAGTTTTCAAATAATTCTAAGAGAAACTTCAAACATTATAGAAGTTCAATTAATAGACAAGCAAGTATGTTCAAACTGGAATAGCGGTAGAACTGTAACAGGAATTACCAATTTAAACGGAGATTTAGCCGTTACACCAACAGATAGAAATACTGGTATTTGGACAGCATTTCACGAAGGATGGCGTTTTTCTCGTTCGGGATATAATGTGAATTATCCATATACCATTTGTGATGATAATACAGACGGATTTGCCAGTTTTAATTTAGATGTTGTAGCAGTACCTTCGGGTTCAATTTTTTATGCGTCAATGTTAGATGCTCAAAATCAAACCAATGCTTTGCCAACAAATTATACAAATACTACAAATCCACAAACGATTTATGCAGTTGGTGGAGGTCAAATAAAATCAGTGATCTTAAATGTTATTGATTGTAGTATTGATGCAGATAATGATACTGTAGATACCGCTTTAGAAGACATCAATAACGACGGAAATCTTGCCAATGATGATACTGATGAAGATGGACTACCAAATTATTTAGACAATGACGACGATGGAGATTTAATTTTAACCAATCTTGAATATGTGTTTGGAAGAAATTCAAATTCACTTTTGGATACCGATAATGATACAATTCCAAATTATTTAGACAATGATGATGATGGTGATGGTGTTCTAACTTTTGTTGAAGATTATGATGGTGACGGAAATCCGGCAAATGATGATACCAATAATAATACTATTGCTGATTATCTAGAAATGGGTGTTGCGCTTGGAGTTACTACAAATCAATTGAGTAATACTATTGAAATGTATCCAAATCCTGCTTCTGATGTTTTGAATATTCAAAATCAAAGTCTAGAAACGATAGAATCTATTGCCATATATGCAGTAAACGGTTCATTAGTAAAAGAAGTAAAACCTACTTCTTCTTCACAATCAATTACAGTTACTGATTTGACTACTGGTATTTATTTAGTGAAAATTGTAGTAAATAATAATGTGTTAAATTATAAGTTTATTAAAAAATAAGAAACACATTTTTTAATTTTAAAAAGAGGTTTAGTTTATGCTAAACCTTTTTTTATTTCTTTAATTGAAAATAGTAGTTTAAGTTTGCTAAAAAATATAAAATGCCTCGCGAACTACAAATTCAAGTTACTCCAGAAATAGCAGCAAATGAAAATTTGCTCAATGAATATGTAGCTAAATTATTTAATATTTCAACTAACGAAATAAAGAAAGTAGTCATCCTAAAGCGATCTATTGATGCACGTCAAAAAGCAATTAAATACAATATAAAAGGCACTGTTTTTTTTGAAGGTGAAGCTATTTTAGAACAAAAAATTGAACTTCCAGAATATAAAAATGTTGCAAATAGCCAAGAAGTAATAATTATTGGTGCTGGTCCAGCTGGGCTTTTTGCAGCTTTACAACTGATAGAATTAGGATTAAAACCTATAGTTTTAGAAAGAGGAAAAGATGTTCGTGGTCGACGTAGAGATCTAAAAGCCATAAATGTAGATCATATTGTAAACGAAGATTCAAATTATTGTTTTGGTGAAGGTGGAGCAGGAACCTATTCTGACGGAAAATTATATACGCGTTCAAAAAAACGTGGTGATGTAGATAGAATACTACAATTATTAGTGGCATTTGGAGCAACTCCAGATATACTTGTAGAAGCACATCCTCATATTGGAACTAATAAATTACCACAAATTATTCAAGATATTAGAGAAAAAATTATTGAATGTGGCGGTCAAGTTTTGTTTGAAACTCGTGTAATTGATTTTATAGTAAAAAATAATGAAATTCAAGGGATTGTTACTCAAAAAGGAGATTCAATTTTGGCCAATAAAGTTATTCTTGCTACAGGACATTCGGCTCGCGATATTTTTGAATTATTAGATAGAAAAAAGATATTTATTGAAGTAAAACCTTTTGCAATAGGAGTAAGGGCAGAACATCCACAAGAATTAATAGATAAAATTCAATATTCATGCGATTTTCGAGGTGACTATTTGCCTCCAGCACCATATTCTATTGTGAAACAAGTAAATGGTCGTGGAATGTATTCGTTTTGTATGTGTCCTGGTGGTGTAATTGCGCCATGTGCAACAAGTCCAGGCGAAGTGGTCACCAATGGTTGGTCGCCATCAAAAAGAGATCAAAGTACTGCCAATTCTGGTATTGTTGTTGAATTAAAATTGGAAGATTTTAAACCATTTGCAAAATTTGGTGCTCTTGCTGGAATGGAATTTCAAAAATCAATAGAACAAAAAGCTTGGCATTTGGCTGGGGAAACACAAAAAGTTCCTGCACAACGAATGGTCGATTTTACTCAAAATAAAATTTCAGCATCAATCCCAAAAACATCCTATGTTCCAGGAACAACATCAGTAGAAATGGGACAAGTTTTTCCAGGATTTTTAACACAAATTATGCGTGAAGGATTCTTAGAATTTGGAAAAGCTATGCGTGGCTATATGACAAACGAAGCCATACTTCACGCTCCAGAAAGTAGAACTTCATCGCCAGTTCGAATACCAAGAGACAATGACACATTAGAACATCTTCAAATAAAAGGGTTATATCCTTGCGGAGAAGGTGCAGGTTATGCAGGAGGAATTATCTCTGCTGCAATAGATGGAGAGAAATGTGCGTTGAAAATTGCAGAAATTTTGTAATAAAAAAAATCGCTCATTTTTAAAAAGCGGTTATTTCAATAATAATTATTTTTTCTTCAATCTATCTTTGAAAATTTTTTCAAATTTTTCTATTTTGGGCTGTATTACCATTTGACAATAAGGTTGACTTTTATTGTTTTGATAATAATTTTGATGGTAATCTTCTGCTTTATAAAATTTTGAAAAAGGTTCTAAAGTGGTAACAATTTTGCTAGAATATACATTTGAAGCGTTCAATTCATTAATAATACTTTCAGCTGCTTTTTTTTGCTCCTCGTTTTTATAAAAAATTACTGAACGATATTGGGTGCCTTCATCTGCACCTTGACGATTCAAAGTTGTAGGATCGTGAACCGTAAAAAACACTTTAAAAATTTCGTCTAGATTAGTTACTGATGTGTCATAAGTAATTTCAACAACTTCTGCAGCACCAGTATTACCCGTACAAACTTCTTTATAACTTGGGTTTTCTACTTTTCCTCCTGCAAAACCCGAAACTACAGATTTTACACCATTTAAATTTTCGTAAACTGCTTCAACACACCAATAACATCCACCACCAAGCACAATTGTTTTAGTATTTTGATTACTTTGTGCTATACTATTTTCTGGAACAAAATCTAAAGAAACGGCATTCATACAGTATCTTTTTCCGGTTGGTTCTGGACCATCATCAAATAAATGTCCTAAATGACTATTGCATCTTCCACAAAGTGCTTCTATGCGTTTCATTCCATATGAATTGTCATCTTTAAAAAGAATACTTTCTTTATTTTCTTGTTCAAAAAAACTGGGCCAACCACAACTACTTACAAATTTTTGATCAGATTTAAAAAGCTTATTACCACAAGCAGCACAATAATAGGTTCCTTTGGTTTCTGAATTCCACATTTTTCCTGTAAAAGCTCTTTCTGTATCTGCGTGTCTTGCAACTTGATACAAATCTTCGGGTAGAATTTTTTTCCATTCGGCATCTGTAAGTACTAATTTTTTTGTGTCAGAATTCGAATAATACGGGTTTTCGGGTTTAGAAATGACATTTTCCATAGCTAAAGTTTTTTGAGCTGAATTTGTTTTAGGTTTGTTTTGTCCACAAGCATTCATCATAAACAGTGGAAACAAAATTAATAAGTAAACGATACTTCGAGATTTTTGCATAATGTTTTAAGTTATTTTAATACAAATTTACAGATACATTTACGTTGCAAAATGTCATCTGGATTGCAAAAAGAATTAATTTATAGTAAGATTAACATATTATTTATAATCATTCAAAATTAGAATTTATGTTAATATAAGACTATCAAACACAAGTTAAACTTTTCACAAATAAAAAATAGCTAGAAAGTACTTTGGTTTTTTTGTATTTTTGACAAGTATAAATAACCTATGAAGGAAGAACAAGTAATCTTAGTAAACGAGCTTGATAAGCCAATTGGCTTGATGAATAAACTTGAAGCACACGAAAAAGCTATTTTGCATCGTGCTTTTTCGATTTTTATTTTAAATAGTAAAAACGAAATCATGTTGCAACAACGTGCACATCAAAAATACCATTCACCATTGCTATGGACGAATACTTGTTGTAGTCATCAACGCAAAGGAGAAACAAATATTCAAGCCGGAAAAAGAAGATTGCGTGAAGAAATGGGATTTGAAACCGAGCTCAAAGAGTTGTTTCATTTTATATACAAAGCTCCTTTTGATAATGGCTTGACAGAACATGAACTAGACCATGTAATGATTGGTTATTTTAATGATGAACCAAACATAAATACAGACGAAGTTGAAGCTTGGAAATGGATGAAGATAGAAGATGTAAAAACAGATATGATTATAAATCCAGATATTTATACAATATGGTTTAAGATAATTTTCGATAAGTTTTACCATTATATAGAAGACCATAAGATTTAATAAAAAAAACCAAAAATGAAAGTAACAATTTCTAGAAAAGCACACTTTAATGCAGCGCATCGATTATATCGAAAGGATTGGTCTATGGAAAAAAACGATGCTGTTTTTGGAAAATGTAATAATCCAAATTTTCATGGTCACAATTATGAAATGATAGCCAGCGTTACTGGCGAAATTGATAAAGAAACTGGTTTTGTTTTGGATGTTAAAATATTAGCTGACATTATAAAAGAAGAAATAGAAGACCAATTTGATCATAAAAATTTGAATTTGGATGTTCCTGAATTTTTAGAATTAAACCCAACTGCAGAGAATATTGTTGTGGTAATTTGGAATAAAATCAGAAAAAGAATCAACTCAAATTTTGATTTGGAAATTATTCTTTATGAAACCCCAAGAAATTTTGTAACCTATAAAGGCGAATAATGGCATTAAAAATAGGTGATACAATCCCAAATTTTACAGCTTTAGATACTAACGGAAAAGAATTTGATAGCAAAAATTATATAGGAAAACAACCTATTGTAATTTATTTTTACCCAAAAGATAATACACCAGGATGTACAGCTCAAGCTTGTAGCTTTAGAGATCATTATGAAGATTTTAAAGATTTTGGGGCAGAAGTTATTGGTATCAGTAGTGATAGTATAGCATCTCATAGTAATTTTAGTTCAAAATATAAATTACCATTTATACTTTTATCAGATTCTAATAAAAAATTAAGAACCCTTTTTGGAGTACCTTCCAATTTATTTGGTTTACTTCCAGGTCGAGTTACTTATGTAGTTGATAAAACTGGAAAAATAGTACTTATTTTTGATAGTATGATAGCAACAAGTCATATTCCAAAAGCAATTGAAATAGTCAAAAAAATGCAATAATTACAATTCGTCGTAACTTTTTTGCTTTGGAACTAAAATAATAAGTTATTGATAGATAAGTATTAAAAAACAATTTTAGTTTTTTGAATATTTGCAAAAAAGAAATTAAAAATGAAACTATATCCATTACAATTTAACCCAATATTCAAAGAAAGAATTTGGGGCGGAACTAAATTAAAAACTTTACTAAACAAACCAATAAATTCTGATATTACAGGAGAAAGTTGGGAATTATCTACAGTAGAAGGAGATGTAAGTGTTATTGCAAATGGTGATTTAAAAGGAAAATCATTAACAGAACTTATTGACCAATTTCCAAACGAAATTTTAGGAACTGAAGTGTATCAACAATTTGGGAAACAATTTCCTTTATTGTTTAAATATCTTGATGCAAGAGAAGATTTATCTATACAAGTACATCCTAATGATGCATTGGCAAAAAAACGCCATAATTCATTCGGGAAAACCGAAATGTGGTATGTTATGCAAGCTGATGATGATGCAGAACTAATAGTTGGATTTAAAGAAAAATCTTCAAAAGAAGAGTATGTAAAAAATTTAGAAGACAAAACGCTTTTAACTATTTTAGATACTAAAAAGGCACAAAAAGGAGATGTCTTTTTTTTAGAAACAGGTACAGTTCACGCCATTGGAGCTGGATTACTTGTTGCAGAAATACAGCAGACATCTGATATTACCTATAGACTGTATGATTTTGATAGAGTAGATGCCAATGGTAATAAAAGAGAATTGCACATTGATTTAGCTTTAGATGCAATAAATTATAACAAAGTTAATTCTCAAAAAAATTATACAAAAGAGGAAAATAAATCTAACGAAATTGTGGATTGTCAGTATTTCACAACCAATTTTATTCCGTTAAACAATAAAATTAATGTCTATAAATCTGGTGAAACATTCACTGTGTATATGTGTACAGAAGGAAATTTTGAAATAGAAATTGATGGAGTAATTTATTCTTATAAACAAGGCGATACTGTTTTGATTCCGGCAAGAATTAGAAATTATAATTTGATTGGAAATGCTTCTCTATTAGAAATTTATATTAAATAGTTTTTAATAGAAAGATTTAGTGTACTTTTGCACCCGAATAAAAAATTAAAATCAAGAATACAATGGCAAACGTTAAGAATTTAAAAAAAGACATAAACTATGTTTTAGGAGATATTATAGAAGCGGTTTACTTATTTGAAATGTCAACTACAGGAAAACCAACTGAAACTTCAAATGCGTTAATTGACGAAGCAATCGCAACTTTTGATAATTTAATTACAAAAGTAAATGCTAAAAAAGTTGAGAATAAAAAAGCACATTTCAAACAAATCAATGTTGAGTTAGAACAAGCTGCAAATCAGTTGGTTGCTAAAATCAATAATTTGTAATTAGAATTTGCGATAAAAAAGTGTAAAAATATTTTGGAATATTCAAATTCAAGATTATATTTGCACCCGTAAAGAGTCTGCCAGCGTAGCTCAGTTGGCTAGAGCAGCTGATTTGTAATCAGCAGGTCGTGGGTTCGAGTCCCTCCGCCGGCTCTTAATTAAATTAAAACCTTTCAGTAATGAAGGGTTTTTTTATGGAATAAATCAAAAATTATTTTTGAATAAAAAAATCCATTCTGATTAGGAATGGATTTTCATATTAAAGAAAATGGGAATTTATTTTTTTTCAGCTTTTTTTCTGTCATCATAAAACTTTTTTAATTTTTTGCCATACATAGATTGGGCAACTTTTGGTGACATTGTTTTTTGAATAGTATCCAAATATTTTAAATTGATATCTGATATTTCTGTTAAAGCTAAAAAAGGTGCAATCTCCAAATTTGAATTATTTAAAGCAAAATTGGTCACACTAAAATACCTTCTTTTTAAATTATTATCTAACCTTTTATCAATACTATCCAGTAATATTGTGTTTTTGTTTCTATAGGCATTGAATTTTTGTTCTGTCAAAGTTAAATTGTCATCATTGAAACGTGACATAATTTTTTTGAAATCTTCATATTTATCATGATTTTTTGAACCAGTAATTTTTGCGTCTGATAGAAAATAATCTAAACTTGTTTCAATATTAATAGTGCCAGCTTCAGCAAAAAAAGGTAAGTTATTATCTAGAGAATTGGTTACACCACGATCTAAAAACAAATAATACATCTCTGGTGAATCTATGTTTAAATCACTTGCAAAATGAGAATCACCACTAATAACAATAGTATCAATTGCAACAAGAGAAGTGTCTACAATTTTTTGGATATAAAGTGTGCCTTTTTTCAATCCTTTTACATTACCAGTAATTTGTAGATTTCCTTTGTTTTCTTTTTTATTACAAGCAACAAAAAGTAGTGATGTTAGTATAAAAAATATAGTTTTTCTCATTTCGATTAATTTTGGCAAATAAATAAAAAAATCCCCAATCTGAATAACAAATTGGGGATTATAAAATATATTTTCTAGTTTATTTTTTTAACCAAGCTTCTTTTAGTTTGTTTTTACTTGCATCAGAAGCTTCATAAGTTGTCGCATCTTCAAATGGTAATTTGATTTTTCCTGTTATGTTCATTTCTTTTCCATCACGGTTTATTTTTACAGTAATTGCATCATTTTCTTTCCAAGTTTGAGTACCCATAATCATTTCGTAGATATTATCAAGATTATATTTGTTGTCATTTATTGCCATTATTATATCTCCACCTTTCAAACCTAATGAATTAAAAAATTCATTTAATGGATTGTCAGGAAGTACAATAATTTCTTTTGATTGTTGATTTACAGTTATGTATGGTTGCTGACCTTTAATAAAAGGATTTCCAGGAACTTTAGTAGCTTTTTTGGTTACACCCATTTTCTCAAAAAATAAGTCATAATTGATAGGTGTTTCGCCAGCAACATAGGTATTCAAAAATGCACCTACTTCTGGATATGTAAATTGTGTAATTTTTGCAAAAAGCTCGTTATCATTAAATGGTTTATTAGCACCATATTCGTTTGATAATTTTTGCATTAAATCTAGAATACCTCTTTCGCCATTGCTTTTTTCTCTAATGATAATATCTATACACATACCAATTAAAGCTCCTTTTTCATAAACATTCAAATATTGGTCTTTATATGGTTTGTTCAATACATTTATACTCATTGTTGTAAAAGGCATCGTGTCATTCATTGCAGCTGCATTAACAATTTTTCCTGCCATTCTAGAAAAAAATTCTTCTTCTGTAATTAA
Organism: Flavobacterium sp.; assembly: GCA_043748275.1. Lineage (GTDB taxonomy): Bacteria > Bacteroidota > Bacteroidia > Flavobacteriales > Flavobacteriaceae > Flavobacterium. The sequence goes on along the minus strand of JAYTNO010000155.1, from coordinate 299 downwards.
TCCTTGGTTTACTTGAAACAGATTGGCAAAATATTCTGTAACTCCTTCATACATCCATAAATGTTCAGACATTTTTGGAGTGTTATAATCAAAATATTGTATTTCTTTCGAGTGAATTGTTAATGGAGTTACAATATGAAAAAATTCATGTGATACTACATCTTTTAGTTGCTTTGTTAATTCTTCTAATGGCATTGCTTCAGGCATAACTACCGTAGTTGCTGTTGGATGCTCTAATGCTCCAAAACCTTTTGCATCTTTCTCATTTTGCATATCCGAAAGATAAATCAAAACGCTGT
>JAYTNO010000154.1:0-21983 GCA_043748275.1 Flavobacterium sp. | reverse complement strand
ATGTTATTTCTAGAAAAGATATAGACGAATTATATACCAAACATGTACTGCATTCATTGGCAATTGCAAAAGTTCAAAAGTTTGAACCAGGTACATATATTTTAGATGTTGGAACAGGTGGTGGTTTTCCTGGAATTCCTTTGGCGATATTGTTTCCAGAAACTCGATTTTATTTAATAGATGTAATTCTAAAAAAAATAAACGTGGTAAAAGCTGTTGCTGAAGCATTAGAATTGAAAAATGTAAAAGCAGAACAAATGCGAGCCGAAAATGTCAAAGGCGATTATGATTTTATTGTGAGTCGTGCTGTGACCAATATGCCCGATTTTGTTTCTTGGATAAAAGATAAAATCAAAAAGAAAAACAAACACGAACTCAAAAATGGAATTTTATATTTGAAAGGTGGCGATTTAACAGAAGAATTAGCATCATTCCCAAAAGCGACAGAATATGCAATTTCAGATTTTTTTGAAAATGAATTCTTCGAAACAAAAAAAGTAGTTCACTTGCCTTTAAAATTCAAAGTCTAAAGAGATTAAAAAACAAAACCCACTGAAATAGAGTGGGTTTTGTTTTTTATAAATTAACGAAAATTAATTTTTTATCATTTTTTTACTAAAAGTTCCTTTGTATGTTGTGATGTTAGCGATATAAATCCCTTTTTGTAAGCTACTTACATTTATAGCATTTTCTAAATTAGAATTTAAAACTATTCTTCCGTTTAAATCAGAAATAGAAACTGAAAGTATTTTTTGGTCATTATTAGCTTTAACGGTCATTACATCAACTACAGGATTTGGAGCAATTTGCAAAGTTGGAGATTGTGAAAATGAGTCGTTTTTTAATATACTGTAACTATAACTTTCTATTGTTGTATCAGTTTGGTCTATTGAAGCCAAAGGAACTACTGCAGATGTTGTTGCTGTTCTAAAAAGTGGAGCATTCACGCCAATTAAATTACTATAATAACTGTATGTTGTTTGAGTAATTGTTCCTACATTAGTAAAAAAGCCATAATTTAAAGATATGTTAATTACGGTTTTCAAACGAGTAGCATTTGCGTTTGTATATGATCCAATATTTGCATTTAAAGTTCCATAAGCATCAACAGTTGTAACAATTGTACCTGTAAATGTCCCAGAATACGTGGTGTAGTTATACGTTCCTGCAACATTATCGGTATTACTAAAGCCGTAATTCATTGGGAAAGCACCAAGTGTAGCATTATTGGTAATGAAATTTAATTCTAATCCGGCAGCCAATAATCCAGTTATAGAAACAACACTGTTAATATTTTTTGTAAACAATTGAGAAGTTGTAGGTCCGCCAGGAGCAGATGATCCTATTACTGCATTGGTATTCGGGTAAGTACTAACTTCAGCTGGTGTTGGCGATGAAGTAATATATTGAGATTGCCCAACTGAAGTTAGGTCATTAAAATTCCAAACCAGATTAGCACCAGAAGCCGATTGATCTATAGGATTTGCAGAAGTAACAACAGAAAAAATGGCATCATTATTACTATAAAATGAATTTATAGGTGTTTGTGCAAAACTAACTAATGATAGTAATAAAAAAGTTATAAGTAATTTTGTTTTCATAATACAATGGATTTAAATTCAGTCAAATATAGGATTTTTATTCAAGTTTAGAGCAATAAAAAAGTCCAATTTTTCAATTGGACTTTTATACAAAATTTATACTATTCTCCCAAAAAAGGATAACGATAATCCTCAGGAGTTACAAAAGTTTCTTTGATTGTTCTTGGAGAAGCCCAGCGTAATAAATTTAGAGCCGAACCAGCTTTGTCATTTGTTCCAGATGCTCTTGCTCCACCAAAAGGTTGCATACCTACAACAGCTCCAGTTGGTTTGTCATTGACATAAAAATTCCCTGCTGCATTTTGCAAAGCAATAGTTGCTTCTTCAATAGCATAACGATCTTTACTGAAAACGGCACCTGTTAAAGCATACTCTGAAGTTTGATCTACCAATTGTAAAGTTTCAGACCATTTTGCATCTTCATAAACATAAATGGTGATTACAGGACCAAAAAGTTCTGTTTCCATTGTACTATATTTTGGATTTGTAGTCACAATAACGGTTGGTTCTATAAAATAACCTTTAGATTTATCATAATTTCCTCCAACAAGAATTTCAGCATCAGCATCTTTTTTTGCTTGATCTATAAAACTTGCTAATTTATCAAATGAACCTTCATGAATTACAGCAGTAATAAAATTCCCAAAATCTTCTGGAGAACCCATTTTCATTGATTTTACATCGGTTACTAATTGCGATTTTAAATCATTCCACATACTTTTTGGGATATAAGCTCTTGAAGCCGCAGAACATTTCTGCCCTTGAAATTCAAATGCACCACGAACAATTCCAGTAACCACTTGTTTCACATTGGCACTTGGATGCGCAATTATAAAATCTTTTCCACCAGTTTCGCCTACAATTCTTGGATAGGTTTTATAATGATGAATATTGGTTCCTATTTTTTGCCAAATATCTTTAAAAACATGTGTTGATCCAGTGAAATGAATTCCAGCAAAATCACGACTTGCAAAAACAGTATCGCTTATCATTTGTGCATCTCCCATAACTACATTGATAACACCATCAGGCAATCCTGCTTCTCTAAAAACATCAATGATAATTTTAGCAGAAAAAATTTGACTGTCACTTGGTTTCCATAGGACTACATTGCCCATCATTGCTGCGCTTGCAGGTAAATTGGCAGCGATTGCTGTGAAGTTAAAAGGAGTGATTGCATACACAAATCCTTCTAAAGGTCTGTATTCTAAACGATTCCACACATCAGAATTAGATGCTGGTTGATCGTTATAAATTTGTGTCATAAACTGAACATTGTATCTCAAAAAGTCAATTAATTCGCAAGAAGCATCAATTTCTGCTTGAAAAATGGTTTTTGATTGTGCAATCATAGTGGCTGCATTTATTCTAGCACGATAAGGTCCTGCAATAAGTTCGGCTGCTTTTAAGAAAATCGCAGCTCGTTGTTCCCAAGCCATATTTGCCCATTTTGCTTTGCTTTCTAGTGCATTCGCAATTGCTTTCTCTACGTGAGATTTTTCTGCAAGATGATAAGTACCAACAATATGTTTGTGATCGTGTGGCGCAGACATATTGCGTGTATTTCCTGTGCGAATTTCTTCTGAACCAATGTATAATGGAACATCGATAGTTTCATTCCACATTTTTTTGTAAGCTGCAAGTACTGCTGCTTTTTCGGGAGAATTTGGCGCATACGATTTTACAGGTTCGTTAACTGCTTTTGGAGTATGGAAAAAACCTTTTAACATATATTTTGAATTAGTATATTGGTAATTTGATAATTAAAAACGTGAATTTTATAATTTGATACAAAAGTACAAAGATTGATTTGAATAAGATATCATTTTATGATTTCACAAAAGAATTTATTTGATTAAAAAATCAAAATAGGTTGGTAGCCGAAATTGTTCAACTTTTGCTGTTTTGTAAACTAAAATTAGCAATCGCTCTTCATCTTTATAATTACCATAAAGTTGAATGAAATTTGTAATTGAATCGTTACCTTCTTTTTTAAATTGAGAAAATTTCCCTTCCCAATTTTGTTTAAGCAAACTCATTTTTATTGGGTTTGTACTTACTTCTTTTGCTTTTTTGCCTGCAAGTTTATTTCGAATGGTTGATAAAATCATTCCTCTAAACATTGTAGGAGGAGCTTCCATCCACATCATAGCATTTTTGTTGTATTTTATACTAGATTCCTTTACAATACAAGCATTGTTTACTAAAAATTCCGTTCCGAAGAAATCGATTTTTTTTGTTTGAGCAGATGAAATAAAAAAACAAAAAAACAATAATAAAATGAATTTCATATTTTAGAAATAATAATTTATTAGGCTAATATAGGAATAAAACCATTTTAAATTTAGCTAATAAAATTATTTATTTAGATTTAATTCAATGCAAAAGGTGCGCTTAATCTAAAAGAAGGTACAATTACTTTAAAGTTTTTGGTAGTTGTAAAATTCACCATATTAAAATAACCTCTCATTGCTCCGAAAGGAGAAGATAATAAACAACCTGAATTATAAGTGTGAACTTCACCTGGTTTCAAAACGGGTTTTTTTCCAATTACTCCTTCGCCATCAACGGTTTCTACTTCGTTTAAAGAATCAAAAATTTCCCAATGACGCGAAATAAGTTGAACCGAATCTTTGCTGTGATTTTCTATAGAGATTTCGTAACTAAAAGCAAAATGAATTTTGTGATTTTTGAAGTAAGTTCCTTCAAAAACAGTCAAAACAGATATTTTTATGCCTCTTGTGATTTGGGAAACCATAATGATAATGGGTTATTAATAAGTCAAAGTTACGAAATTTTAAAAGCTAAGTGTATATTTTAAGTTAAATTTAATTAATGATATCAACAGAACTTGCAGTACCTTTTCCGATTACTCTGTCAAAACGCTGATTGTTTTCTCGGTAATATACCAAAGCAAAATAATTGTTTTCTGTTTGATAAAAATTGCCATCAACAGCATTTGCATTATCTATTTTTCCTGATTTATCTGCAATTACATATTGAAAATTTGTAAAACCTTGTTTTATCATTAATGCTTTTTCGTAAACCCCTTTTTCTTTGTTGTAATCCATTTTAGTTTCTGGAGTAATTGCAAAATTATTAAACATTCCGTTGACATAAATATCATTTTTCCCATAATATGCTGGTGCAGAAAGAGTGAAAAATACCCATGTATAATCTGATTCTACTTCATTGTTTTCGGCATTAATATTTTTTATAATAAAATTGCCGTTAGCATCAGGAAAATAAGTGTATGGATTTTGTGATCGAGCATTATTCATATACAAATGGGCATTATATACGCCGCCATTAGAATCTATCGCACCTACATTATTATTGGCAGCACGAACGTCTTTGTTTTCATAAAATAGAAATTCATTTCCAGCCCAAAACTGAGTTTCGGTATCATATTTATAAATCAAATCATTACCAATAGTATACATTGGTTTTACATTTGTAATGCCTGTATTTAACTGACCATTTTGTAGCAAAAGCACTTTTACATTATTCAAAGGACTCTGAAAAAGGATGTTTTGAGATTTTATCGAAAACTCGAGGTTGTGTTTGTAGTTTACATCCTGAACATTTCTAGCTCTTTTTACTTGCATTGGTACAGAAACTAATTCTTCGTATAGGATAAATTTTCTAGAAAAAACGACTTCTTTATCTTCATTAAGAATTTTCAACATATAATTTCCACTTACCAATAACTGAGTATTTTTGTTAGGAAATTGCACTTTGTAATGTGAGTATAATTGCAAAGTATTGAACGAATTGGTGTAATCTTGAATACGTTGTTCGTCAAATCCTTTTAGGAATTCGTTTTTTGATAATTGCGAAGGTTTCCAATCATAATCACAATGCACAAATAGATAATAATAATTGGCTTCATTGCCATATAAATCATCAAACTGTAATTGAAAAGAATCCCCTAATCTAAAAAGTGGAACTATATTCTGACCGTTTTGAACAAAAGATACCGTTTTGATATTATAAGGAGGCACAATCTCTTTTTCTATTTGAGCAATCGAAATTGAAAAAACTAAAAGCAAGATAAGTTGAAGTAGAAACGATTTGATTTTCATAAATTTAAATTCTGAATCGTAAATATAATAAATAAAATTTATTGTAAACGAGTATTTTTTATTTGAAACAAACAGGAATAATTTCGCCTTTGGCTAAACAATATTTTTCAACCAATTCGGGTGAAATTTTTGAAGTATAATTTTCTTCAATTACGGTAAAACCAATACTTCTCAATTTATCAAAATAATCGCGACCATAAACCCTTATGTGATCATACTGTCCGAATATTTTTGAACGTTCTTTTTGATCAATAATTGTATCATCAGAAAACGTTTTTTCTCTATTTAAGTCTTGTGGAATTTGAAGAATTGCCATTCCGCCTTTTTTCAAAACACGAAATAATTCTTGCATTGCTTTGGTGTCATCAGGAATATGTTCTAATACATGATTGCATAAAATAACGTCATAAGTATTGTCTTCAAAAGGCAAGTTGCATATGTCAGCCTTAACATCTGCTAATGGTGAAAGTAAATCGGTTGTTGTGTATTCCAGATTTTTTTGATTTCGAAACAATTTATAAAAAGCTTGTTCTGGAGCAAAATGGAGTACTTTTAATACTGAACTTGTTTCAGTATCTCTCAATTTTATACGATTACTTTTAGAAGTAGCAGAATCTGAATCGAGTTCAGATTGAAAAAAATCAGTTTCGTTTTTTAAATACAACCACAATAATCGGTGTCTTTCTAATGAAAGTGTACTTGGCGAAAGTACATTGTTGCGTTGATTACCATAGCCATAAGGCAAAAACATTCTAAAACTATTCCCATCAATAGGATCTGTAAATTTATTTCCTTTTAAAAGAAAAGCTAAAATTGGTCGCGCAATAAAACTTAGTCGAATAAGAATTGGACGAGGAATGGTGTTGAGAATAAGTTTAAACACAGATTTCACAGATTTCACAGATTTATTATAAGATTACCCTTTTGTATTTCAGACTATCTTCTCCAAAATTTATTAATAATCCAATTTTGTTTTTTGATGCTGCTAAGTAATTTAATGTTTGTTTAATTTCACTACTTGACAACTCTTGTATAGCTTTCAATTCTAAAATAATTTCATCAAAAAGTGTAAAATCAGAAAAATAATATCTTGGTAGTATTATTTCTTTGTATTCAATATTGTATTTTCTTTCTCTTTCATAAGGAATATGATTTATTTTAAATTCATATTCTAAAGCATCACCATATACGTTTTCATTATGTCCTTTACCCAGAATTCTATGCACTTCCATACAAATTCCAATTATTTTATAAGTTTCATCTTTTAAATAAAATTCTTCCATATAATTGTTTATTTAAATTTGTGAAAATTTGTGAAATCTGTGTTAAAAACAGATTTCATTATAATACTAATGGATTTTTTCTAAACTCATCTTCTTCATTGCTCACAATTCCTAACGCCTCATAAATATATTGAAAAGTCGATAAAATTTCTGGTTTGCCATCAATTAAGGCTACATCATGTTCAAAATGAGCAGATGGTTTTCCATCGGCTGTAAGGATTGTCCAACCGTCTTTGAGTTGTTTGATATTTTTGGTACCCATATTTATCATTGGTTCTATTGCTACAACCATACCTTCTACAAAAAGTTTGCCACGACCACGTTTGCCATAATTTGGCATTTCTGGATCTTCATGCATTTTGGTTCCTAAACCGTGACCTACAAGTTCTCTAACCACACTGTATCCGTGATTTTCGCAATATTTTTGAATAGCACTTCCTACATCTTCAACACGATTGCCAATTTTAAATTCTCTAATACCAACATATAAACTTTCTTTGGTAACTTGTAATAATTTTTTGGTCTCTTCTGCCACTTCACCAATCTCAAAACTATAGGCATGATCGCCATAATACCCATTTTTAAGAACACCACAATCTACAGAAATCACATCGCCACTTTGCAATGGAACAGCATTTGGAACTCCGTGAACGACTTGCGCATTTGGACTCACACATAATGTATTTGGGAAACCATAAAGACCAAGAAAACCAGGAATGCCACCATTGTCTCTAATAAATTCTTCTGCTAATTTGTCTATTTTTAATGTAGTAACTCCAGGCACCATTTCTTTGGCAATAATTCCTAAAGTTTGTGATACAAGCAGTGCACTTTCGCGCATTAATTCGATTTGTTCTCTTGTTTTTGGGATAATCATAAGGGTAATTTATGCTATTGATTGTGGCAAAGATACTAAGTTTAATGTCAATTTTATAAATAATTGAGTTTGTAAAATAGTGTTACAACAACGAATGTTGTGTCATTACTGCTGGTTTTTCTATACACATTAATTCTAAAATTGTAGGAGCTATATCTCCTAAAACACCATCGTGAATAGTTTTTAATTCTTTGTCAACCAAAATTATAGGCACAGGATTGGTTGTGTGTGCTGTGTTTGGCGACCCATCTGGATTTATCATGGTTTCGCAATTGCCGTGATCAGCAATAACAATAGTAGTGTAATTATTAGCCAAAGCTGCCGTTATTACTTTTTCGACACATTTATCTACAGCTTCACAAGCTTTTATGGCTGCGGCCATAATACCAGTATGGCCAACCATATCTCCGTTTGCAAAATTGAGACAAACAAAATCTACTTCGCATTTATTTAATTCTGGTACAAGTGCATCTGCTAGTTCGAATGCACTCATTTCTGGTTGCAAATCATAGGTAGCTACTTTTGGAGAATTTTTCAGGATTCTACTTTCGCCAACAAAAGGTTCTTCTCTTCCGCCAGAAAAGAAAAAAGTTACGTGAGGATACTTTTCGGTTTCGGCAATTCTGATTTGTTTTTTGAGATTTTTTTCTAAAACTTCACCTAGTGTTTCTGTAATATTATCTTTATTGTATACTACTTTGACATTTTGATAGGTTTCGTCATAATTGGTTAAAGTAACATAATACAAATTCAATTTATGCATATTTTGCTCGTGAAAATCTTCTTGCGAAAGTGCTTCTGTAAGTTCTCGTCCTCTATCGGTTCTAAAATTAAAGAAGATTATCACATCATTTTCTTTAATAGTTGCCAATGGTTCATCATTATTATCAACCATTAGTATAGGTTGTATAAACTCATCGGTAACATTGTTGTGATAACTATCTAAAATACTTAAAACAGCATCTTTTGAATGTGTACCTTTGCCATTAACTAGCAAATCATAAGCTATTTTTACGCGTTCCCAACGTTTATCTCGATCCATAGCGTAATAACGACCTACAACAGATGCTAGTTTTACAGGTGTATCATGGATATAGTTGGTGATATTTTCCAGATAATGTGAGCCAGATTTTGGATCTACATCACGACCATCAGTGAAGGCATGTATAAAAACTTTTTGCAATCCATATTCTTGAGAAGCATCTATCAATCCTCTTAGATGCGATGTGTGTGAATGCACGCCTCCATCAGATAATAAACCTAGGAAGTGAACATTAACATTCTTTTCTTTAGCATATAAAAATGCTTCTTTGAGAACAGGTTCTTCTCTTAAAGTATTGTTTTTTACGGCTAGATTAATTTTTGCCAAATCTTGATACACAATTCGACCAGCACCAAGATTCATATGACCAACTTCGCTATTGCCCATTTGTCCTTCTGGCAATCCGACATTCAAACCATCGGTTCGTAATTGAGCATTAGGATATTTGGTATAAAGTGAATTTATAAATGGAATATTGGCATTGTCTATAGCTGAAACTTTTGGATCTGGAGATTTGCCCCAACCATCAAGAATCATAAGGATTACTTTTTTGTTCATGGTAATTTGTTTATATGCAAAGTTCGGAAAGAAATTGCAATATTTTACATTTTAGAAGCGATATAATTTTTGATTAGCCCAGATGGAAATGGCATCCTTTTTTCTTGTTTCTTTAACAAGAAAAAAGATAAAATGGACAGCTGGAAATAGCTCCAAAAAAAGGTTATTTTTTTAAGGTGTTGTAATCTATAAAATAACGAACACTTATTGAAAAAATATGATTTAGATTATCGTTATTAAAGGAATCACTTAGATTTCTACCCAAGGATTTACTAAAATCTGATCCGTATGTTTCTGTATTTAAATTGAAATTACGATATAAAACAGATACCTGACTTCCTGGAGCAAACCACCAATTGTAGGATAAATCAAGATTCCAAGCATTAAAGTTTGAATCTACATTATTGGTGTATGTAGTGTTTTCGGTTAAGTTTCCGTCGTTTTCTAAAGTCAAAAACTTATTGCTTGTTGCATAAGCCCAATAATGTCGTACAGATAAATTAAAGTTCATCTTGTTGTTGATTGCATATTTTCCTTGAAGATTGTTGTTGTATGAAATAACATTACGTCTTGTAAAAACAGAGAGATTATCATAATCTTGTGCAGACCCAATATTGTTAACTTGTTTGAATATTTCGAAGCTATAGATTAATGAAAAATGGTCATTGAATCTATAACGTGGGCTAAAAGACAATCTATAATTGATTCTGTTTTTTTCGTTGAGTTTAATGACTTGAGGATATATATCTAATGCAAATTTATGATTGAAGTTTGAGGTGTAATAACCATATAATTTAAATGATTCAGGAACTATTACATATTTAGACTCGTCAAAACTTCGTGGCTCATAGAAATCATAAGTTTTTGTAGGTGAAATTACAAAACCATATCCTATTTCATTATTTTTTAGTGTTATAGTATTGAAACTAAGTTTTATTAATGAAGTTTGAACTTTTCCAGTTTTATTTTCAAATTCATTTATAGATTCTATTTTTGCATTAAATGAGTTGAAATATTTGTTTGGATTTAATATTCTATAATTTATATTTCCGTTGAGGGAATAAAAATGGGTTTGATAGATAATGCCCAAATCATTGTTGTCAAAATCTTTAGAAACATATTGTCCATAAAGGCTATAGCGAAATTTGCCAATGGTTTCGCCAATGCTCATTGAGGTATTAAAACCTGTTTTATTGTCAGCATTACCAGTTTGATTGATATAACTGTATTTGAAATCCCCTTTTAGATTATAAGAATTTGCTTTTGTATTTAAATCATAAACAAAAGCAGATACATTAGCATCTTTATAAGCCCCGTTTTTGAGAACATTTGTATTCACGAACGAGACCGATGAGTTTTGTCTAAAACGTTGATCTAACACAAAAACATTATAATTTGCTAATGGCTCTAATAATGCGGTTTTGGTTTGATTAGTGTCTGTATTACGAACCGTAACACTAGTTTTTTCGCTTACAGCATTAAGAACACCTATTCCTAATCCAGATTTGTTTCTGCCAGAAATTTTTAAAGCATTAATAAGTTTTATTGAATTGGGAAAATCTTCAATGGTTTCGTTTGGAGCAGTTTCTATAGAAGCTAAATTTTCCCCTATTCTTCTTGAATAGAAAATATTTCCTTTTTGGAACAAGTCTGTACTTTCAGTAAAAAAAGGTCTGTTTTCTGTAAATTGTTGTTCAAATGGTCCAAGATTAAGAATAATATCATCGTATTTTGTTTGACCAAAATCTGGAACTAAAATTGCATCTAATGTGAAAGCATCGTTTAAACCGTATTTTATATCTAAGCCTCCTTTAAGTTCACCTCGTGTTTTTTCGTACTCACTAGAATTTAAATAAAAGGAAGAATAGGGGATCAAAAATAATCGAGTAGGTGTTTCTACATCTTCAATTCCAGTTAATATTCCTGATTGTGCGCTATCATTGGGTATGTTTAGATCGATAGGATTCCAAGTCATATATTGTCGATCTCTTCTGTTTTCTCTAAAGAAATTGATGCCCCAAGTTTGAATCTTGTTTTTTGGAAAACGTAAAGCAGCATAAGGAATTTCCATTTCTACTACCCAACCAAAATCAGTTTTTTGGGTTTCACTTATCCAAATAGCATCCCAAGAGAGATCTTCACCATTTTGATTGGTAAAAACACAATCGGTTTGAACTCCGGAAAGACTTACATAAAAACGAAAATCTTGTTGACTGTCGTTAAAGCCATTAATAAAAACGCCAAATAATTCTGATGACCCAACATTGTCTCTTTGGGTAATTTCGTCTAGCATTTTTGATGGTTCATTGTCGAATAATTTGGCAGCAATAAAGACGCCATTGTCATTATAAACTACTTGAACTTCGGTTTTTTTATCTTGACCAACTAGCTTGCCATTATCTGGATAATACATAAAAAAATCAGAAGCGATTGGTGCAAATTGCCAAATTTCCTCGTCAAGTTTCCCATCAATATTTATATTTCCAGATGCCAAAGCATTAAGTCTTTTCTTTTGACTATAAGAAATAGTAGAAATAAAAAGTAAAAACAGCAGTAAGATTCTAAACGGCTTAGTCATTTAATTGGTTGGTTTGCCCTACAAAAATAGTTAAAAATATGTAAAATACAATTGTTTAGTAATATTCTAAGATTATTTACGTTATTAGATTTCTAAAAATTTGTAAAGGATGTTTTTTTGTAAGCGATAACTGCTAAAAACGCACTTAAACGTTAAAAAACGCATTTTAACGTTATTTTAATAGAATTTTTTTTGAAACGCATCTATAAATTTGTATTTTTGTAATCCCAATTCTATTGTATAACTTAAAGAAATATTATGATTTACAAGATTTTACCCATAGCACTGTTTTGTTTGTCGTCGTTTACAACAAATAAAACACTTGCCACAGATCCGAAATTAGTTGCAAAAACAACTGAGTCTACTTCAATGATGAAGATTGAGTCAGTATATAGTAGTTTGCATTCTAAAAATAAAGCTTTGCCTAAAATAGAAAGTTTTACAAATGCTTTAAATGGTTTTTATCGTTTGAAAGCAAAAGGACTTATTAAAAAAAATATTATAACACTTATTGATTTCAGTTTATCTTCAACTTCAAAAAGACTTTGGGTTATAGATTTATCAACAAATACGGTATTAATAAACACATTTGTTTCTCACGGAATGAAATCAGGGTTGGAATATGCAACTTCATTTTCAAATGCAGAACAATCTAACAAAAGTAGTTTGGGTTTTTATGCTACAGGCGAAAGTTATATTGGTAAACACGGTTTGTCATTACGACTAGACGGTTTAGAAAAAGGCATTAATGATCGCGCACGAGGAAGAGATATTGTAGTTCACGGAGCTTATTATTCAAGCCCAAAAATTTTAAAATCTCAAGGATATCTAGGCAGAAGCCAAGGTTGTCCTGCAATTCCTGCTGAATTGTCAAAAGAAATTATTAATGTAATAAAAAACAAGTCTTGCTTGTTTATATATCATCCTTCTAGAAATTATAAAGCATCATCAAAGTTAATTGCTTAATTTGTCTGATAATTCATCGTCTAGATTATAAACATCTGGTATAAACCTAAAGTTATTGTTTTTATCTAAAGATGCTGTCCAATAAAATTGATGAATATTTATTTTATATTTTAAATCTATTGAAGTGGTCACTCTTGTTTTGATCACTTCATTTATTTTATCTAAAGACCAATTTACATCATCGTTTAGGAAATATTTTGCTAGCGGTAAAGGATTTTCAATTCGAATACAGCCAGAACTCAGGGATCTAAAAGAGCGAGTAAATAAATCTCTGTGATTGGTATCGTGTAAGTAAACCGAATGCCTGTTTGGGAAATTAAATTTCACTTCTCCTAATGAGTTATTATGACCAGGTTTCTGCACGTATCTATAATTCTTGTATTTGTCTTTCTTCCATTGATATGGACTTATAATATTGTTATTATAATCATAAATAGTAATACTAGATTTGGTAAAATAACTTCTCTTTTTAGTAGCATCTGGCAAAACATCTTCTTCTAGAATTGTCGGAGGAACTGTCCAAGTTGGATTTATAATAATATTACTAAAGGTAGAAGACAAAATCACTGATTTTCTTTCTAACTTCCCTACAACAACTCTTCGAGTATCAATTGTATCATTATCTTTTACCAAATACAAATTAAATTCAGGAATATTTACCATTATATAATGATTGCCCAAGTTCCTAGGAAACCATTTCCATCTTTCTAGATTGGCAATAATTTGTTCTTTGCGTTGTTTCTTCGAGTAATTTAATGCGTCAATAGTACTTTTGCCAATAACTCCATCTGCATTTAAACCATTTCGAGCTTGGAATTTTTTAACCGCAACAAAAGTTTCGTGATTGTATTTAGTATTTAGGATAGCAATTGAATCTAAATCTTTCCAATAAATCAATGCTTTTTTTATTGAAATTAATGAAGGGCTACTTTCATTAAGATTTATTTTCTTTTTAAAATCGATACAATCTAAAGTAAGATCTGGATAGGTTTTTATTAATTGTAATGCTTTTTTTAGTTTTATATATTCAGTGTGGTTGGGTTTTATTTTTTCAATTTGTATAGCCAATGAATCTAGATTATCAAAGGACTTAAGTAGCGCATTTATATCTAAATTTACAGGATTTAAATCCCAGTTTTTATACAATTCCCTCGGGTTGAGCCTTCCATTTGTAAGTTGAGAAACATATTTTTGAAGTTTTAATGTTATTAAAATGTCAAAATTAATTAACTCATTTTCAGAGAGTTGATTTATTTTTTTTTCTAATTTATCTATTTTTTTTACTTCATATTCTTTTGGGTCCAATCCATCTTCTTCACAAGTAATCAAGGAGTTTATCAAAGTCTGTCTGACGAAATTAGATTTGAGCCAAATGGTTTTATATTGGTTTTGTCTGTAAAATGAAGTAAGTAAATTATTATCAAAACTTTTTATCAATAAAGAATCTACCAAAAGTGTTTTCTCTTCAAAAAGATTGCTTTGAACAGAAAGTACAATTTTTTTAGAAATATCTATTTCAGAACCAATACTAATTACAGGAAGTAATAAAAAACTAAAAAGTAATTTTTTAATCATAAAAACCAAAAATTATAAAATTCAAATCTTAAATATAAAATTAAGAAATCACCAACTATAATAACAAAAGGCATACCACTTATATGATATTTTAATTTATTTTTAGAAAAATAAGTTATTACTTATTTAAAAAAAAAATTAAGATTTCGTATTTTGTAATTCATAGTCTTCAATAACACATTTCTCTACTGATTTTCTATTCCTAAAATAAAATTACAAACAAAAAAATGTTTCAATTAAAGCTTTTTCTTAAATAATTAGTATTAAAATTTCAATTTTTTTCAAGTCAACAAAAGTATAACAAATTAATAATAAAAACTTTATCCTCAGAAACATTGTTAATAAATAGATGACAGAAAAAAAATGTATTTTTTTATAAAAAAACTTGCATTAAACTAAAGTTATTATTTATATTTGCACCTCATTAATGCGGAAGTAGCTCAGTTGGTAGAGCTCCAGCCTTCCAAGCTGGTTGTCGCGAGTTCGAGCCTCGTCTTCCGCTCTAAAAAAAACCTCAAACGAAAGTTTGAGGTTTTTTTATTTTAAATCAGATTTTTTTACACCGCCACAGCTCCTTTGATATGCGGATGAGGTTCATAACCTTCTAAAGTAAAATCTTCAAAAGTAAAATCGAATATGTTTTTGATTTCTGGGTTCAAAATCATTTTTGGTAATGCTTTTGGATCTCTAGATAATTGTAATTCTAATTGTTCAAAATGATTGTTGTAGATGTGTGCATCACCAAAAGTGTGGATAAATTCTCCATATTGCAAACCACATACTTGAGCAATCATCATTGTTAATAAAGCATAGGACGCAATATTAAAAGGTACGCCCAAAAAAATATCAGCACTACGTTGGTATAATTGACAAGACAATTTGCCATCTGCTACATAAAATTGAAAAAAAGCATGGCAAGGTGGCAAAGCTACTTTTCCGTTGGCAACATTCTCTGCAAAAGATTTTGTTGTGTCTGGTAAAACCGATGGATTCCAAGCAGAAATTAGCATTCTTCTACTATTAGGATTGGTTTTTAAAGTTTCAATAAGTTCAGTAATTTGGTCTATTTCTTCACTATTCCAATTGCGCCATTGATGACCATAAACGGGACCAAGATTACCATTTTCATCCGCCCATTCATCCCATATTTTTACTCCATTTTCTTGAAGATATCCAATATTGGTATCTCCTTTCAAAAACCAAAGCAATTCATATACAATTGATTTTAGATGCAGTTTTTTTGTAGTAACCATAGGAAAACCTTCGTTTAAATCAAAACGCATTTGATAACCAAAAACACTTTTTGTGCCTGTACCAGTTCGATCGCCTTTTTGGATTCCGTTTTCTAAAACATGCTTAACTAAATCATGGTATTGTTTCATTCTGTGTTGCTTTTTGCTTATTGACTTTTTTTACTATCAATAATTATAATTCTCGCTTAGAAATCTCGTCTCTAATTTTTGCTGCCTTTTCATAATCTTCATCATTTACGGCACCTTCTAAAAGTTCGTGAAGTTCAGAAAGGCTGTGTTTGGTATAGGTTTCGCCAGATTTATTAGTTTCTTCCATACCAAAAGTTTCATGAGACAAAACACCTTCAATTTCTTGAATGTCTTTGTCGGCTTCTAATGAGTTTCCTTTGAGATAAATTCCAGCTTTATCTAGAATGTTTTTATACGTAAATATTGGCGCATTAAATCGTAATGCTAATGCAATAGCATCAGATGTTCTGGCATCAATAATTTCTTCAATTTTGTCTCTTTCGCAAATGATACTCGAATAAAAAACACCGTCAACAAGTTTATGAATAATAACTTGTTTGACCACAATATCAAATCTATCTGCAAAATTTTTAAACAAATCGTGGGTTAGTGGTCTTGGTGGTTTGATTTCTTTTTCTAATGCAATAGCAATAGATTGTGCTTCAAATGCACCAATGACAATAGGTAATTTCCTTTCGCCATCTTCTTCGTTTAGGATTAATGCATATGCGCCATTTTGAGTTTGACTATATGATATTCCTTTTATTGTTAATTTTACTAAACTCATAATTGCAAAAGTACAATGATTTAAAATAAAATTCTAAAATTTTTTTTTAATAAAAAAAAGGCTATCTAAACTTTCTAAATCTAGTTAGCCTTTTATTAGGCACTAATTTATTAAAAAACTATTAATTATGAGCTTTAAAAGCTTTTAATTTTTCGATTAATTTAGGAACAATTTCAAATGCATCTCCCACAACTCCATAGTCTGCAACTTTAAAGAAAGGAGCTTCTGGATCTGTATTGATTACAACTTTTACTTTTGATGAATTGATTCCTGCAATATGTTGTATTGCTCCAGAGATTCCAATGGCAATATATAAATTGGTTGCTACAGGTTTTCCGGTTTGACCAACGTGTTCTCCGTGAGGACGCCATCCTAAATCTGAAACTGGTTTTGAACAAGCTGTTGCAGCTCCAAGAACTGAAGCAAGTTCTTCAATCATTCCCCAGTTTTCTGGACCTTTCAAACCACGACCAGCAGAAACGACAATATCAGCATCTGCAATAGTCACTTTTCCTGATGATTTTTCTACAGATTGTACTTTTACTCCAAAATCAGCATCGCTTATTGTTGGGTTAAAATCTTCTTCGGTCAATGTTGAAGCATTTTCAAAAATTCCATAAGAGTTTTTTGCCAAGCTTAACACTTTTACATCTGTTGCAATTTCTGTTATATTGAATGCTTTGTTTGAAAAAGCATTTCTTTTTACTTGAAATGGTGATGTAGAAATTGGCAAACCAACTACATTTGAAGCAAATCCGGCATCTAATCCTACTGAAACTAGAGGTGCTAGATATAAACTATCTGTAGTTGATGATAATAAAACAAGTTTCACATTTTCTTTTTGAGCGGCTTGTTTGATAGCATCAGCATATGCTTTTGCTGTAAATCCAGATAATTTATCGTTGGATACTTTTAATACTTTATCAACACCATATTTAGAAAGTTCAGAAACATCACCAGCATTTACAGTTATTGCCGTAACGGTTGTTCCTAATGATGAAGCTACTTTTTTTGCGTAAGAAGCCAATTCGAAAGCTACTTTCTTAAATTTTCCTTCTGCAGATTCTGCATATATTAATATAGACATAAGATTTTAGATTTAAGTCATAAAGTTTTAAAGTCATGAAGTCATAAAGAATAGTTGTTAGCTAAAATCTTTCGACTTTTGACATAAGGCTTTAGACAATTAGATTACTTTTGCTTCGTTGTGTAATAAATTGATTAATTCATCTAAGTTATCAGCACTTACTAATTTCACTGCCGATTTTGGTGCTGGTTTTTCAAATTTCACTGCTTTTGTTTCTGAAACTGCAGTAACTGGTTCTAAAACTGTTAAAACTTTTGTTCTTGCAGTCATAATACCTCGCATATTTGGAATTCGTAAATCTTTTTCTTCAACCAAACCTTTTTGACCACCAATTATTAATGGTAATGAAGTAGAAACAATTTCTTTTCCACCATCAATTTCTCTAGATGCTTTTGCAGAAGTTCCGTCTACTGTTAGTTCGATACAAGAATTTACAAAGTTGAAACCTAATAATCCGGCCATCATACCTGGAACCATTCCGCCATTGTAATCTAATGATTCTCTACCTGCAATTACTAAATCATAACCACCGTTTTTAATTACTTCGGCAAGTTGTTTGGCAACAAAAAAACCATCGGTAGGATTTGCATTGATACGAATAGCTTCGTTTGCGCCAATTGCAAGTGCTTTTCTTAGCGTA
Source organism: Flavobacterium sp. (assembly GCA_043748275.1). Lineage (GTDB taxonomy): Bacteria > Bacteroidota > Bacteroidia > Flavobacteriales > Flavobacteriaceae > Flavobacterium. The sequence goes on along the minus strand of JAYTNO010000154.1, from coordinate 3,642 downwards.
GGCTCAGTATCTGGACCACCAACATTTACAACAGTTACATTGGCACCTTGTTGTTCTTGAAACCAAATGGCACGTGTAAGACCAAATTCATCATTTGGGTTGATTACAAATTGTACCCCGTTAGTATCAAATTCTGAATCGTTATTGGTAAAATTAATTTTTGAAGTAGTATCAGGAACGTGACTGATGCAAACTAATATTTTCATAATGAATAATTATTTTGTGAAATGTGAGCACAAAATTAGTAATTTATTTTTTAAAAATAATGTATGCGCGCATAATATTTTTTCAGTATTATATCGATTTCGTAGCCCAGATAGAAACGGCATCCTTTTTCTGACTTCTTTAGTCAGGAAAAGATAGAGTGAATAGCTGGAAAAAGCTCCTGATTATTTTAACCGATTTATGCCTTTTAGTGATATAAAATATTTATTTTTGCTTTTCAAATTTTCAGATAGATAATAAATTATGAGAACGATACAATTTAGAGAAGCAATTTGTGAGGCGATGAGTGAAGAAATGCGTCGCGATGAAACCGTTTATTTAATGGGTGAAGAAGTTGCGGAATATAATGGTGCTTACAAGGCTTCGAAAGGTATGTTGGATGAATTTGGCCCTAAAAGAGTAATTGATACTCCTATTGCTGAGTTGGGTTTTGCTGGTATTGCTGTTGGTTCGGCAATGAATGGTTGCAGACCAATTGTTGAATATATGACTTTTAATTTCTCGTTGGTAGGAATTGACCAAATTATAAATAATGCTGCCAAAATGCGCCAAATGTCTGCGGGACAATTCCCAATGCCAATGGTTTTTCGTGGTCCAACAGCTTCTGCTGGACAATTGGGAGCAACACACTCACAAGCTTTTGAAAACTGGTTTGCAAATACGCCAGGTTTAAAAGTGGTTGTGCCAAGTACCGTTTATGATGCAAAAGGGTTGTTGAAAGCCGCTATTCGTGATAATGATCCTGTGATTTTTATGGAAAGTGAGCAAATGTATGGTGATAAAGGAGAAGTTCCAGAAGGTGATTATACTATTCCGCTTGGTGTTGCAGATATTAAACGTGAAGGTACAGATGTTACCATTGTTTCTTTTGGTAAAATTATAAAGGAAGCGCATATAGCTGCTGACGAATTGGCAAAAGAAGGTATTTCTTGCGAAATTATTGATTTGAGAACCGTTCGCCCGATGGATTATGACGCTATTTTAACTTCGGTTAAAAAAACAAACAGATTAGTCGTTCTAGAAGAAGCTTGGCCTTTTGCAAGTGTTGCTTCTGAAATTACGTATATTGTTCAAGAACGTGCATTTGATTTCTTAGATGCGCCAATTCAAAGAATTACTACTGCTGATACGCCTGCGCCATATTCGCCAACTTTGTTAAAAGAATGGTTGCCAAATGCAAGTGATGTAGTAAAAGCAGTTAAAAAAGTGATGTATAAAAAATAGATATTAGCTTTTATGGTTGATTGAGATTGAAAATTTAACAATCAAAAATTTCATTAATCATTTTTCTAATAATCGAATTAACTATATTTGAAACTTCATCAGAAACAATCTGATGGAGTTTTTTTATTGTATGGAAAAGAAAATATTTTTAGGTTTTTTGTTATTGATTTCGAGTGTGTTGTTTGCTCAAACAAAAGTCAGTGGTATTGTTGTAGACAACACAAATTTGCCTGTACCTTTTGCAAATGTGGTTTTTAAAAATTCAAATATTGGCATTGTTACCAACGAAGATGGCCGTTTTTATATCGAATCAGATAAAACATATACAACATTAGTTGTTTCTTTTGTTGGTTTCGAAACCAAAGAAGTCGAGTTAAAGAAAGCAATCAATTATGATTTTAAAATCACTTTGAGTGATGGAGAAAAACTAAAAGAAGTAGTTGTGTATTCTGGAAAAACGTCCAAAAAAAATAATCCAGCTCTAGACATATTAAGAAAAATTTGGGCTCGTAAAAGAAGTAATGGACTCAAAATGTTCAATCAATATCAAATGGAGAAATACGAAAAAGTCGAATTTGATATGAATACGATTGACAGTGCTTTTATGAAAAGTAAGATTTTCAAAGGTATGGAGTTTGTTTTCAAACAAGTAGATACTTCAAAAATTACCGGAAAAACCTATTTGCCTATTTTTATAAACGAAGCCTTATCAAACGTTTATGGTGATAATGTTCAGAAAAAAGTAAAAGAAATTCTTAAAGCAAATAAAAACTCTGGTTTTGATACCAATCAGCAAATTATTGCCTTCGTAAAAGATTTGTATGCAGAATATGATATTTATAACAATTACCTCACTTTTTTTGATAAAAGTTTTACTAGTCCGTTGTCAAGAACAGGAATAGATGTTTATAATTATGTATTGACCGATAGTTCGTTTATAGATAAAAAGTGGTGTTATAATATTGTTTTTTATCCACGTCGCAAAAACGAATTGACTTTTAAAGGTGATTTTTGGGTAAACGATTCTACTTGGGCTATCAAAAACATTAATATGGCAGTAACCAAAAGTGCTAATATTAACTGGGTAAAAGATATTTACATCGAACAAGAATTTGAAGTATTAAACGATTCTGTTTTTCTACTAACCAAGGATTATCTGATGTCAGATTTTGCTCTAAACAAAAAAGAACAATCAAAAGGAGTTTATGGGAAAAGAACCACATTGTTTAGAAATCACGAATTCAATATAGAAAAACCCAAGAATTTTTATAAAGAAGAAGTCAATTTTATAGACAACGAAGTTTATGCCAAAACCGATGATTATTGGAATGAGAACCGATTCGAAAAATTAAATAAAGACGAATTAGGCGTTTACAAAATGCTCGATACTTTAAAAAAGGTCAAGAAATTCAAACAATTGTATAATTTAGTTTCCATTTTGGGAAGTGGATATATTCAATTAGGACATTTAGATTACGGACCTATTTTTTCAACAGTTGGATTCAATGAAGTAGAAGGAATTCGTTTGCGTGCTGGAGGAAGAACTTATTTCGGACCTAACGATATATGGCGATTGCAAGGATATACAGCTTACGGATTTAAAGATGATAAATTCAAATATGGCGCATCTGGAAAAATAATGATTGACAAAGTCAACAGAATTATACTTTCCGGAGGAAACCGTAGAGATATTGAACAAATAGGAGCAAGTCTTACCACTACGAATGATGTTCTTGGGCGAAGTTTTGCTTCGTCAGCGTTATTCACTTCTGGATCAAACGGAAAATTAACCAACATCAATCTTTCTAATTTTGCAGTTGAAATTGAGCCAGTCAAAAACTTAAATTTCCTAACAGGAATTTCTTATCGCACTTTAGAGTCTGCTTCGCCAACCTTTAGTTTAGATTATTATACCGATGCTTCAAAAACAATAACAAAAAGTGATGTCAAACAATTTGAGTTAAATATTCAAGCAGATTTTACACCCAACAAAAAATATGTAGGATATGGAGTAGAACGTAGTGATGTAGACAGTCCGTATAGTCGTATTTTCTTGAATTATAGCAAAGGATTTAAAGGTGCTCTAAATAGTGATTTCGATTACCAGAAACTGCAACTTTATTACAAACAACCTATAATTATTGGGCCATTAGGAAGAACCAATCTTATTGTCGAACTTGGTAAAACTTTCGG
>JAYTNO010000153.1:0-9675 GCA_043748275.1 Flavobacterium sp. | reverse complement strand
CAGTTCCAGGAGTATCTTTAGTTCCTTTAGTTTTTACTGGTTTTGATTTTGAGTTTCTTGGTCCTTTCAAAACAATTTTTTCATCACCACCAAAAGCTTTAGTTGGTTGATTCAAATAGGTTTCTGTACTAAATGTAGATTCTGCTTTTGCATCAGATATTTTAGCATCTTTCTTCAAATAACCAGCTGTTTCAAGAGTGTTTTCGTTTACACGATCGGTTCTCCATTTACTAAATTCAACGGCCTGAATCCAGTTTACACCTACTACAGGATAGTTTGCATAGGCTGGATGACGCAAATAATTATTGGTCATTGTCTCGTTATAACCTAAACGATTTCTCCACACAAGTGTATCAGGCGAAGCACCTTCGTAAATGTTTTTATAATTTTCTTGTTCTGGAGGAAAAACTCTTTTTAACCAATCTAAATACTCCATGTACATTAGATTTGTAACTTCAGTTTCATCCATATAAAAGGATTGAACGTGTTGTTGGTTTGGTGTATTGTTCCAATCATGCATAACATCATCTTGAACTTTACCCATTGTAAATGTTCCACCTTCAACCATAACTAATCCCGGTCCTGTAGCTTGCTTTTTGAAATTTGAAGCATACTGAAAACCTCCTTTTTTGTCGTTGATTTTCCAACCTGTAGCGGTTGAAGCATTTTTTGAACTAGATTTTTTACTACAACTTGTAGTTAAACCTAACACTATTACTAGTGATAGTACTAGTTTGACAGTCATAATTTTGTTTACTTTCATACTTTTAGTAGGTAATAAATTTGCTGCGAATATAATAATAAACCTTTACATCGCAAGGATTTTTATTAAATAATAACAAATTTCTGTTCTATTTTATAATCTGATTCCATTATAACGCAAAATTTATTAAAATATTACAATTTGTTTTTGAAGAAATAATATATTTTTACCTGCTGTAATATTTATATGAATATTGCGTTATCTATTCTGATGAAAAAAATTCTATACCTTATATTATGTCTTTTTCCTTTTATCTGTAAAAGCCAGATAAAAAGTGATATTGTTATTGATTGGAGAGAAAAATCAAAGGTTTCTTATGGTAGTCATGAAGTAATTCTTCCACAATTTAATATAGAAAATTATGTGTATGATGATTACAAAAAACAACTTCATTATGTTTTAAAGCTACCTATTTCAAATAAAATTGATGAAAATTCTTTACAAATTTCAAATATTGTTTATGATAATATTGCATTGAATGAATTAGGTAATTTATCTCCGTCTGAAATTCCTTCAAAACTTGAAGCCAACGCAAAAAATAGTACTGCAAGAGATAAATTTTTTGTTAGAATTTCTATATCACCTATAATTAAAGAAGGGGCTTTTTTCAAAAAAATTAAATCTTTTAGTTATTCGTTAGGTGCGAGTAATGCAAGATTAGTAAATATACCTAACGATTATAGTGTTATTTCAAATTCTGTATTAGCAACTGGAGATTGGCATCGGTTTTATGTTACCAAATCTGGAGTTTATGTGTTAGATAAAAGTTTTATTAAAAACCTTGGTCTTCCTGTAGATAATTTAGATCCAAGAAAAATAAAAATTTATGGTAATGGAGGAAGAATGATTCCTTTAAAAAACAATCAACCTTATCCTGCAGATTTAACAGAAAATGCCATACAAATAACTGGTGAAAATGATGGTGTTTTCAATGACTCTGACTTTATATTATTTTTTGCTGAAGGTGTTGACAATTGGAATATTGAAAGCGAAACTACCAATAATTTATATGCAGATAAATCTTTTTATTATATAACGTATCAAGGTAATGATGGAAAAAGAATTTTAGATTTGACACAACCGTCTGGAAATGCAACTGAAACTATTACCGCTTTTGATGATTATCAATATCACGAAATAGACAAAAACAATCTTGTTAAATTAGGCAGAAGATGGTTTGGAGAAGAATTTAATATTCAAAACGAGCAAAGTTTTGATTTTTCTATTCCAAATATTGACACAACTGTACCTGTTAATTTACAAGTATATGCTGGAGCTGTTGCTTTAACAACTACTTCTTTCGATGTTATGGCAAATAGTGCTGCAGTTGGAAATATAAGTTTGTATGCAGATAATGATACAAAAGCAGTGGGAAAATCATTCAACACTACCTTTCCTGCTTCAGAAAATGTTTCAATTTCTTTAACATATAATAATAATGGTGTTCCTGATTCAAAAGGGTATTTAGATTATATTATTTTAAAATCGAAAAGAAAATTAACTGGTTATGGCAAACAATTTCGTTTTCAGTATGATTTAGCTAATATTAATGTTGGAATTGCTGAATACCAAATTACAAATGCCACTTCAATTTCTCAAATTTGGGACATCACTGACATTTATAATGTTTCAAAAGTTGAAAATATAAACCAAAGCACATTTTCGTTTAAAACAAATTTAGGCGAAACAAGAAAATATATAGCTATTGACCCTAATGATTTAATGGTTCCTTCAAAAGAATCTCAAACAAAGGTTGCCAATCAAAATCTAAAAGGAACCATTTTTAACAATGCTCAAGGTCAATTTCAAGACATTGATTACCTAATAATTACACCCGCTTTTTTAACAACACAAGCAGAAAAATTAGCTAATTTTCATAGAAATTATTCTCAACTAAATGTAAAAGTAGTTACTCTAGAAAGCATCTATCAAGAATTTTGTTCTGGCAAACAAGATGTTGCTGCTATAAGAAATTTTATAAAATATGTTTACTTTAATAAATCAACACCAGATAAAAAAGTAAAATATGTAAACCTTTTTGGAGATGCTTCTTACGATTTCAAAAATCGTATTTCTATAAATACAAATATAGTCCCTATTTATCATGCCTTAAATAGTTTTACAGTTGGTGAATCTTCTTTTACTTCAGATGATTTTTTTGGAATGATGGACGATGAAGATGGAGGAGAAAATTTACCAGGTGATTTAGATATTGCCGTTGGAAGAATGATTCATGATAATACTGCTCAAGCTGATGAATTGGTTCAAAAAGTAATTGATTATAACGACATTAAATCCTACGGAAGTTGGAGAAATAATTATGTATGTGTAGCTGATGATCCTGACACAGCAGCAAATCATACAGGTGATAATCAATTGCAATTTTATCAAAATAGATTGGCTGATAAAATTATTACCGAAAAACCTTTTATTAATGTTACAAAAATATTATTAGACTCTTATTCTCAAGTAACATCTTCTGGTGGAGCAAGATATCCTAAAGCGAGAGAAGACTTTTTTAATGCTTTTGAGAAAGGTACATTAGTGGTTAATTATTTAGGACATGGTGGTGAAGATGGCCTTTCGCAAGAACGTATTTGGGAAAAAATTGATGGTCAAAATTTGGTCAATCGTTATAAATATCCGCTTTTTATAACAATAACATGTGATTTTTCTAGATTTGACAATCCGTTCAGACCAACTGCTGGTGAATATACTTATTGGAATCCTAAAGGTGGAGCAATATCAATGATTACAACAGTTAGAGAAATTAGTCAAGGTACTGGTCAAATGTTTAATGATTCTTTATCTAAATACTTATTTTCATATGGCTCAAGTCAATACACCTCGATTGCTGAGGCATTACGATTGACAAAAAACAATAGTGTTTCTACAAATGTTGTGTTTTACATAGGTGATCCCGCATTAATGTTAGCAATACCAAAACCTCAAATAAGTTTAACGAAAATAAATGATATGCCAATTACTGGTACTATTGATGATTTTAAATCGTTGAGTTATGTGAAACTATCTGGGGAAATATTGGATGAGAATAACAATCCTTTAACAGCATATACTGGTGAATTAGCTGTTCAAATTTTTGACAAAAAAATACAACGTGTAACCTTACGTAATGATAATGTAGATGCAGTAACACAAGTAGTCAATTATAACACAACAGCAACTGGACCCGTTATGCCATTTGTAACCAATGGCGAAACAATTTTTAGAGGAAATGCTGCAATTGTAAATGGTAAATTCGAATTTGGATTTGTAGTTCCAAGAGATATTACTACTAATATTGATTATGGTAGAATTAGTTTTTACAGTAAGAGAAATCAAACTCTTTTTGATAAATCTGGTTTAAATACTTCGATAAAAGTTGGAGGTGTAAATCTTAATGCTCCTATAGATAATCTAGCTCCAACTGTAAAACTTTATATGAATGACCAGAATTTTATATCTGGAGGAATTACAAATGAATCTCCAATTTTTCTTGCTTATCTTGAAGACGAAAATGGTATTAATACCGCAAGTGGAATTGGTCATGACATTGTTGCCATTCTTGATGGAGATGAAACTAAACCATACAAATTGAATGATTATTATGAAACTGAATTAGATAATTACAAGAAAGGAAAATTAAAATATCCTTTTAGAAATTTAGCTGTTGGATTGCATACCATTACATTCATCGCATTTGATGTTTATAATAATAGAATCACAGCTGATATTCAATTTATTGTAGTTGGTGATGAATCGGTTACTTTGACAAATGTTTTAAATTACCCAAATCCTTTTGTAAATTATACTCAGTTTTGGTTTACACATAACAAACCTTTTGAACCATTAGAAGTACAAGTGCAAGTAATGACCATAACAGGTAAAATTGTATTCACAAAAAACCAAACCATTACAACTGATGGGTTTCTTTCTCGTGAAATCACTTGGGATGGTAAAGATGATTTTGGAGACAAAATAGGAAAAGGAGTTTATGTTTATAAACTTACCGTTAAGTCTATTTTGACAAATTCTAAAACAGAAAAATATGAGAAACTTGTAATCCTTTAATAAAATACTATATTTGTTAACTTTTTTAAAATTATAGAATGAAAAAAATTGCTGCTTTATTAATTTATTTTTCGCTAATTCAATATTCAATTGCTCAAGATAGAGTAATTACAACAGGAGTCCCATTTTTACTTGTTGCAGCCGACGCACGTGCTGCTGGTATGGCAGACAATGGTGTAGCTAGCGCGCCAGATGTTTACTCACAACAATGGAATCCAGCAAAATATGCATTTTCTTTAGACAAACAAGGAGTTGCATTTGGTTATACTCCATATTTAGTTGAATTGGTAAATGATATCTCACTTGGTCAAGTAAATTATTTTAATAGATATAGCGAAAAAAGTGCTTTTGCAGGTAGTATTCGTTATTTTAGCTTAGGTGAAATACAATTAACAAATGAAGATGGAACTCTAAATAATATTGTAAAACCTGCTGAATTTGCTATAGATTTATCTTATGCATTACAATTAAGTGAGCGATTTGCAATGTCAGTTGGAGGTAGATACATTCGTTCTAATTTAGGTATTCCATCCGAAGGAAACAGTATCTCTGCAGCAAGTTCATTTGCTGTTGATGTCTCTGGTTATTATCAATCTGAAGAAGTTGCTTTTAATGATTTTAACGGAAGATGGAGATGGGGTTTCAATTTACAAAATTTAGGACCTAAAATTAATTATGATAAAACCCAAGGTGATGCAGGTTCTAATTTTTTACCTTCAAACATGAAATTGGGTGCCGGTTTTGATTTTATTTTAGATGAATATAACAAGGTTTCTTTAGGTCTAGAGGTTAACAAATTACTAGTGCCAACACCATTTGCAAAAGTAGAGCCAGTTTATGTTGACATTGATGGCAATGGTACAATAAGTCCTTCTGAAGTTACTGCTGGTAACAATACTGCTTCTGCTGCCAATAGCGAAAACAATATTAAATATGACAAAATAAGCTGGACAGAAGGTATTTTTAAATCGTTTGGAGATGCACCTGATGGTTTTAAAGAAGAACTTAAAGAATTCACTTATTCAGTAGGTGCTGAATATTTATATCAAGATTCATTTGCTTTTCGATTAGGATATTTCAATGAAAGTGAATTAAAAGGAGCTAGAAAATTTTTCTCTATGGGTGCTGGATTTAAATATAACATTATCAAAGTAGATGTATCTTATTTATTCTCTGCATCAAAAACAAAAAATCCACTTGAAAACACATTACGATTCTCATTGAGTTTTGCATTTGGAGACAAATACGATCAATATTAAATCAATACTAAAATATTAATAAAAAATCCAAATTTCTAATTTTTTGAAATTTGGATTTTTTTTCCAAAAAAATATATGAAGGAAATTACTATTACATCACAGTTTTCAGTTTATGATTCATTAGAAGAATTACCAAAAGAAATTCAAGATTTAATGTCTCAAGCAGTTACTATTCGTAAGAATGCTTATGCACCCTATTCAAAATTTAGAGTTGGCGCAGCCTTATTGTTAGATAATAATAATGTTGTATTAGGTTCAAATCAAGAAAACGCAGCATATCCATCAGGATTATGCGCAGAGAGAGTTGCGATTTTTCAAGCAGGTGCTATCTATCCAAACGCAAAAATTTTGAAAATGGCCATAACTGCAGCATCAGATACAAATTTAACTTCAACTCCAATTCCTCCTTGCGGATCTTGTAGACAATCTATTGCTGAATATGAAATCAAACAAGAAACTCCAATAGAAATATTTTTTATGGGCGAAACCGGTGTGATTTACAAATCAGATTCATTAAAAAATTTATTACCATTTATGTTTGATAAAAAGTTTTTATAAATAAAATAAAAACTGTCTATTAAATTTTAGTTTTACTCGGAATGTCTTATTTTTGCTTTTCGCAAAATGGTGTGTGAGTGAACTTTTTTGCGTTGTATTCTAAATTTAAAACAATAAAACTTTAGTAAAAGCATCAAATGAAAGAAATAACAAAAGAAGTTTATTTGAAGTGGTATGAAGATATGCTACTTTGGAGAAAATTTGAAGACAAATTAGCTGCACTCTATATTCAACAAAAAGTAAGAGGATTTTTACATTTATATAATGGTCAAGAAGCTGTATTAGCAGGCGCTTTGCACGCAATGGATTTGACCAAAGACAAAATGATTACTGCATATAGAAATCACGTTCAACCAATAGGTATGGGAGTCGATCCAAAAGCTGTTATGGCAGAACTATTAGGAAAAGTTACTGGTACATCAAAAGGAATGGGTGGTTCAATGCATATTTTTTCTAAAGCAAAAGGTTTTTATGGTGGTCATGGAATTGTTGGAGCTCAAATTCCTGTGGGAGCTGGAATTGCATTTGCAGATAAATATTTTGAAACAGGTGGAGTAACATTAACTTATTTTGGAGATGGAGCAGCTCGTCAAGGATCTTTACATGAGGCTTTTAACATGGCTATGTTATGGAAACTTCCAGTTGTTTTTATAGTAGAAAATAATGGATATGCAATGGGAACATCTGTAGAAAGAACTGCCAATCATACTGATATTTGGAAACTTGGTTTAGGATATGAAATGCCTTGTGGTCCTGTAGATGGAATGAACCCTGTGAAAGTTGCTGAAGCAATGCACGAGGCTATAGATAGAGCAAGAAAAGGAGACGGACCTACTTTCCTTGAAATGAAAACATATAGATATAGAGGACATTCTATGTCTGATGCACAATTATATCGTTCTAAAGATGAAGTAGAAGAATATAAAAAAATAGATCCTATAACACAAGTATTAGATATTATTTTAGAAAAAAAATATGCAACTGAAGCAAATATTGAAGCAATTGATGAAAGGGTAAAAGTATTGGTAGAAGAATGTGCAACTTTTGCAGAAGAATCTCCATTTCCTGAGGTTCAACAATTATATGATGTTGTTTACGAACAAGAAAACTATCCATTTATTCCCCACAAACTTTAATCAATTATGGCAAAAATAATAACGATGCCTCGTTTGAGTGATACTATGACTGAAGGAGTAGTAGCAAAATGGCTTAAAAAAGTGGGCGATAAAATAAATGAGGGAGACATCCTTGCAGAAATAGAAACAGATAAAGCTACTATGGAATTTGAATCATTCAATTCCGGAACTCTTTTACACATTGGAATTCAAGAAGGCGAATCAGCACCAGTGGATTCTTTACTTGCAATAATTGGTTCTGAAGGTGAAGATATAACTCCATTATTACATTTAGGAAAACCATCTTCAATAGAGTCAAAAGCTAATACTACAATTGAAGAAGATAAAAAGACAGAATATTCAACAAGCAATCAAAAAATTTCAAACTCTTTACCAAAAGGAGTTGTTGTAGTAACAATGCCACGTTTAAGTGATACAATGACCGATGGTACAGTTGCTTCTTGGTTAAAAAAAGTAGGAGATACAGTTAATGAAGGAGATATTCTTGCAGAAATTGAAACTGATAAAGCTACTATGGAATTTGAATCTTTTAATTCTGGAACTTTATTATATATTGGTGTAAATAATGGAGAAACTGCTCCAGTTGACAGTGTTTTAGCTATTATAGGACCCGCCGGAACAGACATTACAGGCATTGCTGAAAACTATAAAAATGGTACTACTACCTCTGCTTTAAAAGAAGAAATAAAAACTGAAATTTCAAATGAAAAATCAGTAAATTCCATTCCAGTGATTTCAGATGGAGAAAGAATTTTCATTTCTCCTTTAGCTAAGAAAATAGCTGAAGAAAAAGGAATAAATATCGCTCAAGTAAAAGGATCCGGTGAAAACGGACGTATCGTTAAAAGCGATATCGAAAACTTCACAACATCATCACATGCTTTAACACCAAGTGTAATTGAAGGACAAAATATAACCAATAACCAGCAACCAGCAATGGTGAAACCTTTTGTTCCAGCTGGGAAAATCTTTACTGAAGAAATTAAAAATTCTCAGATGCGCAAAATTATTGCGAAAAGATTATCTGAATCTATATTTACTGCTCCACATTTTTATTTGACTATAGAAATTATGATGGATGAAGCAATGAAATCAAGAATAGTTATAAATACTATTCCAGACACGAAAGTTTCTTTTAATGATATGGTTATTAAAGCTTGTGCTATGGCTTTAAAAAAACATCCAAAAGTAAATTCACAATGGAGAGAAGATGCAACTATAATTAATCATCATGTTAACATTGGTGTTGCTGTTGCAGTAGAAGATGGATTGGTTGTACCAGTATTAAGATTCACAGACCAATTAAGTTTAACTCAAATTGGAGGAAATGTTAAAGATCTTGCTTTAAGAGCAAAAAGTAAAAAATTACAACCATCTGAAATGGATGGAAGTACTTTCACTGTTTCTAATTTAGGAATGTTTGGTATAACTGAATTTACATCAATAATAAATCAACCAAATTCAGCTATTTTATCTGTTGGTGCAATTGTTGAAAAACCAATTGTAAGAAATGGACAAATAGTTGTAGGAAACACTATGAAAGTAACTTTAGCTTGCGATCATCGTACTGTTGATGGTGCAACTGGAGCTCAATTTCTTCAAACTTTAAAGCTTTATTTAGAAAACCCAGTAACAATGTTAGCATAATATTTATTTACAATAAATTAATATAATCCTATTTCATTCACTTGAAATAGGATTTTTTTTATGTTTTATATTATTATAAACCACATCTCATTATTTAAAATCATAACAGGAGGAATTAAAAAACAAAAAACCCTTCATCTTTGATGAAGGGTTTTCAAAAGAAAGGCGACGACATACTCTCCCACAAATTGCAGTACCATCTGCGCAGGCGGGCTTAACTTCTCTGTTCGAGATGGGAAGA
>JAYTNO010000152.1:0-9688 GCA_043748275.1 Flavobacterium sp. | reverse complement strand
AGTTTTACGCATTCAAGTTTAAATGCATAATTATACTTTACTTTTCTTTCCATAAAAATACCCCCAAATAGTGTCTAACTTTTTGGGGGCAGTCTAATGAAGCGGATTTTTTTTTGTAATGCTATAACTGTATTTGTCTATCGATTTGTTGGTCTAGTGAGATAAAGGTTTCTGTTCTAGAAACTCCTTCTATAGCTTGAATTTTGGTGTTGAGCAAGTTCATCAAATGTTCGTTGTCTCGACAGATTATTTTGATAAGTATGCTCCAGTTTCCTGTAGTATAATGACATTCTAATACTTCAGGAATTTTTTTTAATTCTTTTACGGCTTCAGAATTTCGTGCGGCTTTGTCAAGATATACACCAACAAATGCCATTGTACTATATCCTAATACTTTGGTGTTTACAACAAATTTTGATCCTGATATTACGCCAGATTGTTCTAATTTTCGTAATCGTTGGTGAATGGCTGCTCCAGAAATTCCGATTTTGTTGGCAATTTGAAGTATGGGTTTGCGAGCATCATCCATAAGATATCGTAAGATTTCTTTATCGATGCCATCAATTTCTATTTGTAATTGATTTATTTTCATTGATTGTAAATTATAACTGATTATACAAATTTAGTTATAATTGTAAACAATAAAACAAAATAAACGTTAAAATGATTGCTCTTTAGCCCTGATGGCAGTGGTATCTTTTCTACTTGCAAAGTAGAAAAATAAAACGGACAGCAGGAATATGGTTGCTAAATAATCCTGAACGATTTGCTCCTACTAATTTCTTATTTTATCTGGATTATAACCTATATAAGGCATTTCGATTTCTTTGAAATGAATTCCGTATTCTTGGAGTTCTTGGAGTATTGGCAAATAGACTTCTTTATTTATTGGGAGTTGTACACCTGGCGTTTTTATTTTTCCGTTTAGGATTTGTAAAGTGGCCATTGCTACTGGTAATCCTACGGTCTTTGCCATTGCGGTATAGGTTTGGTCGTCTCCAATGCAAACCATTTTGGAATCTATTTGTTTTTGTTTGCCATCAATTTCGTACCCAAATTTATGGTACATCACAATCATATCTTTATCGTGTGGTTGCAATGTCCATTTATCTGAAAGGATTTTCTCTAGAATTTGCGCTGGCGATGCTTCTTTTAGTCCTACAATTTTGTTAGGATTGAATAAATCGAGTTCCATTAATTTGTCCCACATGATGTCATCTTGCTCGATTCCTAGACTCAAACGCAATTTGATTTCAACTGAGTCGGATGGGTGATAGGGTAAAAACAAATTCACAAATTCGCGATAACTTATTGTTTCTGAATTGTCGATTTTGTAAGTATCATCTGTCATGCCCAATTGCACAAACATATTCCAAGCTTTAGAATAGCCGACTCTTCTGATGGTTCCTCGATACAAAGTTAGAACATTATCTAAACCGTAAACCGATCTGTATTTTAAAGAATCACGATTGGCATAGGCTTCAAAACGGCCATAACCTTCAACTTCTAAAAACTCGGTTCTGCGAAATAATTTGTGATATGGGATGTATTTATAAGTGCCTTCTTGAATAAATTTTGCAGCACCACCTTGACCTGCAAGTACTACATTTCGTGGTGCCCAAGTAAATTTATAATTCCATAAATTGTTGTCAGATTCTGGAGCTACAAGTCCGCCACAAAAGGATTCGAACAAGATCATTTTGCCTCCTTTTTCGCGAATTTCATCAATAATTTTCATAGCACTCATATGGTCAATGCCTGGATCAAGACCAATTTCGTTCATAAAAACAAGGTTGTTTTCTTTGGCTGCAACATCTAATTCTTGCATTGCATCGCTAATATAGGATGCAGTAACCATATGTTTTTTATAAGCAATACAATCTTTTGCAACTTCTATATGCAAATGTGCTGGAAGCATTGAGATAACAATATCTGCTTTTTGAATTTCGGTTTTTCTTTGATTGGCATCAAAAATATCTAATGCTATTGCAGTGGCATTTTTGTGATTATTGGTTTTTCGTTGTGCCAATTCTAATGACAAATCGCCAATAGTAAGATGCAAATTCTCTGCATCTGATTTTTGTAAAAGATATTGAATTAACGAAGATGCAGAACGACCAGCACCAATAATCAGAATATTTCTCATAGCATTTTATAAATAGGTGACAAATGTATAAGAATTTATATAGACAAAAAAGAGGAAGTTAATAAAAACAAAAAAGCCCACTATTGAGTGCGCTTATTTGTTTTTTGAGAAAAAAAAATTATTCTAAACCTTCTAAATCTTTTAGATCTTCTTGCTTAGATTCTATCTTTTTTTGTTCGAATTGCTCGTCTTTTGCAACTTCATCTTTAATGAATAATTCTTTTCCAACAACTACTATTAATGATAAAATGGCAATAACTAAAATCCATTTTGGTACATTTTTATTACCAACATCAGATTTTACAAAAGCCAAACCTGAGAAAATAATAGCTATTCCAATCGGAATTAAAGCTAATGTTCCCATTGGTAAAACTGTAAATACAATTCCTATAATTGCAAAAATAATTCCTATAATAAGTCCTAGTTTTCTCATAATTTTATAATCCTGATGCGTTAGTTAATGTGATTTGTCCTGTACCTACAGGAATACTAAATTTGATTAATGCGGGTACTTTTTTTGAATCTGCTGTTAGCCAAATAATATTTTTATCAGTTCCTTTTAATGCTTGAGTTTTGGCACCAATAGCTATTTTATAACATTCTTTTTTGCCTAAATTTCCCGCAGACACAGTTTCTTTGCCCATAAATTTAGCAGAAGCAGTCATTTCTTTTTCATCAAAAACAACTACAAAAGTTTTCATTTGACCAGGCTTCATAGTACTGAAATCTAACGTTCTTAATTTATATAAAAGCGAAATAACATCCTGTGTTGATGCACCAACATTGAAAGTTTTTTTTGTTTCATTCCCTTTTTTAGTAACTGTACTT
This sequence comes from Flavobacterium sp., assembly GCA_043748275.1. GTDB lineage: Bacteria > Bacteroidota > Bacteroidia > Flavobacteriales > Flavobacteriaceae > Flavobacterium. The sequence continues at coordinate 6,714 of JAYTNO010000152.1, read as the reverse complement.
TCTATGGTTCTACCATCGTTTTTAAAAATATATTTTTCTTTTTTAGAATATTTGCCTTCAAAAATATCTCTTTTGTACAAGCTTGGTTTTAAAGTTATTGGGTTTACATAAGATTCATAGATATCACGAATTTTAAAAAAAGAATCCCATTTGCTATAAGTTGTAGCTTGACAACTCAAATGCAATAATGTGTTTTTACTTGTTTTCACTGTTTCTGTTTCCATAGTAACTTGTGCCAATTGAGTCATCAAACCACTCATATTATAAGAAGCAGCATAAACCAGTTTCTCGCCCGATTTTATTGCCTTATTGTCCTGAGAAAAACCATTGGTTGCTACTAATAAAGTAGTTAGGATAAAAAATAATTTTTTCATTAGTTTTTAATTTTTTAGAAACGCAAATATACAATTTTTTTAAAACCAATAAATCTCAAGCTTTTCAGATGTTTTTCTGGTTTTCTTTATTCATTTAATATTATTCAATAATTTAATATAGGTTTAAATCATAATTAATTTCTTTATTGAGTAATAACTACTAAATTTACACCTTATTGTATGAAACAAATAAAATGGATAGAAAAATAATTTCGACAGCCGCAATTTTAGGATTTATAACCATTATTTTAGGAGCATTTGGAGCTCATGCTTTAAAAGCAGTTTTAACAATAGATCAACTCAGTACTTTTGAAACTGGTATAAAATATCAAATGTATCACGTTTTGTTTTTACTTTTTGTAGGAACTAATCAAGCCATAACTGAAAAAGCTAAAAAAACTATTTTCTATCTTGTTGTAATAGGTGTGATATTATTTTCGGGTTCTATATATCTTTTATCTACATCAACAATCACTCACATCAACATTTCGAGTATTGGTTTTATAACTCCAATTGGAGGATTGTTACTAATCGTAGCTTGGTTTTGGCTTTTTATCGATTTTTTCAAGAAAAAATCATAATATCTCAAAAATCACTGTCTATATAAAATATAATTTTTAATTTTGCACTTTATAATTTCTTAATCTAGATATAATTCTATGAATAATTACGCTCAAATTACGAAATCGATTTCGCTAGAAAAATACGGAATAAAAAACGCTTCAGAAGTCATTTATAATCCTTCTTTTGATTTTTTATACAATGAAGAACTAAATCCAAATTTACAAGGTTACGAAAGAGGGCAACTTACAGAACTTGGAGCTGTAAATGTCATGACTGGTGAGTTTACAGGTCGTTCGCCAAAAGATAAATATATTGTAAAAGATACCATTACCGAAAACACTATATGGTGGAACTCTGACAAAGCGGTCAATGATAACAAACCCATCTCTCAAAATACTTGGAATTCTCTAAAAGAAACCACAATCAATCAACTTTCGGGCAAAAGATTATTTGTAATAGATGCTTTTTGTGGTGCTAATGAAAATACACGACTAAAAGTGCGTTTTATTATGGAAGTTGCTTGGCAAGCTCATTTTGTAAAAAACATGTTTATTCGCCCAACTGAAGAAGAACTTGAGAATTTTGGAGAACCAGATTTTATTGTAATGAATGGTTCTAAAACAAGTTTTAAAGATTATGCCGCTCACGGTTTGAATTCTGAAGTTTATGTTGCCTTCAATCTAACTGAAAAAATGCAACTTATTGGCGGAACTTGGTATGGTGGTGAAATGAAAAAAGGGTTGTTCTCTATGATGAACTATTATTTGCCACTTCAAGGAATTGCATCTATGCACTGCTCTGCAAATAAAGGGAAAGATGGTGATGTAGCTGTTTTCTTTGGATTATCAGGAACAGGAAAAACAACGCTATCAACAGACCCAAAAAGGGAATTAATTGGTGACGATGAACACGGTTGGGATAATGAAGGGGTATTTAATTTTGAAGGTGGATGCTATGCCAAAACAATTGATTTAAGTGCAGAAAACGAACCTGATATTTATGGTGCCATTACAAAAGATGCCTTGTTAGAAAATGTCACAGTTGATGCCAACGGAAAAATAGATTTTAAAGATGGTTCGGTAACTCAAAATACTAGAGTTTCCTATCCTATCAATCACATACACAATATTGTAAAACCAGTTTCAAAAGCTGGTCACGCAACCAAAGTAATATTCTTAACAGCTGATGCTTTTGGCGTAATGCCACCAGTTTCTAAGTTAACTCCTGAGCAAACCAAATATTATTTTTTATCTGGTTTTACAGCAAAATTGGCAGGTACAGAACGAGGAGTTACAGAACCAACACCAACATTTTCAGCTTGTTTCGGAAAAGCATTTTTATCATTGCATCCAACACAATATGGTGAGGAACTAGTGAAGAAAATGGAACAACATCACGCTACAGCCTATATGGTAAATACAGGTTGGAACGGAACAGGAAAACGTATTTCTATAAAAGATACTCGTGCTATTATTGATTCAATTCTTGATGGATCTATTGAAAAAGCTGAAACTAAAGTAATTCCAATTTTTAATTTTGTTGTACCAACAACCTTACATGATGTAAATTCGGCAATTTTAGACCCAAGAGATACTTATGCTCATGCTTCAGAATGGAATACTAAAGCAGAAGATTTAGCAACAAGATTTATCAAAAACTTTGTTCAATATACTGATAATGAAGAAGGAAAACGATTGGTAAAATCAGGTCCGCAAGTATAATAAGTGTAGATTTTATAAAAAATCGGCTAATTTTGAGAAGAATTGTGAAAAATTCATTCAAAATTAGTCGATTTCTATTTATAGATTATGCATCGTGAAATCGTTTTCATTTTAGAAATTAGGAATTTAAAGATTTAAAATATAAGAATATAGCTTTTTTTTTGGATACTTTTTGTCATAATCCTAAATCGTATTTTGTGTTATTGTTACTTCAATCAAATTTAGTTTCTTTGTCTCATAATTCTAAAAATGAAATAGTTATGTCAATCAAGAAACAATTTATAAAAACAAAACCTGTTTGCAAAGTAACTTTTACTGTTGATGCAAAAGAATCAAATACTGCTGCAGTTATTGGTGATTTTAATAATTGGAATCCAAGTGAAGGAGAATTAAGCAAACTTAAAAACGGAACTTTCAAAGGTGTTTTTGAAGTGCCAAAAGATGCTTCATACGAATTTAAATATGTTGTTGACGGAGCGTTTGTAAACGAAGTAGAAGCAGATTCATTCAAATGGAATGATTTTGCTGGTGCAGAAAACAGCGTGTTAGAAGTATAAAACCTTTTTTGCCCTTTATAAAAAAATCGCCTATAGAGCGATTTTTTTTGTTTTATATTCTACCTAAAAAACTCAAGTCGCTTTGACTATCAAGTTCTTCAGGCTCTTGGTTTTGTCTAAATAATCGTGCTGATAAAGTGCCTTTAAGAAAAATTGTTTCTCCTTTTACTTCAAGCCAACTTCCTTCACGTAAACCTAAAACGGGAACAGTATTAAAAGCATGGAATTCTTTTATTCTAGTTTCTCTAGTTTCTCCCATATGTTTTGATTGTAAATCCGCATCCAAATAATGCGGATTCAAATTAAATGGTATTAATCCTAAAGTCTGAAAACTTGGCGGATAAATTATAGGCATGTCATTTGTGGTTTGCATTGTCAAACCAGTAATATTACTTCCAGCACTTGTGCCAAGAAAAGGAGTTCCTTTTTTTAATGTGTCAGCCAAAAGGGTCATTACTTGGTTTTTATACAATTGAAATACCAGTAAAAAAGTATTGCCGCCACCAGTAAAAATCCCTTCAGCATTTTCAATAGCATTTGTTGCAGATTCATATTCGTGAATGCCTTTTACAACAATATTTATTTTGTCAAATGCAACTTTTACTTTATTAGTATATTCTTCGTGAGAAATTCCTCCAGGTCTTGCGTAGGGTATAAACAATATTGTTTTACAATTTTTAAAATGTATTGCCAATTCAGGCAAAAGATATTCTAAATAATCACCACCATGAAGGGTTGAGGTACTTGCAATAATGAGGTTTTTCATATAATGAAATAAATAATTTACGGTATAAAGATAAAAAACTAAAGGTGTTTTAGTATATATCAAAAAATTAAATTAACAGAACATTACCATCTTATTAGCAATTTATTGGGAGTTACAGCCAATATATTTACAAAATATTTGACGAACAAAAGCATATACTTTGAAAAACAAACTCGCCATAACCTTTATCTTTTTTTCTTTTTTGCCAACAACAATGTTAGCGCAATCAACACTTCGAAAAATGATGAAAGGTAAAATAATGGCCGATGTGAATAATCTTGAAAGTATTTATGTTGTTAATCTTCAGTCAGAAAATGGAACAATGACTCAAAATGGCGGTTACTTCTCAATTCCTGTAAAGGTAGGTGATACTTTAATGTTGTCATCCATACAATTTAAAGGAAAAAAAATCACTATAACAGAAAATGATTTATCTAAGGAATTTGTTTTTATAAAAATGCAACCTCTGATGATTGCCCTTGCTGAAGTAAAAGTGTTTCAGTATAAAAAAATCAATGCAGTAGCACTTGGAATTATTCCTAAAGGGCAAAAAACCTATACACCAGCAGAACGAAAATACAATACAGCAACAAATACGTATTTAAATTTAAATCTTGACGGAACTGCTGGGGCATCATTGATTATTGACCCTGTCTTTAATTGGTTGTCAGGTAGAACTGCCATGCTCAAAAAAGAAATGATAGTTGAAAGTAAAGAAATGCTCCTAAAGCAACTCGAAAATAATTACGAAAAAGAATATTTTATCACTAAATTAAAAATACCAGAAGAATATGTCAAAGGATTTCAATTTTATTTAGTCGAAAACAATAGATTTGTGACCACTATGAATTCAAAAAACAAAACGATGACGTTGTTTTTAATGGGAGAATTAGCCACTAAATATTTAGAAATAATTGCAAGTGAAAAAAAATAATACTTTATATATTCTACTACTCTTTTTTACACAATTGGTTTTAGGTCAGACCAACTCTGATAAATTAATTTCTGCTAGAATTGTAGTCGACTCAACAAATGTCGAAAACGTCAATATTGTCAATACAAGAAGCGAGAAAACCTCTGTTTCAGATAAAAATGGATTCTTTCAAATTGTGGTAAATGTTGGAGATGTTTTGGTTCTCACCGCTGTCAATCTTGAAACAAGAAGCAAAAAAATTACAGATGAAGATTTGAAAACAGAAATTGTCAATCTGAAAATGACTCCCAAAGTAACTCAATTGAAAGAAGTAAATGTAAACGACAATGCCAATATAAACGCAGAAAATCTACGAATTATTCCAAAAGGACAGAAACAATATTCTCCGGCAGAACGAAAATTATATACAGCCAAATCAGGACTTTTAGATCCTTTATTAAATAAAATTTCGGGCAGAACAACTATGTTAAAGAAAGAAGCTCAGGTAGAAAGAAACGAAAAATTATTACTGAAATTGGATGGGTATTATGAAGAAAATTACTATCTTGATGTACTGAAAATACCAAAAGATTACATCAAAGGCTTTCATTATTATCTAATTGAAGATGAGGATTTTGTAAAAGCATTAGAAGCAAAAAACAAAACCATGACTCTTTTTTTAGTCAAACGATTGGCGGCAAACTATAATCAAATTTTAAGCAATGAAAAATAACATCAAAATAATAATTTGTATACTGTGTTGTCAATTAGGTTTTTCTCAAATTGATTCCAGAATAAAACTGCAAGGAAAAGTAGTTAATGACTCTGTAAAAGTTGAAAATGTAGTTGTTTTTAATTTGAATTCTCAAAAAGGGAAGGCGATTTTAAATGATGGTGATTTTCTAATTTATGCCAAAGAAAATGACACTTTGGTTTTTTCTAGTGTTTTATTCAAAACAAAAAAAATAGTGCTAACCCAAAAACAAGTAGAAGAAAATCCTTTAATCATAAAACTTGAAGTCTACACAAACGAGTTAAAAGAAGTTGTAATAAACAACAAAAAACTAAACCCAATTCAAGGAAATACTCAAAAAATTGTAGATAAAAAATACAGTGATGATGCCAAAACATCACCTAGAAATTCAACAATGCCAACAAATGTTACCGAAAACGGTGTTGATTTTGTTCGTCTTTATAAAGATGTGATGAAGTTGCTGAAGAAAAAAAATCCAAACAAAAGTGATTTCGAATCTGAAGCAAATTTTACAGAATATGCGATGCAGAAAATTGAGTATCGTTTTTATACCAATACCTTAAAACTCAAAGAAGATCAAATTAGGTTGTTTTTAATTTTTTGTGAAAATGATCCAAAAGCCAAGCTTGTATTGAAAAACAAAACTAGTTTTCAGTTAATTGATTTTCTAATACTTAAAAATAAAGAGTTTCAAGAAATCATTAAAAACAAGTAAATGAAAAAATCATTTATAATAGGATTGGTTTTATTTTGTTTGCTAACATCGTTTACTATTCATAAATTTTATGTTGCTATTTATCAAATAAATTATGTTTCTGAGAAAAAAATGCTACAAATTACTTCAAGAATTTTTATTGACGATTTGAATAAAGCATTGGAAATAAAATACCAAAAAAACACACATCTTGGTGAAAAAGAGGAGTCTCAAGAAGATATTGCATTAATGAATAAATATGTTCTTGATAATTTTTCTTTAAAAATAAATGGGCAACAAAAACCATTACATTACATCAGTAAAGAAATGGAAAATAATGTGTTGATTTGCTATTTTAACATCAAAGACAT
>JAYTNO010000151.1:0-3706 GCA_043748275.1 Flavobacterium sp. | reverse complement strand
TTTAAAAAAAAATAGTACTATTTTTGATAAATATTTGAAAATTCAATCAACATAAAAAAATGTTAAAAACGCAAGAACTTTCGTATATTTACTAGTTGTCGGATATTTTCGAGCAACAGACCGTAAAGAAGAAACTTTCAAAAAATGTAAATCAAAATATTGAAACTTAACAAAAAAATGTAATTTTGTAGAAATAAATTTTATGGAAGTTTTAAGCCGAAAATTACGAAAAAATATAAAATCTCCACTTAACTATATTGGTGGAAAAGCAAAAATATTAGACCAAATTTTACCACTTTTTCCAAAAGAAATTAATAATTTTATTGACTTGTTTGCTGGCGGTTGTAACGTTGGAATAAACGTAAATGCTGAAAAGGTTTACTTTAATGACAACTTAACTTACTTAATTGAAATGTATAAAATGTTTCAAGAAACCGAACTTGACGAAACTTTAAAACATATCGAAAATAGAATAAAAGAATTTGAACTTTCATTAACAAACGAAGAAGGATACAAACAAATGAGAAAAAAATATAATGAACAAAAAAATCCTACGGATTTATTTGTTCTTATTGCTTTTTCATTTAATCATCAAATTCGATTTAATAATAGTCACGAATTTAATAATCCGTTTGGTAAAGACAGAAGTAGCTTCAATACTTCTATGAAACAAAATTTGGAAAAATTTATAATTAGAATCAAAGAAACAAACATTGACTTCGTCAATGTTTGTTTTAATAATTTTGATTTTTCTATTTTGGGCAATAATGATTTTGTTTATTGTGATCCACCATATTTAATTACAACTGGTTCTTATAACGATGGAAAAAGAGGTTTTAAAGGTTGGACAGAAATTGAAGAAAAGCAACTTTTGCAAAAACTTGATTATTTGGATAATAATAATGTAAAATTTGCATTATCAAATGTTTTAGAACACAAAGGGAAATCTAATGATATTTTAAAATCTTGGGTTGGAAGCAACCCAAATTATAAAATCAATTTCATTGATTTTCATTATTCTAATTCAAATTATCAAACATTAAATAGAGATAAAAACGGAAGTATTGAAGTATTAATAACAAATTATGAACCTCAAAAACCTCAGAAAGAAAAAACTCTTTTTGATGAATTTAATTTTTAGATTTTATGAGGTTTATGGGTAACAAAGAAAACTTACTTGATAAGATTTATCACGTAATGCAATCAAAAAACATTCAAGGAAATTCATTTTTTGATTTTTTTGCAGGAACTACAAGCGTAAGTAGATATTTTAAAAAATTAAATTATCAAATTTATTCATCCGATTTATTGTATTTTTCATACGTTTTACAAAAGGCATATATTGTAAATAATGAAGAATTAAACTTTGAAAAATTATTAAACAAGATTTCGGTTCAAAGTAATTTATTATTTTCTACTCCACTTTTATTAGTTATAAACTATTTAAACCAAATTCAACAAGTTGAAGGATTTATTTATAAAAATTATACACCAGGCGGAACTTCTGAATTAGAAATTCCAAGAATGTATTATTCGGAAGAAAACGGGAAAATAATTGATGCGATAAGACAACAAATCGAAAATTGGAAAACGGAAGATTTGATTTCTGAAAATGAATATTTTGTTTTATTGGCTTGTTTGATTGAAACTGTTCCATTTTATGCGAATATAACAGGAGTTTACGCAGCTTTTCAAAAAAAATGGGATGTTCGTGCAATTAAAAAACTCATTTTAAGACCAATTGAATTTGTTGTAAATAAAAAAGAAAATTTTTCATTTAATGAAAATTCAGTAAATTTAATTCATAAAATAAAAGCAGATATTTTTTATCTCGACCCACCATATAATCAAAGACAATATGCACCAAATTATCATATTTTAGAAACTATTGCAAAATACGATAATCCAGAAATTAAAGGAATTGCAGGTTTACGAAATTATGAAAATAAAAAATCAAAATTTTGTAATGCAATTACAGCAATCCAAGAATTAACAAAAATTGCAAAAGAAGCAGATTGCAAAACATTAATTTTAAGTTACAATACTGAAGGAATTATGCAACAAGATAAAATTATTGCAACTTTACAACAATTTGGGAAAGTCGAATTAGTTGAATTTGAATATTTGAGATTTAAAAGTAACAATAATGGTGATAGCAAGCTTAAAAAATTTATTCAAGAACAACTTTATATTTTGCAAAAAAATGAAAAATAATCTATGGTTTTTAACAGAAGAACGTCCAAAAAAAGAAGTATTAAAAGCTATCCTGATAAAATTCATTAAGGATTATGAATATGTTGCTGTCATTCGACCATTGATAATTCGACCAATCTTAAAGAATGGTAATTTTACTTTTACTTATGAGGTTACAGGTTTTGAATGTAATAAAGTTGATAAAATATACATAAAAACAGTTTCAGGACATTCTAGTTTTGTCGATTTTTTAATTTTCTATCAAAAAGATGAACCAAAACTTAAAGACCAACCTATTTATGCAATTGAAGAAACTAAAACTGATGATAAAGAAAGTCGAAATACAGGAGTTTATCAACGTTGCAGTAAATTTGTTTTCATTCATTTTTATTATCCAACTACAAAAAAAGTAATGTTGTACAACTTACAAGTTGAACAAAAAGTTGTAGCAACTGATACTAATGTTTTTGGAACAAAGATGTTAAAAACTTTAGACGTTGCAATAATAGGAAAAACAGGAACAGAATTAAAAAAGTTTGATTCATTTACTTCAATTGAAGAATTCATTGAATTAAAAAATAAAATGGAAAATCCACGAAATGGACAACCAGTAAAACTTACAAAAAAATCTGACACGATAGAAATTAGTGCAAAGTTGCTCAAAGGCAGTAGTTTATCTCACGACCCAAGTATTGGAATGACAACAATTATGGCTCAAGTCTTACGAAATTTAGGTTGGAAGCATAATATTGAAATAACAAATCATCAATTACCAAATCAAAAAAGTGTTGGAAGAAATAATAAATTTATTCAGATTGCAAATAAAATTGGTATTTCACTTGAAGGACTTGAAATTCCTAAAGCTGATATAAACGAAGATTATTGGAAATATGACATTGATGGAGAAAAATTGGGTACAATTTTTATTCACTTAATCATAGATGAATTTACAGAAGGATATTCAATATTTGAAAATCACGCAGGTTCTGAAAAAGGTTATTTTTTTCCATTAAACGGAAATCCAATTGCGATAGAAAAATATAAAGATAGAGAATTATACAAAAATGGAGATAAAACACAAATAATTGAAATCCCTGATTTAATAATTGTAGATGACGAAGAAAATGAAATTATTAATATTGAAGGAGAAAAATACATCAATAGAAATGCAGGAATTTTGCAAATAAAAACTTTCGACTATATCGAAAAGTTTTACATAAAAGAGCATTTTCCAAACTATAAAATCATAAGAACAGTTGTACTTTTTGGAAGTGAAGAAACTTCAATTGTCGAAATTGAAGTGGGTTTTATGTTAAACAAAAATGGCAAATTAGTTTTAGGGGTAAAAGCACCAAAAATATTCCAAGAAGCAATTAAAAATTTGTTAGATTTTTGGAAATAAATAAAAAAACATCCGACAACAGCTAGAGTTTCGTTGGGCTTGAAAAGCCAACAATGAAACTCCGGTTGAACGGAACCGTCAATTTTATCACCTCTATGGGGTTATCGTAAA
>JAYTNO010000150.1:0-3741 GCA_043748275.1 Flavobacterium sp. | reverse complement strand
TACTGTTGGCAGAAATAAAGCAGTCGTTGATTTAGCCAAACCAAAACTTACTTTTCATGGATTTTTTGCTTGGATAATCTGGATGAGTTTGCATTTGTTTTTATTAATTGGTTTTAAAAATCGCTTGGTTGTTTTTATTAATTGGATCTATAAATATATTACTCATCGCCAGTCATTGGCTCTATTATTTCCAATATTTACTTCAAAAAAAACAAACAATAAATAGGGTATGGAAAATCAAAAAAAGAATGTAACAATTTGGAAATTTATACTAGCAATATTCTTGTGTGAAAGTGTTGGGATTATTAGCGGATTATTAGCAAATGCAAATAATTATCAATGGCTAGAAACACTTAATAAACCAAGTTGGAATCCGCCAGCCTATCTTTTTGGACCAGTTTGGACAACGTTGTATTTTTTAATGGGGATTTCATTAGGAATTATTTGGAATTACAATACACCAGATATAAGCAAAAGAAAGGCATATTTTTTATTTGCATTTCAATTGTTTCTTAATTTTTGGTGGAGTATCCTTTTCTTTCATTATCACTCACTTGTATTAGCATTTTTTGATAGTATTGCAATGGCAATAACCATCCTATTTACTATTTTTAGTTTTTCTACTTACTCCAAAAAAGCAGCTTGGTTACTTGTTCCATATATATTTTGGGTATCTTTTGCCACTATTTTAAATTTTTATATTTGGTATTTAAACAAAAGGTGATGCTGTAAAAAAAGTTAGTTCATATTTAAATCAAAAATTTATATAAAAAAAAGTCTCCAATTTTGGAGACTTTTATTAACGATTTTACTTTTTCTTTTGTTGTGCTTTTTGAGCTTCTGCTTGTTCCATCATATCTTGCATTTTTTGTTGGAATTTGCTTTTCTTTTTTGGCTCTTTTAATTTGTTTTCTTGAATTTGTGCGTGAATTTTATTACTGTCTACTATATAATTTTTGATGACAAACATAATTCCAATAGTAATTAGGTTTGAAATGAAATTATACAAACTCAAACCAGCACCGTATGTATTAAAGAAAATCAACATCATTATAGGTGAAATATAAATCATCACTTTCATAATTTTTGCCATATCAGGCATACCTTCTTGTTGTGGTGCAGCCATTTGTTGATCGCCAGAAGTCATTTTCATATAAAAGAAAATAGCAATAGCAGCTAAAATAGGAAACAAACTGATGTGATCTCCATATAACGGAATATGAAAAGGTAATTTTGCAATTTGGTCAAACGAAGATAAATCATCTGCCCAAAGGAAACTTTTTTGTCTTAATTCAAAAGCTGATGGAAAAAACTGAAACGATGCATACATAAACGGAATTTGAATCAAAGCAGGAATACAACCCGCCATAGGATTTACTCCGGCTTTGTTATACAACTTCATTGTTTCTTGCTGTTTCTTCATTGGGTCTTTTTTGAATTTTTCACCCAATTCTGTAATTTCTGGACGTAACACTTTCATTTTGGCTTGAGACAAAAATGATTTATAGGTTATTGGTGACATTGCAATTTTTATAATAATTGTAAATACAATGATGGCAATCCCATAAGCAATATACGAACTCAAAAATCCGAATAATGGAATAAATATTAATTTATTTATCCAACCAAAAATCCCCCAACCTAACGGAATTATTTTGTCTAAGTTTTTATCATACGCTTTTAAGGTCTTATAATCGGTTGGTCCAAAGTACCAATTCATTTTATAATCTACTTCTCCATTTTTAAAGGCCAACGGCATATTGGCTTTAAATTGTTTCGTAAAAATGGTATCTACTTTTTCATCATTCATCAAACCAATAGAGTGCAATTTGGCTTTCTCAAAAGGTGTTGATGTTAATAATATAGAAGTGAAAAAATGTTGTTTGAAAGCAATAAAGGTTACTTTCTCAGGATTTTCTTCACTGTCCTTACCTAGTCCAACATTGTTGTCTTTACCACCATCATATTCATAACGAATGTCCGCAAAACGGTTTTCGTATGAAACACTTTTCTCATTTCGGTACGATTTCAAATCCCATTCCATATCCAATGGTTTTGATGTATTCAAGGTTTTGTTTAATCCTTGTGAACGAACATCAAAATCAATCATATAGTCATTTGGTTTCAATACATACTTGTATTCTAGAAACTCATTTGCACCCGTTTTCAAGCGCATAGTAAGTATTTGATTCTCTCCTACTTTAGAAACTGATGGCTCAAAAAATAACTCTTTGGTATTCAAAGTTCTGTTGTCCTGTGTTTGCAAATTGATATTCAAATCAGAATTGTTGTCTTTAATCAAAGAAACCAATTGACCAGAGTTTTTCTTAAAACGTTCATGATTCTTTAAAGTAGCTTCAACAATATAACCACCTTTGTTGGCAATTTTAAGTCTTAAAACTTCATTTTCTAGTGTAGTAAAACTTTCTTTTGCAGAAGGTAATGTTGCCGAATAAGCAAAATTTCCTAAAGTAGTTTTTAATTGTGCTATTTGTGTAGAATCACCTGCAACAGAAGTGTTTGCAGTCAAAACAGGTTGTGCTTTTACAGTTTTTTTTGCTGCTTCTTCTTTGAGAGTTTGTTCTTTTTTTGCTTTATCTGCAGCAATTTGTTTGTCTGAAGGTTGATTTTGATACAGAATCCAAAGTAAGATTCCGAAGATTAATACAAAGCCGATGATTGAATTTAGGTCTAATTTTTTTTCTTCCATTTTATTTTAAAAGGTTACTTTTTTAATTTATTTTATTTTCTATTGAAAATAGATTATCAAAAACCATTCTCTTTAGCCCTGATTGAAGGGAAAATCCTTTTTTCTGTACTTTTTACAGAAAAAAGATTTGGAATGAAAGCAGGAATTGCCATTATTGACTAGACTACTGCTTTGCTCCTATTTTTTTTTATTTTTTACTGTTGCCGCTACAAAACTAACAAATAATGGATGCGGATTGGCAACCGTGCTTTTATATTCTGGATGATATTGAACCCCAATGAAAAATGGGTGGTTTTGGATTTCAACAATTTCTACCAATCCTGTTTCGGGATTTGTTCCAGATATTTTTAAACCTGCTTTTTCTAATTTATCAGCATAATCGCTATTAAATTCATAACGATGACGGTGACGTTCTGTGATACTCGTTTTCCCATAAATAGAAGCTGCTAAGGTATTGGGTTTCAAATCACATTTCCAAGCACCAAGACGCATAGTTCCTCCTTTTTCGGTTATAGTCTTTTGTTCTTCCATAAGGTCAATCACTGGATGTGAGGTACCTTGATTCATTTCGGTAGAATTGGCATCTCTATACCCTAAAACATTTCTAGCATATTCTATTACAGCCATTTGCATTCCCAAACAGATACCAAAGAATGGCAGCCCCTTTTCACGGGCATATTTAACGGCCACAATTTTCCCTTCAATACCGCGGTGTCCAAAACCCGGAGCCACTAATAAACCATCGAGCCCATCTAATTTCTCAGCTACATTTTCACCGGTAATAAATTCACTATGAACATTTACTACTTCTACTTTCACTTCATTCATTGCACCGGCATGAACAAAACTTTCGAGAATTGATTTATAGGCATCTTGTAATTCAATGTATTTGCCTATCAAACCAATCGTTACTTTGCTGCGAGGATACTTTAGTTTATCTAAAAATATTTTCCATTTATCTAAATCGGGTTCACCATATTTGGTAATATTCATTTTACGAAGACAAATTAGATCCAGTTTTTCACGTAACA
>JAYTNO010000149.1:0-3768 GCA_043748275.1 Flavobacterium sp. | reverse complement strand
GTTTTGTAACCTATTTAGAACAATTGCAAAAAGACCAATCCGATTTAGTTACTTTCAATTTAGATCTATTAAAAACTGATGTAGAACGCGGAATGTATTTTGATTCTAGCATTCCTCAAGGTTATGGTGTAGGCAGTAGTGGTGCATTGGTTGCTGCTATTTATGACAAATACGCTCAAAATAAAATTACTGTTTTAGAGAATCTTACTCGTGAGAAATTGTTGAAGTTGAAATCTGTTTTCTCTCAAATGGAATCTTTTTTCCACGGAAAAAGTTCTGGTTTAGATCCTCTAAATAGTTATTTGAGTATTCCAATTCTTATCAATTCTAGAGACAATATTGAAGCAACAGGAATTCCTTCTCAAACAGCAAATGGCAAAGGTGCGGTATTTTTGTTAGATTCTGGGATTGTTGGAGAAACTGCACCAATGGTTACTATTTTTATGGAAAATCTTAAAGATCAAGGTTTCCGTAAAATGCTTAAAACTCAATTTATAAAGTATACCGATGCTTGTGTAGAAAATTTTCTTGGCGGCGATATGAAATCGTTATTTTCAAATACTAAAAAATTGTCTAAAGTGGTTTTGAATAATTTCAAACCAATGATTCCACAACAATTTCACGGCATTTGGCAAAAAGGAATTGATACCAACGATTATTATCTAAAACTTTGTGGTTCAGGTGGTGGTGGTTATATTCTAGGTTTTACAGAAGATTTAGAAAGAGCAAAACTGTCATTGAAGGATTATAAGCTAGAAGTAGTTTATCAATTTTAATACAACCCAATTTTATAATGTTGAGCAGAAAAAACAAACTATTAATCCTAAAAATTATCAGTTTGTTCTCTGTAATTCGTGGTTATAATATTCCTATAATTGCATTAGCACAATACTTATCTGCCATTTTTATTTTAGCTCCAGAACGTGGTGCTTTAAAAATTATACTTGATTTTAATTTGTTTATTTTGGTTTTAGCATCAAGCCTTACCATTGCTTCCGGCTATATTATAAATAGTTTTTATGACAGTAAAAAAGATTTAATCAATCGTCCCAACAAAAGTAAACTAGATAGATTAGTTAGTCAAAAAACCAAATTACAAGTATATTTTAGCATCAATTTTTTTGTAGCTCTTATTGCATTTTTTGTTTCATTTCGTGCTGTGGTTTTTTTCTCAGTTTATATCTTTTTGATTTGGTTTTATTCTCATAAAATAAAAAAATACCCCATAATCGGAAATCTTATGGCTGCCGTACTTGCCGTTTTACCCTTTTTTGGTATATTATTATATTATAAGAATTTTTACGAAGTCATCTATTTTCACGCAACCTTTTTGTTTCTGCTCATTCTTGTTCGAGAAATGATAAAGGATTTGGAAAATCTAAAAGGCGATTTGGCAAATGGGTATCAAACCATACCTATTACTTATGGCGAAAGCACTTCAAAAAAAGTAATTACAATTTTACTTCTCCTAACAATTATACCTGTGTATTATCTAATCAATGTTTTTGATGTTGGATACATGGATATTTACTTCTATCTAGGTTTTATCATAATGTTATTTTTCGGAATTAAATTATGGAAATCGTCTACTAGAGAAAATTATTTATTGCTTCATAACATTCTGAAAATCCTTATTGTCGCAGGTGTTTTTTGTATCATTCTTATCAATCCAAGTGTTTTATGGAATGGTCAAAGAATGCTTTTGCGTTATTAAAATATTATTTAGAGTTTGTATTAGATTCTATATTGATAGTATTTATAACAGTTAATAAACTTATTTACACCTTTATACATAAAACGTTGTGATATTGTTTGCTTTGAAATCATCCATACAAACCCACAAACAGTATACAATAAAACCCTATCTTTGCACACACGAAGCCAAAAGGCCGAACTGACGAAGTAAATTACAGAATATTATGAATAATAAGGAAGGCAATAACAAACGAGGTGGTTCTAGACCAAGTAGCTCAAGACCAAGTTCGAATAAGCCAACTCGAGCCGGAGGAGAACGGAGCGGAGCTAAACCTGCGATGGCAAAACGTGCCCAAGGTCCAAAAAAACCAAAACCAACAACAAAAACTGCAGAAATAGCAAGTGATAAGGTTGCAAAAAAACCTAATCAAGCACCAAAAAGACCAAAAATTGCTGACGAAATTCGTCTCAATAAATACATATCAAATTCGGGAGTTTGCTCTCGTCGTGAAGCAGATATTTACATTCAATCTGGAAATGTAAAAGTAAATGGTGTACCAGTTGTAGAAATGGGATATATGGTAAAACCTGGTGATGTTGTTAATTTTGACGGTTCATTATTAACACCAGAAAAGAAAGAATATATTTTATTAAACAAGCCTAAAAACTTCACCACATCGCTAGACGAAGGTCAAGAAAATAGAAATGTTTTAGAATTAATAAAAGGTTCTACCAATGCAAAAATTGCGGCTGTTGGCAGAATGGACAAAAACACAACTGGTCTTTTGTTGTTTACCAACGATACTGATATGATTCGTAAATTTAGTTTACCAAATCAGAAATCATCAAAAATATATCAAGTTTCGTTAGACAAAAATCTAAAATACGAAGATTTAGAAAAAATTGCTGGAGGAGTTACACTTGATGGTCACAGACTAGCAATAGAAGAAATTAGTTATATAGAAAACGAACCTAAAACTGAAATTGGTCTTAAATTAAGAACTTCAAATGTAAAAGTGGTTCGTGCTATTTTTGAAAATTTCAAATATGATGTCCTACGTATAGATCGTGTTGCTTTTGCAGGATTAACCAAAAAGAATTTACCACGTGGCAATTGGCGTTTGCTAACTGAACAGGAAATTATTAATTTGAAAAATCTATAAATACTATTTCAATACCTATAAATTCCTACTTTCTTAAGTGGGAATTTTTTATTTAAACATCACGCTACTTATGCTAACAAACAAGAATTTATCGATTGCTCACAAATGGTTTGAGGCATTCAAAAATCATAATTTAGAACAACTTTTATCATTATATGATGACGATGCAGAACATTTTAGTCCGAAACTTAAAATAAAAAAACCCGAAACGAATGGCTTGGTAAAAGGAAAAAAAGCATTGCACGATTGGTGGCAAGAAGCTTTTGAAAACTTACCAACACTTCATTATAAAGTAACTTCTTTAACCGCAAATGACAATCGTGTTTTTATGGAATATATTCGTTCTGTGGCTAACGAAAATGACATGCTGGTTGCCGAAGTTTTAGAAATCAAAGAAGATAGAATTGTTTTTTCAAGAGTATATCACGGCTAATTTATTTTTAATTATCAATTCATTACAACAAAATCCATTAATTTTACCAATCCAAAAAACAAAAAAATAAATGAGAAAAATAACTACTTTTTTAAGTCTAATGCTATTTAGTTTATTCTTTATTCAATGTAAAACAGAGATGAAAACTCAAGATTTTAAAGTTATAACCGAAAACTATTTTAAAGAAAAAAACACTTTAAATCCTTTAGAAGCAACTCTAAATGGTCAAAATGAATACAACGATCAATTGGTTTTTGAAATGACCGATTCGTATAGAAAAAAGAGAGGACAGTTTTTTGATAGTTATTTAATACAATTAGAAGATGTTGAGGCTTCAAAACTATCAGACGAAGAAAAAAACAGTTTCGATATCATAAAATGGGAATGTGAAATTGGTTTGGAATTACTAAAACAAAATGCAAATTTAACGCCAATAAATCAATTTGATGGACCACATTTAACAATGGGACAACTTGC
>JAYTNO010000148.1:0-22550 GCA_043748275.1 Flavobacterium sp. | reverse complement strand
ACAGGGTTTATCTATGGACATATCATTTCTTTTTATACCTCACAGAATATTGATGTTTCCAATTGGTTGCGTGAAGAGATTTCGAAAGTAGCCTTACTCAATTGTCTTTTTCGAATGTATCAACTTACCGAGAAAGAACAATCTAGCGAACAATTTATTTCAAAAGCTGTTTTGTTTTACAATACTATGAATCCAGAAGGTTTTAATCTTCTAAAAAAAGTATTACCAACGGCTTCTTCTGCTACCAAATTAGAAAAAATTATAGATGATAGAGTGCAAACCAATGATAATATCATTAGTAAAAACTTCTCTCATATTGTAACCAATGCCTTACTCTTTGTAGATGTTTTAGCCTTTCAACATTTTTTGGTAGAAGGCGCAATTCCAGGCAAATACTTGCAAAAAATAGAAGAAACCATTGTTAGTATCGTAACCTTAGCACTGAAAACAAAAGTAAACAAATCGCAACACGATGACTTGCTCATTAAATTGTTTGAAGCTTCGGTTCGCTATAGTAAATTTTCTAAAGTAAGTGTCAAAAATTTGGACGCATTGGGATTGGATTATTTTACTTACGATTTAGAAAAAAAATACCTTATTGATATGGCGGGTTTGGCCTTATGGAGTGATGGAGTGGTTGATAAAGACGAAGCCTATTTTTTGCATTCCTTAGGAGAAATTATGGCGGTTTCGGATGAATTTGTTCAAAACAGTATGCAATCGACCAACGATTTTATCGAAAAATACCGACATGAGATTCCGTATTTTAATTTTTCAAATCCGGTTAAACATTTCTATGATCAAACGACACAATTGGTTATTACCTTAATACAACGCAACAAAAAACGATTGTCTAAAGAAATCTCAGAAAGCAAAGAGTTGATGGTTTTGTTAGCACATTCTACGCAACGTGATTTGAATAAAGAGGAGAAAAAGAAAGTCAAAAGGCAGTTGTTGGATATTTGCAAATCAGTGCCTTCCTTAACTATTTTTTTAATTCCAGGTGGTAGTTTGTTATTGCCCATCTTAATTAAATTTATTCCACAATTACTGCCTTCTTCCTTTAATGAGAATTTAGAAGAATAAAAAAAGCCACTCGAAAGTGACTTTTTATCTTAAAATTTTAATTGATAGACTTCATCTAAATCTTTATTGGAACTCATATTGACATTCAAATCGGTGACATAACCCGAGTTTAATCCATATGCCCAACCGTGTAGGGTAAGCTCTTGACCGCTTCGCCAAGCTGATTGTACAATAGATGTTTTAGACAAATCAAAAACTTGTTCTTTTACATTCAACTCTACAAACGCATTGAATCGGTCATTTTCATCCACTATTGAATCTAGATAGGTACTATGCAAACGGTACACATCCTTGATATGACGAATCCAATTATCAATAATCCCAATAGAATCGTTACCCATAGCCGCTTTTACACCACCACAACCATAATGACCACAGACGATAACGTGTTTTACTTTTAGAACATTTACAGCATAATCTAGCACACTTAGCATATTCATATCAGAGTGTACGACCATATTGGCAATGTTTCTATGTACAAATACTTCACCAGGTTTGGCGCCAATAATTTCGTTGGCTGGTACACGACTATCAGAACACCCAATCCAAAGTAGGGGTGGATTTTGTCCTTTTGATAAATCTTTGAAATAGTCAGGGTCAATTGCCAGTTGGTTTTCGACCCATTTTTTGTTATTATCTAGTATTTTTTTATAAAAATCGCTCATGGATTGTTTGTTTTAACTCGTTTTTTTTAATGCAAAAAATTTAGTTGGTATAAAACTAATCATTTTTTTATTTAATATTTAGCGTATCTTCATAAAAAGTAACTTCTCCATTGGTAATATTGTGATTGCCTCCTACAATACCAATTTCTCCAGCAAGAATCATTTCTTTCAATATTGGACTTCTTTCCATAATTGCCTGTACCGTTCTTTTAATATTTATGGTTGTTACTTTTTCAACAAAACTGTCATTGCTAGAATTTCGATTTTCGGTTTCTGTTTTTTCATCATAAACGGCGGGTTGAATTTTACTCAATAATGCGGTTAAATTCCCCATTTCTACATGATCACAAGCTCCTTTTATAGCGCCACATTTGGTATGACCTAATACAGCGATAATTTTTGAGCCTGCTACTTTACAGGCAAATTCCATACTTCCAAGTATATCTTCGTTGATAATATTACCAGCAATTCGAATGCTAAATACATCTCCCAAACCTTGATCAAAGATCAATTCTGCAGAAGTTCTTGAATCAATACAACTCAATATTACCGCAAACGGATGTTGCCCTTCGGAGGTTTCGTTAGCTTGTTCTAATAGATTTCGGTTGGCTTTTAAATTATTTACAAATCGTTTATTTCCTTCTTTTAAAATTTCTATTGCCATTTTTGGAGTAATAGCATTTTGCATTTCTTTATTTAAAGTTTTCATTTTTTATATTTTTTTTTGTTCAACAAATACATGTTTTTCTTCTTGACCTGTTTCAATCAAATCATAAGCTTTTTTGAAACCAACAAGTTTCACTTTGATATTTTCCTCTTTTGCTTTAATTTTCTTGAATTCTTTTATTAAATCCAATACATCATGAGCAATATACACCGTATCGGAAGCATTAATGATAACAGTCGCATTTTCGGGTATGGCCGCTATTGTATTTTTGATGGCTGCTTTATTCAAAAACGAAACTTCTTGAGCCAAATCAATATGGATAATATCACCCGTATGATATTCTTCTTTTCTGAATTTGTAAGCTCTTTTCATATTTCCTTTCAATACAAAAATGACACTAATGATCATTCCCAACGCGACACCTTTTAATAAATCGGTGAAGACAACGGCAAGTAAAGTAGCTATGAAAGGAATGAATTGGTATTTTCCTTTTTCCCAAAAATGTTTGAGTGTTTTTGGGTTGGCCAATTTATAGCCAATGAGTAATAAAACGGCTGCTAATGTTGCTAATGGAATTTTATTCAACAGTGTAGGAATTGCCAAAACACTTAACATTAAAAGGATTCCGTGAATAATTGTTGACATCTTAGATTTTGCACCAGCCGTATTATTGGCTGTTGTTCTTACCACAACAGATGTCATTGGTAAACCACCTAATAAAGCACTTAGAATATTACCCATTCCTTGTGCTTTTAGTTCAATATTGGTATCGGTATATCTTTTTTGAGCATCCATTCGGTCTGCTGCTTCAATACACAATAATGTTTCGATAGAAGCCACTACGGCAATGGTTATAGCCACAATCCATACTTTTGAATTGGTAATTGATGCAAAATCTGGAAAAACAAAAATGCTTTTGAATTCTTCTATTGAAGTTGGAACTGGTAGACTTACCAAATGATCACTTTTTATGGCTAAATTACTGCCAGAAATAATAAATATTTCATTCACCAGTACACTTACAATAACGGCAATAAGAGCCGCTGGAACTAGTTTTAGTTTTTTTAGAAAAGCAATATTTGTCCAAGCAATTAGTATTGATAAAGAGATTAGTGTAATGAGGATAGAACCTAATTGAACGTGACCAATTACTTGAAAGATTTCAGAAAAAGTATTTTCGCCATCCGGTTGTAGAAAGGCTAAATCGCCTTCATAATCCTTATCATATCCAAAGGCGTGTGGAATTTGTTTTAAAAAAATAATAACACCAATACCGGCTAACATACCTTCGATAACATTGGTTGGGAAATAATTGGAAATAGAACCTGCTTTGATAAAACCTAATAAAAGTTGTAGTACACCTGCTAATAATACAGCCAATAGAAACGCATTGAATGTTCCTAAATCTGTTATTGCAGTTAATACTATTGCTGTTAAACCTGCTGCTGGACCAGATACACTCAAATGGGATTTGCTTAATAAGCCCACTACAATTCCGCCCACAACACCTGAAATAATTCCAGAAAATAATGGTGCTCCAGATGCTAAAGCAATTCCTAAACACAACGGTAGCGCCACCAAAAAAACCACTAAACCTGATGCAAAATCAGATTTGAGGTTGGCAAAAAGATTGATTTTTTTTGTCATAACCTAAAATTAAAATAATACATAAAGAGGCCACAATCGTTTTGTGACCATTAAATAATGTATTAACTTAACTCTGGTGGAGGCGAAAAAATAGACGGAGTTACATTGTCATGACGAGAAACATTCTCAGAAATGATTGCGGTATTAGTATTTATTTTTAAAGCAATAATAGGATAATCAAAAACGTGTTTGATGTCGGCTTTTATTTCTTTTAAGTCTTTATTACTTATTTCTTCTTCCGAAAAACTATAAAAACTAGACACATCTGGTTTCTTTTCAATCAACGACACTATAGTAGGTGTTGCTAGAAAAGTAACAAAAAGGACTAATAATAATGTTATTGTAGTTTTCATTATGACAAAAATAGTATTAGCAATACAATATAGATAGCAATTATAAAATTTTTAACACTTGACTCACTAATTATTATTTTATTTCATACTAGTCAAATAGTTATGATTTAAAAAGGATTTTTCAATGAGAACTTGTAATTAAAAGTTAAAAATGCATTATAAATTAAATTGATTGTTTTTACATTTGCATCAAATTTTATTATACCATGACGATTACCCAACTAAAATATGTTTTGGCTGTTGCCGAATGTAAAAATTTTACACAAGCTGCAGAAATGTGTTTTGTGACACAGCCAACTTTGAGTATGCAAATTCAGAAGATAGAAGAAGAACTCAAAATTATAATTTTTGATCGTACAAAAAAACCGATTCAATTAACAGATATTGGTCATAAAATTGTATCACAAGCCAAGAATATTGTTAATGAAGCCGATAGAATGCAAGATATTGTAGAGCAGCAAAAAGGGTATGTTGGAGGCGAATTTCGCTTAGGAATTATTCCTACAATAATGCCAACTCTTTTGCCGATGTTTTTAAACAATTTTGTAAAAAAATATCCTAAAGTAAAACTGATTATAGAAGAGTTAAATACCGATGAAATTATTATCAAACTCAACAATGGTAATCTTGATGCAGCAATTGCAGCAACACCTTTGATGGAAGTTAAAATTAAAGAAATAGTATTGTATTATGAGCCTTTTATGGCATATATTCCAGAAAATCATCATAATTATCATAAAGATGAAATAGCTGTAGATGATTTGGATCTTGATGAAATTTTACTCCTACAAGACGGCCATTGTTTTAGAGATGGGATTTTAAATTTATGCAAAAATGTAAGTAAAACGGAAATCAATCATTTTCAGTTACAAAGTGGTAGTTTTGAAACTTTAATAAAATTGGCCGATGAAGGATTAGGCATTACTTTATTACCTTATTTACATACTTTAGACTTGAAGGAAAAAGACAAACCGAAACTAAAACATTTCAAAGAGCCAAAACCTGCTCGTGAAGTTAGTTTAATCTATCCTAAAACAGAACTCAAAATTCAAATTATTGATGCTTTACGAACAACAATTGCAGGAGTTGTAAAAGGAGCCATTGTATTTCAGAATGTTGAGATAATAAGTCCAATAATAAAAAAATAAATTTTTTTTCAAAAGGGTATAAAAATATAAAAGGAGCTAATCGCTCCTTTTAAGTTATCCACTAACAATACTAAGGTATTGCTGCAGTTCAGGCTTTTCGGTTGTGAAGTTTTGCAACCATTTCCTCAATAATTCAATCTCATGAGGCAATAAGTTTTTAATTGCTTTTCTCAATTCTTTACAAAAAAGAATTGGATCGAAACTCACTCTTTCAAGCACAGATTTCGTGTAGTCGTAAATCATTCTAGGCATAAGGGTAAGATTTAGGGGTTATCTTAATAAGAACGTTTGGTAAAAGTATAATAAAAAGATATTCTCTACAAGAAAAAAGGATAAAAATATCCGTTTAAATACCCTAAATATCGATTAAATGAATAATTAGGGTAAAAAACAATGTAAATACTTACATAAAAATATATAATAAATTAAGAGTTTTAATAAATATTGCAATAAAAAAGGAGCCGTTTAAGCTCCTTTTAGTGTTATTTGTTAATGTAAATTAGACATTGCCTTAATTCTGGTTTCTCTGTGATATAGCCATATAACCAATCAGTAAGTTGCTCAATTTCGTAAGGCAAGAGCGTTTTAAGTGCTTTTTCTAATTCTTTACAAAAAAGTTGAGGATCAAAACTCACTCTTTCAAGTATACTTTTAGTGTAAGCAAACATTGTTCTCTTCATAAATGTCAAACTTTTTTAGATTAAAGAAAGTGTACTTTTTAATTGTTGAACCAAATTTAAAAAAAATAATAATTGCTTTTACAAAGTATATGTTAATTGGCTATGTTAAATTTTTGTCGCTCTAAACATTTCTCTTTTTCCTGGTGGTCCTTCTAGTTTTTCTACAGTAAATCCTACTTCTTTCATACTTCGTTTTACCACGCCACGAGCGGCATAGGTCACTAGAATTCCTTTTGGCTTAAGGGCGGTATGCATTTTTCGAAATATTTCGGTACTCCACAATTCGGGTTGCACTCGATATCCGAAGGCATCAAAATAAATCAAATCAAATTGTTCCATGTCATCAATAGTGTCAAAAAATTGTTGCCTTTTGGTTAATGAAAATTCGGTTGAAAGTTGGTTTTGAGTTTCCCAACTTGAAGTATGCATTTTTGTGAATATTTCACTTTCATTATCAGCCTGCAATTCGGTTACATAATTCATTAATGCGACTTCAGCTTCAGCAATAGGATACGCTTCAATACCTACGTAGTTTATTTTTTGGTTTAGTTTTTTGGCTTCTAGAAAAGTAATAAAAGCATTTAATCCTGTACCAAAACCAATTTCTAATATTGAGATTGTTTTATTTTCAAAAAGAGACAATCCATTTTTGATAAACACATGTTTGGCTTCTTGAATAGCGCCGTGTTTAGAATGGTAGTTTTCGTCCCAATCTGGTAAATGTATTGTAGTTGAACCATCAGCCGTTTGAATGATTTCTCTTTTCATAAGTATGATGGAAATTAATTTTTTTGGAATAGGATTTTAAAATGGATTTACTTGATATACAGTTTTTTAATTCTAGGAATTGGTCCACTGCATTTTACTTCGTGACAAGCAATGCAGGCATTTACACCTTCATTAAAATGTTGTTTAGCATTTTTAGGATCTTCATAAATGAGTTCTTGTGCTCTGATAAACTGTGCGGCTTGTTCTTTAAAAAAAGCATCATTTTCTGTTTTATCAGTCATTACTGCTTTATGAATTTGTAAAAAATGATTGGGAAATTCACCAATAGTATCTCCTTTTTGAATGCGTTGTTTCAAACGTTGGTTATCTACATACATTTGCTCCATCAAAGTTGCCATTTCTGACATTTCATACATTTCAAATTTTTTATTTTCTGAATTTTTTTCAGAAGAACAACTTTCTTTTTCGGTTTCTTTTTTACAAGAAATAAAACAAAAAATTACAGTTAGAAGAAGGAATATTTGTTTCATTATTTTTTTATTAAAACACCATCAGCAAGAAAAGAATAGGTAGTTTTTGGTTTGATTATACTATCTATTGCAGCTTGAGATTTTCCTGCATCTTTAGCATAATGTTTTAATTCATCAACACTTTCTACACTCACAAAAGCCTTCCCGTTTACAATAACTTCTTGGTCTTTTGAATTTAAAGGCATAAAAAAAGCATAATCTTTAAATTTAACAAAAACTTCTTCATTATTGGGCATAGCCAGATTCATCCAACATCCCTTTTTCTGACACACATCGTTAATTTTTGATTCAAATTTCACATTTATAGTGTCACCATCTTTCATTCCGGCATATTTTGCAAACATTGTTTCTTTAGAAATTGCACCATCTTTAGAAATTGAATCTCCAAATGAAGCATAACTTTCTTTTGCTACTTCTACTTTTTTCTGACAACTAAAAAGAACAATTGCTACACAAAGTAGTAGGATATTTTTTTTCATTTTTTAATGTGATTTAGTATTTAATTTATTTAATGTGCACAAAAATAACAGTTTATTGCTATTATTTAGTAAAGGAATACAAATTTTAATGAATTCTTGTTTTCAATTGAATGCAATTGAATATTAAATTAAATTAATATCCCAATAAATATTTTAAAAATACCGTATTATTTACATTCTAATTTTATTATTTTAGCCAAAAATAAGGATGAATTTTAATTTTGGAGAACAATACAGTTAAAATATTAACTATCAGTTTTTTACAATCAAAACTATTCCAAAAAACAAAATTAAATGAGCATAAATACCGCATTCGAAATCGATATAGTTACCGTTCCTACTTCAAAAATTAGTACTGTTGATTTTGAAAATTTATCTTTTGGTACCACTTTCACAGATCATATGTTTGTTTGCGATTTTAGAGAAGGAAAATGGCAAAAACCACAAATAAAACCATACGAACCTTTTTTATTAGATCCTTCAGCCAAAGTTTTTCATTATGGTCAAGCCATTTTTGAAGGAATGAAAGCCTATAAAGATGAGCATGATGATGTATGGTTGTTTCGTCCGGATCAAAATCTAGATCGTTTCAACAAATCGGCTGTGAGAATGGCTATGCCTGAAGTTACTGAAGAAATTTTCATGAATGGATTGCATAAATTGGTCGATTTAGAAAAAGAATGGGTAAAAAAAGGCTTAGGAAATACCTTATACATACGTCCTTTTATGATTGCTATAGGTAGTGGTGTTATTGCTGCACCTTCTACACAATATCGATTTATGATTATTTTATCACCTGCTAGATCGTATTATTCAGGTGAAGTAAAAGTGTTAATTGCCGAACATTTTAGCCGTGCTGCTAATGGTGGTATTGGAGCGGCAAAAGCGGCAGGAAATTATTCAGCTCAATTTTATCCAACCAAATTGGCCAATGAGCAAGGTTTTCAACAAATTATTTGGACCGATGATGCTACCCACACCAAGTTGGAAGAAGCAGGAACAATGAATGTATTTTTTAGAATAAACGATACTTTATTAACTGCACCGACCAGTGAAAGAATTTTAGATGGTGTTACCAGAAAAAGTATTATAGCACTTGCTAAAAGAGAGGGTATTCAACTAGAAGAACGATCAGTACTTGTTTCAGAATTGATAGCCGCTGCAAAAGATGGTAGCTTGAAAGAAATATTTGGAGCAGGAACAGCTGCTGTAGTGAATCCTATTGTAGGTTTTTCATACCAAGAGGTGTATTATGAATTGCCAAAACTAGAAAAATCGGTTGCTATGGAACTCAAAGAAAAACTAACCAACATTCAATATAAACTTGCAGAAGATACTTTTGGCTGGACAGTAAAAGTATAATTTACTACCTATTTTAAACAAAAAGAGGAATTTTCATAGAAAGTTCCTCTTTTTTTATCTTATAAAAAACTACTATAGAATTTTAGAAAAATCAGGTTTAAAATAATTTGGACCTTTCATTACTTTCCCATCTTCACGATAAATAGGTTTGCCATCTTCATCTAATTTGCTCATATTACTTCGCTGAATTTCATCAAAAACCTCTTCTATTTTGTGTTGCAAACCGTGTTCGATAATGGTTCCGCATAAAATATACATCATATCACCAAGCGCATCAGCAATTTCTATTAAATCATTATTTTGAACCGCTTCTAGGTATTCTTCGTTTTCTTCTTTCATTAAATTATAGCGAAGCAAGTTTTTATTTTCGCCCAAATGCCCTTTTGGATTTTCGCTAAATCCTATCTGAAAAGCAGTATGAAATTCTTTTACTGCGTTGAGTTGTTTTTTCATTGAAATATAATTTTATTAGACGTTGCAAAATAGTAACTTTTGAGAGCAAATGCTTAATTTTGCAAAAAAATTATACACAATGTTTACACAAGGGCAAT
Organism: Flavobacterium sp.; assembly: GCA_043748275.1. Taxonomy (GTDB): domain Bacteria; phylum Bacteroidota; class Bacteroidia; order Flavobacteriales; family Flavobacteriaceae; genus Flavobacterium. The sequence continues at coordinate 12,653 of JAYTNO010000148.1, read as the reverse complement.
GGATTTTTGCAGGGTTTTTTCTGGTTAGTTTTATAATTGCAGCTGTCTATGTTTACAGGAAAGATGCGGCTTTACATCAAAAATTCTATAAAGGAAGTTATAAAGTATTGATTGCTTTTTTGATCTTTATAGTAGCTCTTTTTGTTATAAAAATCACCATGAAACGCTAAAAAATGCCACTCGAAAAATAATTGAAAAATCCCCATGGTTGGGGATTTTTTTGATAAAAACGTTTTTTAATTTTGAACATTGTTAATGATTAAAATTAGGAGTTATGTCAATTTTCAACGAAACGGATTTAAAATATTCCTATAATTGGAATCCGAGTAAAAAAGAAATTGTATCTAAAAAGATTCAATTTCACGATACCTATGAACTTAATGTAGATGACGGTTACGAAGTACTTCATTATATCAATAGTTATATGAGGTTAAAAAATTATGCCATGCTTTGTACTTTTCATAAAATCGAGAAGGCTATCAAAGAAGAACTTCCAAAAGCTAAAACAGGTCATTGTAAAATAAAACGATGGCTTTCTGAAAATTATTTTTTTTAATTAATATGTGCTTTTTGATAGTAGCTTTTATTCAATTATATTCAAATATAAGCATTTCATTTTTTCATTAAAAGTAATCTTACAAAGCACTTCCAAAATTTTAGTAGTCAAACTATGAATAAATTTTTTAACTTTACATCAAAGTTATTAATTGGTTTCTTATGAGAATTCTAAAATATATATTTCTGCTCCTAATTTTGGCTTTGTTTGCTACAGCTGTTTTTATCGCTACCCAAAAAGGCAATTATGATGTGAGTCGAAGTGCTGTAATCAAATCGCCTAGATCTACTGTTTTTAGCTATGTAAATGATTTAAGAAACTGGGAAACCTTTGGTTCTTGGAAGAAAGAAGATGCAAGTATGCAGTTTTTGTATCCTGGAAATACCATTGGCACTGGAGGTTCTTATTCTTGGAAAGGAAGTGATGGAGATGGTGATGTAAAAACAATTTCGGTAGTAGAAAATCAAAGTATTTCTCAAAAAATGAATTATAGTGGTTCGCTTTCGGATGTGTTTTGGACTTTCAAAGACACCTTGGGTGGAACCAAAGTTACTTGGCGCTCGAAAGGAACAATGAGTTTTGGATTCAAGATTTACTGCGCTTTTCAAGGTGGTGCTGATAATGTTATTGGAACAATGTATGAAAAAAGTTTGGCCAATCTTGATAAAACATTGGTGTATGAATTAAAAACCTACTCCATCAAAGTCAATGGTGTCATTCAAAAATTGGGCTGTTATTATATGAAGCAAACCATTACGAGTAAGATTTCGAATGTGACCAAGAACTTGCGAATTATGATTCCGAATATGATTCACTTTTTCGAAAAAAATAAGTTGGCGATGTATGGAAAACCTTTTGTTTTGTATCATACGTATGATGTTGCCAATGGATTGACACGTTTTTCTGTTGGAATTCCTATCAAAGATCAAGTTTTTATAAGTGAAGGAAGTGATATTACTTCTGGACAGTTGTTTCCATTTCAAGCTGTCAAAACCACTTTAACAGGAGATTATTCGCACAGTAAAGAAGCTTGGGACAAAACGTTTGCCTATATTGACAAGAACCATTTGACTCAAAAAACCGATGGTGCCTATTTAGAAATTTATACTAAAAACAGTGATGAAATTGCAAATCCATCGCAATGGGTTACAGAAATTTATATTCCGATTCAACCCAAAATAGTGGCACCTATTTATAAACCAAAACCTGCAGCAACTACTACTACAGAAGTGCAACCTGCTGCAACTCCTGTTGAAACAAAACCTGAGGAAACACCAACAACTCCTTAAGTATTACTTTATATTAGCAAAAATAGGATTCAGTTATTATATTATTAACTGTAAATCGGTACTATATCATTATGACACTTACAAAATTATTCACTCATTTTTTTGATAACGAAAAAACTTCAGGATTAGTTTTAATAGGGTGTACTGTACTTTCATTATTAATTACAAATTCAAGTTTTGGTGCACAGTATCATCATTTTTGGCAAATGCAATGGTCAGGAAATAGTATAGAATATTGGATAAATGATGGGTTAATGACCATTTTCTTTTTGCTTATTGGGTTAGAACTTGAGCGCGAAATTTATCAAGGAGAATTATCAAATATCAAAGATGCAATGTTGCCTATTTTTGGTGCAATAGGAGGAATGCTTGTTCCAGCAGGAATTTATTTGTTGTTTAATTTTGGATTAGAAACGCATTCAGGAGCAGGAATACCAATGGCAACCGATATTGCATTTGCTCTAGGGATTCTATCTTTATTAGGTAATAGAGTTCCTGTTTCTTTAAAAATATTTTTAACAGCATTAGCGGTTATTGACGATTTGGGTGCAATAATTATTATTGCTTTGTTTTATACCAAAAACGTATTGGTACTTAATTTAGGAATTGCCTTAAGTATTTTTGGGCTACTATTGGTTTTGAATCGGTTGAAAGTGCGAAATCTAATTCCGTATGTAATTGGAGGTATTTTGATGTGGTATTTTATGCTTCATTCTGGTGTACATGCTACCATTACAGGAGTTTTATTAGCATTTGCTATTCCGTTTGGAAACGGAGATGAAAAATCAACTTCTTATATTTTGCAACATTTTTTACACAAACCAGTTGCATTTATTATTCTTCCTGTTTTCGCTTTGGCTAATACTGCCATCGTTTTGAGTTCAAATATTGGTGCAACCTTGGTGCAACCTTATAGTATAGGAATTGCTTTAGGATTAATTGTGGGTAAGCCTATTGGTATTTTTCTTTTGACTCTTTTTGCGGTTAAAATAGGATGGTGTCAATTGCCTTCTGACCTAAATTGGAAAACTATTATAGGTGTAGGATTTTTAGGAGGTATTGGGTTTACGATGTCTATATTTATTACCCTTTTGGCTTTTAATGATGAAACCATTATTAACAATGCCAAATTTGTAATTTTAATATCTTCTATGATTGCGGCTATTATTGGTTTTTTGTTTCTGAAAAAAGTATTAAAAAATCAAGTTCCTTTAGAACAATAAAATTAACATTAAACCTTTTGATATAATTGTATTCTAATAGTAAATATTTCTTTGGACGAAAAGCAATTCATAGCACAGTTATTGAATCCAAAAACGCAAAACGAAGCGTTTCAAAAGCTCTTGTCTGAATATCAGAAACCCTTATACAACCATATACGAAATATAGTTTTGAATCACGATGATACTGATGATGTTTTGCAAAATACCTTTGTAAAAGTGTTTCAGCATTTAAAAAATTTCAAAGGCGATAGTAAGTTGTTTTCTTGGATGTATCGTATTGCTACAAATGAAGCCATCACATTTATTAATAGCAAAGCCAAACGAAACGGTATGACGAGTGAAGCATTGCAGAGCAAAATTGTAGATAATCTCAAAGCAGATGATTATTTTGATGGCAATGAGATTCAAATCAAACTTCAAAAAGCAATTGTACTTTTACCAGAGAAGCAACAATTGGTTTTTAAAATGCGCTATTTTGAAGAAATAAAATACGAAGATATGTCAGAAATTTTAGGAACATCAGTCGGTGCTTTGAAAGCATCTTATCATCATGCAGCCAAAAAAATTGAAGATTTTATGACTCACAATTAAACCTTTATTCGTTAATTTTGTCTTATACCTATTATGAAAGCATTTAAACTAGATAATGAACCCAAAATCACCACTGGATTTACAACTCCAGAAGGCTATTTTGATGGTTTTTCTGAAAAAGTTTTGCAGAAAATTGAAAAGAAAGAAACCAAAGTAATTTCGATTTTTGCAAGACGTAAAACCTGGATAATTGCAGTAGCAGCAGTATTTGTAGTAGCATTTTCTATACCAATGATGCAACAGTTTCAATCTGAATCGTTAGATATTGATCAAGATGTATTAGAAAATTATATTACCCAACAAACCACTTTAAACGAAGATGATTTTGTATCACTTTTAGATGCAAACGACATTCAAAAAATGAAAGTTACCACTTCTATTGAAAATACTTCTATAGAAGATGAATTGTCAACCGATACCGATTTAGAAAATTACATTATCAATTAAGATACCTCATTTAGAATACGATACTTATGAAAATTCAAAAAATAATTCACTTACTTCTTTTTTTATTTGCAATTAACACTTTTGCACAACCTAGATTGAAGGAAAAAAAGGAACAAATAAAAGCATTAAAAGTAGCTTATATTACAGAAGAACTGCAACTTTCTTCAGAAGAAGCCACAAAATTTTGGCCTGTATTTAATGGGTATGAAGACAAACAAAAAGAATTGCGTCAAGAAAAAATGCGCTCTTATATGAATCGTCTTGATGCCGGAGAAGTTGATGCAATGAGCGAAAAAGAGGCTTCCAATTTATTAAACCAAATGGAGAGCACTGAAGATGATTTATACCAACTTCGCAAAAAATTTATTGTGAGTTTGAAAGGAATACTTCCTGCTAAAAAAATTATTAAACTCAAACGTTCTGAAGAAGGTTTCAATAGAAAATTGTTGAAACAATATCGAGAGAAAATATTGAAAGATTAGTTTTTTACTTAAAATTAATTTTTAGCATACTGTTTCTGCCAGCCGCAATAGCAGTTTGGGTATTGATAAACCGAATGGTATATAACTCTTTATTATCTGAAAATTTGTTCCAAGTATTTCCATAATTAGCAGAATAAAACAAACCTAAAGCGCCAACACAAACCAGTTGTTTTTTGTTGCTTTTAGGAACAAATTGAATGCAAGAAGCATAGCCAAATCCTTGATTTTCGGCAACTAATTGCCACGTTTTTCCTCCATCATTTGTAATGGCTTTGTTGCTATAATTTTGATTAGGAATTTCATAGTTGCCACCAGCTAGAATTCCGGTTTTATCATCATAGAAATCTGCAGTAAAAGCACCAGTCATTTCTAATCCTTGTGCTATTGGAGTTTCAAAAACCTCCCAATTGTTGCCTTTGTCTGGAGAATAGAAAATACGAGATTTTTTTCCGCCAGTAATAATCCAAGTTTTAGCGCCTTTGATGCAAATATTGGTATTGCTTGCAGCAAAAGCCGCTTCACCTTCAACAATTTTAGGAAGTTTTTCGCAAGTTGTTTTTTGCCATGATTTCCCTCCATCACGAGTGGTAATTATCGATAAACAATTGCTAATAGGATCACCTATAGCAATGCCTTCTTGGTCGTTCCAAAATTGCATACTATCATAAAAAACTTTTTCGTTGTTTTCTTGATATACTAATTTAGGTTGTAATGTTTTTTTTGATATTTGATACAATAAAGCAGGATTGCCAACATTCAAAATAAAAACATCTTTGTTAGTTTTTGCAATACTCCTGAATTCAATTCGTAAACTATCTTTTAAGATTTTGTGTTCTGTTTTTTGCTTCGCTTTTAAATCATAAAATCCAAATCTATTATTATCTGCTGCATACCAAATTTTTTCATCATCAATTTCAATTGCTCTAATACTAATTTTATCTTTAATTAAAGTATCAATAGTAATAGATTGAAAATCAGATGAAATCTTAGTTTTATTTTTTACAGCACAATTTGCCAATAGAAAACTAGTAATAGATATTAGAATAAATTTTTTCATTTAAAGTCCTTTTAAAGTAGGCTAATTTACACTTTATTCTTTTGGATAAAAATGTAGCGAATACGAATAAAAATTACTGGCACAGTAATTGGATATCATGTAAAAGTATTAATTAAACATAAGTATTATGAAAACGAAATTATTTACATCGGTCTTATTGATTGCCCTTTTTGCCAGCCCTATATTTGCTCAAGATAGAACTATTGTTAATGCAACAAGTTCTGAAATTAGTGATAATTTAGATCTAAGAGCTGTTGCCTCTTTATTTGGAGATGCCAAAAATTTAGAAGATTTTGAAAGACAATTGAATGATCCTACCATTCAAATTTCAAACCTAGATTTGAATGATGACAATCAAGTAGACTATTTGAGAGTCATTGAATCTGTAGAAGGAAACACCCATTTGATTATTGTGCAATCTGTTTTAGGAAGAGATTCTTATCAAGATGTGGCTACTATTGAAGTAGAAAGAGATCGTCATAATAATGTTCAAGTTCAAGTTGTAGGTGATGTTTATATGTATGGGCAAAATTATATTTATGAGCCTGTTTATGTTCATACACCTTATATTTATGCTTCGTTTTGGATCACAAGTTATCGTCCTTATTGTTCATCTTGGTATTGGGATTATTATCCAACATACTATTATGCTTGGAATCCTTGTCCAATTTTTAGATACCGAAACAATATCAATATTCATATCAATTTTAATCACCATTACAATTATGTAAATGTGAGACGTTGCGAAAGAGCCGTTGCTATGCATACTTATAGAAGAGGTGATTATTGTGAGCGTAATTATCCTACTCGAGCTTTTACTTATAGAAATACCAATTATAGCAATCGTCATGATTTAGATCAAACTAGAACCATTAAAAATGTTTCCACTAGAAATGAAATGGCCTATTCTAATCCGAGAACGAATACTAGAGAAAACCAACCGATACGAAGCAGTACAAATGCATCAACCAGAGATTATGGTTCCACTAGAGAAAATCAACCGATACGAAGCAGTACCAATGCATCAACAAGAGATTATGGTTCTATTAGAGAAAATCAACCGATAAGAAGCAATACAAATGCATCAACAAGAGATTATGGCTCTACTAGAGAAAACCAACCGATAAGAAGCAGTACAAATGCATCAACTAGAGATTATGGTTCCACTAGAGAAAACCAACCAATAAGAAGTAGTACAAATGCATCAACTAGAGATTATGGTTCTACTAGAGAAAACCAACCGATAAAAAGCAGTACCAATACATCAACTAGAGATTTTGGCTCCACTAGAGAAAATCAACCGATACGAAGCAGTACAAATTTATCAACTAGAGATTATGGTTCTACTAGAGAAAACCAACCGATAAGAAGCAGTTCAAATACTTCATCTAGAGATTATGGCTCCACTACAAGATCAGAATCACCACGAAGCAATTCAGATAATAGAAATGCTGCACCATCAAGAAATGATTCAAGCAATTCAGAAAGAGGAGGAAGAAGATAAAAAAAATAAATTTTTGAATTTAAAGGAAATATTGCAGTAGCAGTATTTCCTTTTTTTTATTTTAATACTTTTTTATGGTAATTAAAAAAATATCGAAAGAATATTGATTTAACTATTTTTTTAATAGTAAATTTGTACACTTTTTTTAACTTTTTTTTATGAGCTCTCAGCATCACGGACTACACAGTAAATTATCAATTGGAGGATTACTTGTAACTTTAGGAATTATTTATGGTGATATTGGAACCTCTCCATTGTATGTAATGAAAGCCATTATTGGAGATTATGGAATCAATAGAGATATTGTTTTAGGCGGAATTTCTTGTATCTTTTGGACACTTACATTACAAACTACACTAAAATATGTCATTATAACACTTAGCGCCGATAATCATGGTGAAGGAGGTATTTTTGCCTTATTTGCATTGGTCAAACGAACAAAGATAAAATGGTTGATTGTGCCAGCAATAATAGGCGGTAGTGCACTTTTGGCTGATGGAATTATAACACCACCTATATCCGTTTCTTCTGCTGTAGAAGGACTACGTCTTTTTAAACCAGACATACAAACCATACCTATAGTTATCACGATTTTAATAATTCTTTTTACAATTCAACAATTCGGAACTAAATTAGTAGGGAAGTTTTTTGCCCCTATGATGTTGGTGTGGTTTGTTATGTTAGGAATAATTGGAGCATCACAAATCATAACAGATTTTTCAGTATTTAAAGCAATTAACCCTTATTATGCATACGAATTATTACAAATTCATCCCGAAGGTTTTTATGTTTTAGGAGCTGTTTTTCTTTGTACCACTGGAGCAGAAGCACTTTACTCTGATATGGGACATTGTGGTCGAAAAAACATCAGAATAAGCTGGATTTTTGTAAAAGCCATGTTATTACTGAACTATTTTGGACAAGGTGCATATTTAATAGCACATGAAGGAAAAACATTAACTCAATTAAGCAGTAGCGCAGGAAATCCTTTCTATTTAATGATGCCAGTTTGGTTTCAACCTATAGGAGTCGTTATCTCAACATTAGCAGCAGTAATTGCTTCTCAAGCTTTAATTAGCGGTTCGTTTACTTTGATTAACGAAGCTATGCGATTGAATTTATGGCCAAAAGTAAAAATAAAATATCCAACAGAATTAAAAGGACAATTGTATATTCCTTCAATAAATTGGTTATTGTTGCTTGGTTGTATTGGTATAGTTCTTTATTTTAGAGAATCAAGCAATATGGAGCATGCTTATGGTTTGGCTATTATTTTATGTATGATTATGACCACTATTTTACTTAATTTTTATTTGATAATGAAAAGAGTAAAATGGTTTTTCATCGTACCACTTATAACCATTTATCTTGTTATTGAATTTAGCTTTTTAGCAGCAAATATTGTAAAGTTTTTTCATGGTGGTTTCGTAACATTATTTATAGCAATGATTCTTATAGGTGTTATGGCCACATGGTATCTAGCCAAACAAATTAGTAAAAACTACACCAAAATTGTTAAAATAGATACCTATAAAAAAGTATTGGCTGAGTTAAGTGTAGATTTATCTATTCCTAAATATGCAACGCATTTGGTTTATATGACCAACTCTACAAGAAGTGACGAAATTGAAGAAAAAGTAATGTATTCTATTTTACAAAAACGTCCAAAACGTGCAGATTTATATTGGTTTATACATGTAAATGTTTTAAACGAACCCTATAAAAAAGAGTATAAAGTTACCGAAATTATTAAAGATGATATTTATCGAGTTGATTTTTATTTAGGATTTAGAGAGCCAACCAAAATCAATCTTATGTTTAAGGAAGTTATTAAAGATATGGTTAAAAATGGAGAAGTAGACATAACCAGTCGATACGAATCCTTGAATAAAAATAATATTATTGGCGACTTTAAATTTGTACTTTCAGAAAAATTCCTTTCTAATGACAGTGATTTATCTTTTTATGAAAAAGTTGTAATGAATGTATATTTCTTTATGAAAAAGTTAAGTTTATCTGAAGAAAAAGGTTTCGGTCTGGATAGTAGTTCTGTAAAAGTTGAACAATTTCCTATGGTGTTACATGCTCCAGAAATTATCAATATGAAACGAGTAGAAAGTAATCATCATTAAAGAAAAGTTAATTAATTTATAAAAGAAAGAGTATTATTAATCCAATTAATAATACTCTTTCTCATTCTATTTAAAAGCAATACCTTTGCCACCTTATTAAAAATAAAAATGAGATTACACAGAAATTTAGTTTATACTACAATTGATTCATTAAATGCTATTTTCAATGAAGGAGAATATGCCGATAAAGTGGTGGCTAGAGCTTTAAAAAAAGACAAGCGTTGGGGAAGTTCAGATAGAAAATTTGTTGCAGAAACCATCTATGAAATTGTACGTTGGAAACGATTATATGCAGAAATTGCCGAAGTAAAAGAACCTTTTGATAGAGATAATCTTTGGAGAATGTTTGCTTCTTGGGCGGTTTTGAGAGGTTATCCAATTCCAGATTGGAAACAATTAGAAGGAACTCCACTACGAAAAATTAAAGGTCGTTTTGATGAACTTTCTAAAGTAAGAGTTTTCAAAGAATCTATTCCAGATTGGATGGATGCTTTGGGAGTAAAAGAATTGGGTGAAAAAGCTTGGGCAACCGAAATTGCGGCACAAAACCAACCAGCCAAAGTTATTTTGAGAGTAAATACATTAAAAACTACCAAAGAAAAACTGCGTGCCATTTTAATGGATTTGAATATTGAAACCGATTTTCTGAAAGATCAACCCGATGCGTTGGTGCTAAAAGAGAGAGCAAACGTTTTTTTGACTGATGCATTCAAAGAAGGTTTTTTTGAGGTTCAGGATGCCAATTCTCAATTAGTTGCAGCTTTTCTAGATGTAAAACCAGGAATGCGTGTAGTAGATACTTGCGCAGGTGCAGGAGGAAAAACCTTGCACATAGCCTCTTTAATGGAAAACAAAGGACAACTAATTGCAATGGATTTATATGAAAGTAAGCTCAAACAATTAAAACTTCGTGCTAAAAGAAACGGTGCTTTTAATATTGAATATCGCATTATTGATACTACAAAAGTCATTAAAAAATTGCACGAAAAAGCAGATAGAGTATTGATTGACGCACCTTGTAGTGGTTTGGGAGTATTAAAAAGAAATCCAGATGCAAAATGGAAATTGCAACCTGAGTTTATTGATAATATCCGAAAAGTTCAAGCAGAAGTATTAGAGAATTATTCAAAAATTGTAAAACCAGGTGGAAAACTTGTTTATGCCACTTGTTCTATCTTACCTTCTGAAAATCAAGAACAAATAAAACATTTTTTAACAACAGATATAGGTAAAAGTTTTACCTTTGTAAAAGATTCTAAAATACTTGCCTCTGAATCAGGTTTTGATGGTTTTTATATGGCACTTTTAGAACGAAAAATTGAAACCCCAAATTAATTAAATACCTATAGAATGAAAAAATGGTACTCTCTAGCACTTTTGCTTATTGCTGTTGTTGGTTTGTCACAACCTTCAGCAACCTATTATAATTCAGCAACTGGAAATGGTTATACATTAAAAACTCAATTATATAATATTATTAAAGGACATACTGATAGAGGATATGATGGTTTGTATGTAACCTATCAAACTTCTGATAGAGATTATTTCTATGAAAATGACGGAACAATATTAGATATGTATTCTGAAAACCCAACAGGAGTTGATCCATATAATTATTCTTCAGGATCTACACAACGTTGTGGGAATTATTCTGCAGAAGGAGATTGTTATAACAGAGAACATATAATACCTCAATCCATCTTTAATTCAAATACACCTATGGTATCTGATGCACATTTTATTACTCCTACAGATGGAAAAGTAAATGGTGAAAGATCAAATTATCCTCACGGAAAAGTTGGGAATGCAAGTATCACTTCAGCAAATGGGTCAAAATTAGGTTCTGCTCTAAATTCTGGTTATGCTGCTGGATTTACAGGAACTGTTTTTGAACCTATAGACGAATTTAAAGGCGATATTGCTAGAATGTATTTTTATTTTGCAACTCGTTATGAAAACGTAGTAGCAGGTTATAGTTATGCGGCATTTAATGGGACAAGCAATCAGGTTTTTACTAATGCCTATTTAAATATTTTATTAACTTGGAATACTCAAGATCCTGTAAGTCCTAGAGAAGTAGCTAGAAACAATGCAGTTTTTGCACGTCAAGGCAATAGAAATCCATTTATAGATAATCCATCTTATGTTACAAGAATTTGGGGTTCACCACTTGCTAATCCTACTTTTGATATATTAGCAGATGTAGCCATTTATCCAAATCCTGCCAATGATAATAGAATCAATATTAACAGTGAGTTTGTTTTAGAAGAAATTCAGTTAATTAATATTAATGGCCAATTGATGCAAGTTATTAAAAACCCAAAATCAGAGAATCATATTTATAGTTTAGAGAATTTGCCAAAGGGATTCTATTTTGTAAAATTGTCTGCTAATAATCAAACTACTCTAAGAAAAGTGATTGTAAACTAATTCTAAAATAAATTCAAAATATTATAAAAAACCTTCTAGTAATAGAAGGTTTTTTTATTCAAATTTGAATAAAAGTTAATTTTTATTATAAATCAAATAAAGAAATTACATTTGTGGTCGAAAAAATTAGTTAAATGAAAAAATTATACATTATTATTGTCCTGTTAAATTTTTTTTTGGGATTTTCACAAGATGGAGCACCAGCTATTCCTTATTATAATGGGTTCAATTGGAATTTATCAGGAACAGCATTAAAGAATGCACTTGCAACAAAAATAATAACTACTCATACCAACTTACTCAGTTATCAAGATGCAGAAAACGGAATTAAAATTATTGATTTAGATCCAGATGACACCACTAATTCCAATGTATTATTGATTTATGGTTTTAGTGAAAATATATGTCCTACAAATTCTTCAGATGGAATTGATCATAGACGTAGAGATAAAAATAGTGATGGTACAGGCAGTTGCGAGTGGAATAGAGAACATACTTACGCAAAATCATTAGGAAATCCTGATTTAGGAACTTCTGGTCCAGGTTCTGATATTCATCATATTCGAGCGTCAGATGTGAGTAGAAATTCAAATAGAGGAAGTGATAAATTTGCTGCAGGTATAGGAAATTCTGGACCTGTTGGGTCAAATTGGTATCCTGGAGACGAGTGGAAAGGAGACATTGCCAGAATGATGATGTATATGTATTTGCGTTATGGTGATCAATGTTTGCCAAAAAATGTTGGAGTAGGAGTAACTGTTGCCAATGATAGTAATATGATAGATTTATTTTTGAATTGGAATGCCGAAGATCCAGTATCAGAAGTAGAACGTAGAAGAAATACCTATTTAGGCAATTCAAATAATACTTATGGTCAAGGCAATAGAAATCCATTTATTGATAATCCTTTTTTAGCAACAGCTATTTGGGGTGGAACTGTTG